>JANOTP010000181.1:0-49424 GCA_031416415.1 Cytophagales bacterium | reverse complement strand
CTGATCCGTTAAAAAATCCAAGTCAGCTACTTTCCTAAACGCTCTTTGAATATCCTTTACCGTTCTACCTTCTTCTGACAAAGCCAGCGGAAAATGTTTGGCAAGGGCAATCACCATCTGTTCTATATCTTCCAAGCTAAGATGCAAGGTAATAGTAAAGCGAATCCCTGAACACGTTTCTGGAACGGCTGGGAAAATGGCAATATTTACATAAAACCCTTCTTCCATCATACGTTTAACAAGGTTCATTCCTACACTCATCATACCCAGCCCTACAAAAAAAATAGGACTTCGGGGATCAGAAATATCAGGAAGTTTATATTTTTTTAGAAGCCTATGGCAATAATTTATTTTTTCTGCCAAAAAATCCTGACGTACTATAATTTCTCCTGACAGATGAATTTTTGCTGATTCAATACTTGCTCCAAGAATTGAAGTAGCCATTTGACCTGAAAAAATAAGAGGACCTGCACAGTTACGAACTTTTGAGGCAAGCCCCTTATCAGCAATAATATAAATAGCTCCCATAGTACCAAAGGCTTTTGCCATACCTGTACAAAGAATCATTTTAGGATGTAATCCTATCTGGCTCATCACAAAACCAGTTCCATTTATTCCAAAGGAACTCATTCCGTGGGCGTCGTCTACATAAAGGTAAAGTTGTTTGTAACGGTCAGCGAGTTCCACGAGTTCTTTCATAGGGGATACGTCTCCATACATAGAATATATCCCATCGCACATATACCATATCTTAGGATGTTTTGAAGAGAGTTCCTCTATTTTGTTTTTCAGCTCTTCAATATTGTTGTGTCTAACAATGGTTAAAGAAACACCATTAAGTTGCAATTTACGGGCAGCATCTTGAACACTAGAATGTACCTGTTGATCTAGGATAATAGCATCTCCTTCTTCTATCACTACTGGCATCACCCCATGATGACCTATGGATAGAGAACCTGCCAGTACAATAGGGGCATTGTACATCTGCTGAACCAGAGTTTCTAGTTCGCTGTATAAAATACTGGACACATAAGCTCTTGAAGAGGGGTATTGGATTCCGAATTGTCGGATTGCCTGGATAGCAGCTTCTTTTAACCTTGAATCGGTTTCAAGACCCATATAACTATAAGAACCAAAATTAAGAACTCTATTTTCGTTCACCGTAATAACCCTACCATCGTAATATTCGTCTTGGGCTGTTAAGTGGGAAATCCCACTGGCTTTGGCAGTTAGAACAATCTCATTGATTAAATTGATTTTTTTTTCATAGAAAACAAGGGGTTAATTAGTAATGTTATATTGAAATTAAGGTATATACACTTATATTAATGACAGAAATTTACTTTAAAAAAATGAAAGAAAATTACGTAAGCAGCCATTATTCAGAAACATGGCTAGAGGATGGAATAATAATTCAGACTATAAACCCTACTATCAATGAGATAAACTTGCTCATGGCAAAGCAATTTGTCAAAGATCGAAAAGCGGCTTCTGGTTCAGAAGAAAAAATAGTTTCAGTTTTGGTGATTGTCAACAATGCCCTGAATATTAATCAGGAAGCCAAAAAGTATTATGAACTAGAAGAATCTTATATAAACATCAAGGCTATTGCTATGGTAATGGATAATTACATTGCAAGTTTTGTTGCCAGTCTTGTATTTAAAATAAAAAAGAATCGTGTTCCTACAGAGGTTTTTAACAATAAGGAGAAGGCGTTGAAATGGTTAGGGAAATACAACTAGAGTCGTCCTTTATTATTTTCAAATTAGCATAGACTTAAATTAATTACATAAAAAAAACCGGAAGCAACAAACGGGGAGTTTGCATTAGCTTCCGGATCTCTCAACCAGCTATGGTAATCTTTAATGCTTTATGTATGAATCTAAAACGGTAATAGTAGTTGATTGGTTCACAAAATTACTACTCTTTTTATATTTTCAAAAAAATACGTTAACTATTTATAATACAGTAGTAGTACGAAATACTCTCCACGTGGAAATACTTATAGGCGCATAGAGCGACAAAGACCGACATAAAGCAGCATTATTTGGAATAAAAGTAATCTCTTTTTCCTTCAATTGTTTCTCCATCCTTATATTCCTGGGTATATAACAATAGCTCCTCCCTAATCTCCTTGTTTTTATCTGCAAAATAGGCTTTCAGCGTACCTTGTTTACGACCGTCCTGATCTACAAAGTAAACTAGAATCTCTTGAAGATGATAGTCAATTTTCTTTTGAAACAACATAGTTCATTTACTACTATTACATCGCAAATAAACAAAATTAATTCTATCCACTAATATATCTTAACTATTATTTTATGGAACACTTAAAACAATAGTTTAAAGGATACAATTTGTTTTTTGAAAATTATTTTTTGTAACTTTTATTAATTAAAAAAATATCGAACCTGTATAAATCTATTAATTCAATCAAACAGTAGCGCCTATAAATACTGTCAGTCAAGATTATAAAGTAAAAACCAATTGCACATTTTTTTGTTTTTGCACACCACAGAAAGCGATTGGTACATTTCCATACAAGTAAACTCAATTTTACCAAAGTATACAAATTTTGCAGCTTTTTGCAGGAGTGAAAAAAGTACATTTTTATATTCTCTACTTTTGAATTGTTAGAAGTAAGAGCGGCAAATAAAATTCATTTTCTGAAATCATTTGCTCCTTGCTTCAAACCTTAAAGTTGTTACAATTCACTAATTATTCTTTAAACAGATCAGGCAAGTGCTCTATTTCTTATTAGACTACGAAAAAACAAAAGACCGTCTTCGAGTGCATTTCGATCAGTACAATGCGCACTTGAAAATGACTCAGCCTGATCTCTATGGAAAGCTATCCCTAAAGTCTGCATATCTGTCCACTGCCGATACACTTATTAGTGTATTCGGCAGTTTCCTACAAGACAACAGAATACGTAAACGTAATCCTACACGTCCCTTTATAGTCGTACTACAAGCGGTTGGCAACAGAAAGAAAAATCATCGTTGTACAATTTACCGACATTTAGATTTTCTACTCCAAGCAGGAATTGTGCTTTCCAAAAAAAATCTTGGTAATCATCAAGGCGTTGAACTAGAATTAAATCCTAAACTCCTGATTGCCCGTGTTCCAATCGAAGAAGCAGAATTTATTAAACTTCGTGCATACCAAACTTTACACGGAAACGTTACCATCAAAGAATTTTTAAAAATAGAAATCAATTTTGAATTAAATCCTAAAGGCTATGTTGCAAATTACTGCACTTTTGAAAGTATAAAAAATAATAATATAAATACGGAAAACAAAAACAGTTTTCCTGTTGATAAAATTTTAAAAAATGATTTTTCAAAAAAAGAGGAACTTTCCGATTTGGAAGGTGTTCCTGATTTTTTCAAAGCTTCAATGGAAAGGGTGGTGTGTGCAGAAAAAAATAATAATAGTTCGCCGAGCGGTTTTGCGCTGGGCAAAGTTGCTTCAAGGGACTTTCAAGTGGCAGGTGATGATCCAGCCCTTGCCTGTGAAATTGAAGAGTTCACCAGTGCGGCTTGGAGTTTCGCAAAGAAAATACTTTACACTGGGCAGGAATTTACGCTCTACCAAGAAGCGCTTTCTAAAGATAGAATTCGAGAATATTTTTCTTTAATCACCTACCGCTTCTTCAAAGAAAGAGTAACCCTCTACCTAAGTGATTTTCTTCAACGCGTATTGCTTGCACGAAATTATATTGGCAAACGTCCCGAACGGTATATCCCTGTACCTTGGAAATATTTTGACCGTCATTTTGAATTCGGTTTTCGGGGGACTTACGAATGGCTTCAAAAAGTAAAAACGCAGCAAAAGAAAAATGCTGATTACTACAAAGGATTATCACAGGTTTCTAATTTACTTGCCCGATGTCTAAAAAAACCAGAATGGAAAGAAAAATCTGAACTGATTTTAAACGCTCATCGCAATAAAGATATGTTAACGCTGTTTCAAAGTTGCTTAGGAGATTTTACACTCTACACTGCCACAACCTTTCACCGTACCTATCAAAGTGGATTTTCGTAAAAGAAACTTATAGGGCATAGATTTTAATACATTTTATTTTTATACTAACAATCAACACAACCACTTAAACAATTAGTAATGTCAAGAAAGAAACGAAACAATCTAGCTATGAATTTCGAGGAATTTACTTCTCGTCCTTGTTATACAACAGACATAGCAGAGTTGCTGGGAGAAGATCCCCGAACCACAAAAAAAAGAATTCATACCATTAGTGAGGCAATGCGCCATAAAGAATGGGGCACTAAGTATTCTCCCAAACAAGTCAAACACATTTTATCCGCTTTAGGGTACTCTGATAGCCATCATCAGAAACGTATTGTTCCAATGGATAAAACAAGAAACAAACAATTGGCTTGTGCCTAGGGAGAAAATTACTTTAACGAACTAAAAATCACTAACGGAAATGAAAATTTTTGAGTATAAAAAATACGCACTTAAAGAACTCGCTGGACTCTACGACAAAAGTTCCCGCAGCTTTTTGACTTGGATAGCACCCTTACAAGAGGAACTAGGTCCAAAACGTGGATGGGATTATACCCCAGCACAAATTAAAATTATTGTGGCTCGTATAGGACCTCCTCCAGGATACGAACTTAAAGAACCACTAAAAAAATAAATTTTTTAATCTTTATTGTACTAAAGTATACCAACTTTTTCACTAGTATACTTAATTGAAACACTTTTTACAGGGGGGCAATAACTTGCCCCCTTTGTTGTGCGTTTAAGTACCTATATTCATTTACTCAACGCTTTTTAGCTGACCCTCTCTGAAAAAAAATACATGAATGCAAACGCTCCCTACAGCCCTAACAGTACTATTTTTATATTGGGGGCACTTATCAATTCACTTGCACTCTCCGACATCAGCGGTCTTGTAGATTATAGTTTGAAAGCATTCGTTGGGGGATGTATCTGGCTTGGATTTAAATTACTCTCCGATTATATCAGCCATCGGATTCATAAAAAAAATAGCACACCACCTAATGAAAGTAAAAAATTAAAAAAATAACAAGCACTATTTTTCCTTGTTTCCCTATTTGTCTTTTTCGACTAAAAAAAGACAACAACGAGACTTGCACCACTAAACGTTTTCTTTCACACAACACTCTCTACAGGCTAATGCTTGCTTCTTACTTTTCTTTTTATGGAATCTACCAGCTCCCGACTTATACTTGCGGGTACAGCATACGACTACCTTTTTCCTAAACCGCTCTACAAAGATGAAACCATCAAAGCAAGTGCCGATGTATCAGATACCGTAACCTTTATTCAAGGATTAATTCCCAAGACGCTTTCCGATACAAGAAAACTTGTGGAGGAACTACTTTGGGAAAAAGAGCTAAAAAAATTCTGCTCCAAAGCCTGGCACTTTGCTTACCACCACATCCCTTACAAACGTGATGAAGATGGCGTGGAGCAGGTACGAAGACCTGCCAGAGCATGGGCAGATCGCCACAAAGGAGGCATTGACTGTGATTGTTACAGTGTGTTTCTTGGAAGTTGTTTGTTTAATGCAGGAATAAAATTTCATTTACGAATAACCAAGTATCCAAAAATAGCTCCTGAAACTCCCTATTGGCAGCACATCTATCTTGTAGTACCCAAAGACCAGAACGCTGGGTATGCAATGGACAACAGAGACGACTACTGGGTACTGGACTGCGTGAAAGACCGCTTCAACAGCGAAGAACCTTATTTAGAATTTAAAG
The DNA here is from genome assembly GCA_031416415.1 of Cytophagales bacterium. Classification (GTDB taxonomy): domain Bacteria; phylum Bacteroidota; class Bacteroidia; order Cytophagales; family Cytophagaceae; genus JANYCO01. Next base: position 43,668 of record JANOTP010000181.1, on the reverse strand, counting down.
ACTATCCTATGCGATTAGATTATTTGAACGGATTAGATTCCGAAAAGCAATACAGAATACCTCAGAGTGTAGATGCTCAGGACCTTGCTAATACCAACGACATTGACGAGCTTGGTGAACTTGGCCAATGGCTTCAAACCGAGGATCTAGGCAGAGGACCTAAAAAGACCAAAGCCGAGCGTAAAGTAAAACGAAAACAATTTTTCAAAAAAGGATTTCGTGTTTTCAATAGATTCCTTAACCCGGCTACCGTTGCCCTTCGTAACAGTGTGCTGCTAGCCATGAAAGTAAATTTCTTAAAGATTGCCTCCAAAATTCGTTACGGGTACTTTAGCGATGCACAGGCAAAACAAAAAGGACTTCATGCAGAAAAATTTTCCCACCTAAAAAAAATAAAGGAAAAAGTAGAAAAAATCTACGAAAAAGCGGGTGGTAAAAAAGAGAATTTCCGAAAAGCAATTCTCAAGGGTCATGGCAACAAAGACAAAGCAGTACCGATGAATGGACTAGAAGGTGGGGAGGAATTATTTGGTGACCTTGAAGACGATGAGAATATGATTCTTGATGCCCAAGGTATAGAAGGCTTGGAAGAAGTCTACGGACTTGGTGATCTAGGTGCAGTAACCCTTGCCGCAGGTCTTGCAGCAGCAACAGGTGTACTGACTCCAATAGCTGCAGCACTCTCTAAAGTCAAAGGAATGTTTCCCAAAAATGCTGGATCCCAAGGTAAGGAATTTGACAGTGAACCAGAAGCTAGCGATGTTGCACAAGAATCAATAACCAACACTATCTTCAGCTCCTTAAAGACCAGCGTAAACACTGCCCTTCCTCAAAAGCTACAAAACTCTTATACTGGCCACAACATGCCAATCACAAATGGTAGTATAAAGTATGATATGCCTGCACAGCAAGATCAAGCCGATGAGAGTCAGCAAGAAGATACCTCTCTTTCTGCGGCAATCAATCGCAAAGCTAAAATAGTAGCTCCTCCCCAAGAGCTTGACACAAAAACTCAAAAGGAGGCATCCAAAGAACCAGAAGGTTTTGGTAAAGCGGTAGACTTTGCGAAAAAAAATCCAGTCGTTACAGCACTTGTTGCGGGAGCACTAGGTTTTGGACTCTACAAGCTCGCTACATTAAAAAAAGCAGCTACTGGTCTCTCGGGGCTCTCTAGCAAAAGAAAGAAAAATCGAAAAGGGAAAAGCAAAGGCAAAAGCAAGGTCCCATCAAAAAGAAAAAGAGTAACACACAAAAAAATCCTTTCCGTGAAACTTCGCTAAGAGAATGGCAACAAGCATTCACACATCAATTCATTTTTAATTTTAATTCATACCCCTTATGGCTGCTAAAAAACGCAAGAAAAAAAGACCCTTCACCAAACAAAAAAAGAGCTTTGGCTTTGGAGCACTTTCTATTCCCGCCTCCAAAGCTGCTGCTCACATGACCCATAAAGAACTTCTGGCGGTAGCGGGTTCCTTTGCCGCTGGGGTCGTTCTTACCCATGTAATCGGAAACAATGTATTCAGTGTTGGCTCTGGGGCTGCAATTGGTATTACAGGAGCAGTAAAGAAAAATATTTACCTCAGCTCTCTAGGCCTGGGAATGGTCTTGACAACCCCTGCATCAGCGCTTGCACAAAATATGAACGGATTGCCCGAAGATGAGATCAACGGACTTAGTTTTAAAAACTTCAAGGCTGGCGCACAACACAGAATAGGGACTTTCTTTAGTTCTTTTAAAGACAAGTTTCAACTTCCTAAAAAAGCTACCCCCGAAAACGGAGCCAATGGCATAGGTAATATTTACCCAGAGACCTTCAAACAACCCAACTTAGCGGAGCTCGACCGTTTAGAACAGCAAATCGACAACATGAACGGTTTGTTTGGAGACGATATGCCGAGTAACCGTGAATATTGACTAGGATCTTAGTAAGATTTAAAGGGATTAGATAAAATGAAAGTAGATAAGATTTCATAGACGTTAAAGAAATAGATACACTAATTTCCTGCTTCAACTTCTACACTTCACTACTCCTTTTTATATTCTCCACTAATTTCTTAGTACCTGTTTTATTTTTATTTTTTTCACCCGATTAGACTTTTAAAAAAAAAGGTTAATCACAAACAACAAATTTAGTATGGACGATTCCATTGGACAATTAATGAAATCCGAGTATTCCAACGCAGGGGAACTGCTTGGTCTGGACGGGGACGATATGTCACCCGATCTTATGGGCTATCTAGGAAGCCTGGATGCACTGACTCGTTTTAAAGTGATGAACAAACTCAAAAAAAGACACATTCCATCGGTAGGCTCAAGAGCTGAAATGGAAAAATTTTTCGGAGAGCTTCCTAAACACATCAAAGAGCAATTAGCCTCTGGAAAATTACGCCTAGCCGATCACTTGATCTATTCCATCAAACCCATTCAGGGAGCAAAGACCATCAAACTTTTTGAAAGTCAAGATGTGAAAGAAGTAGGCATTCGTAACGTGAGCAATGCAAAACTTCCTAAAAACATGGCAATGCTAGTTTCAGGAATTTATCTTCTGCAAGGTGTAGCGGCATCACTTTCCACAGACGACATTAAACAGGCTACCTTTGGCACATTGAGCTCTGTTGGAGCCCTTGCCAATGGTGAGTTTAAACTCAAAGCCAATAAGAAGCAACTTGTCAGCGATACCTCCAACCGTAATTTCTGCACCGATGATTATCATCTTAGGCCAAAAGGGTATTACAAACTCAACAACCCAAGACTAATTCACGACGACGTGGATATCGAGTTCGAGGTAGAACTAGGTTCTATCTCTGGTATCAATGCCAACTCAGTACTCTACATTGGCTTAGAAGGAACTGCTACCATTCCATAGTCTTAAATAGGATACCTATCAGGAAAGGATTGACAGCACTGCTGCTGTCAATCCTTAAATAATCCTCTACGCTCTACACTACTACCAAACGCTAATACCTTTTATAAATTCTGCTCTACTATGGTTGTTAAAGAAAAACCTTTCTCTTTTATTGTCAGCTCTTCTGGGGAGGTTGTAACCAAACAATTCTCACTAGATAAAAATGTTGTCAAAGTACTGGCACTTGCTATTAGTGCCGATTACCCTCAACTGCTTTTTTATCGGGGTACTCAAAAAATAGAAATCAACGGCGAAGAATTGTATGAAGAAGCACACGAGAGTAAAATGCTCATGCGTGGGCTTGTTGAAAAAAAATTCACCGACTTCGCTGAAGGTGTATTCCCAGGAAACGGTGAGGTAAAAATTCTCTACCGTGACACCCCTAACACCAATGCCGCCTTTGTACCCTATAAGGTTACCCTATACCTTAAAATCGAGTTGAAGTAATCCTATGAACTACACCAGAAAAAAGCAGCGCACCGTAATTCACACCCTAGAAATTAATGCTGCAGTAGGTTGTCTGAAATTCGATATTCGATTGCCCGATGGGGTTAAAAAAATTCGCACCATCACCGTTACTACAAACGCATAATGACTCGACTTGGAAAACTCTTTTTTCAAAACAACGGCAAGCAAGATGTATTTCTATCTGTTGATGTGCGCCCTGATGGGATTGTTCCTACTTATGAAAGCCTAAATGCAATCGAGCCTTTATCCTTTGATGCAGACAAAGCTTGGGTAAATGGGCAGCAACCTAAAACCCACTGGGTCAATATTGAGTCGGATACCGCCATGCTCCACTGCTGGTTCAATGGAGAAAATTTTTCTACCCCTTTTACCATTCGTATTTATTTAGAATGTGAACTGGTAGAAGAAATAATAACTGAAAAGGAAATTCAAGAAATAAAAGAACGTGGTCAAAAAGCTGCAGAATGTGACTACAACGATAAATGCCTGTTGGATTTTGAAACCTCCCAAGAGGATAATTAATGTACGCTGATTCTATATTATCATGACCGAAGAATTTATTCTCCAACATATTCCCAGACGCATAAAACAACTTGGGTATACAAACTACCATATTCAGTACAAAGATTTTTTTATCCGCTCTACAAGCTCTGTGCGCATCGAAGCCTTTAACGAACTTTATTTTATTGTAGGTGATCCTAGGGGAATTGTTATTGAAAGCGATTACGGTATCTATGACAGCACAGGACTAGTGTTCTGTGACAACGAACACCAACACAAAGGAGAAATCATTCTCTCCAATCCAACTAGCGATGACAAACGGGTTAAGTTCGTTCAAGTCATTATCGTTAATTAATTTTTTTAAAATATACAACCATGGCCTTATTAGGAAAAGAAAAATATACCCCTGAGGAAGTTGAGCGCATTTATGAATACCTAAGTGTATACCATGAAAAAGAACAGCCTATACAATTTGAAATCATTGTAGACAATTTCAAAGCTGTACGCCGTACCGATGACCTTTCAATGTTTCATGTGTTTGATAAATTTATCAAACCAAAAACTAAATCCGTAGAATTTATTCTCTACACCGGTAACAGCAACAACAACGATAAGTATATGTTGTTTTTTGGTGAAGATGAGCAGCGTGGTCTCTCTGGTCTGGAAGTTGAAAAGCGCATCCAAGACGGAATCGACAAAGAAAAACGAGGATGGGAATTCGATCAACTGCGCTGCGAAAACAAAAACCTCAAAGAGGAAGTTCAAGATCAGGAGAAAGAGATTGACCAGCTTGAAAAAGAACTAGAGCGCATGGAGCGTGAGAAAGAAGAGCTTATTGCACGGCAATCTCCTCTTAAAGGACTCGTCGGTGAGCTGGGTGCAGGAATCATCGAGGCTGTTGTACGACGTAATCCAAAGACCATTGCAAAATTTATTCCTGGTGGTGAATCCCTAGCAGGTCTGCTCGATCAAGAAGCTAGCGAAAGAGAGGATAACCCAACAAGCCAAGAGACTGAAATCATTTTTACACCTAAAAATTCTACTTCAAGTGTTGGGGAACAAGACAAAGAAACACGCCAACTCCTCAATCAACTAAGGCAAGTATTCTCCGAGCAAGAATACGATAAGGTGCTTGAAATACTAGATGCATTGCTAAACGATAAAACAAAAATTAGCATAGTACATGAAATGCTAGCCTAGAATAAGGGCTATATAGTTTTTTAATTCCTATTCACTTTTTTAATTCTACATTCTTAACTCTTGACTATTATGGTAAAATTTTCTTTCGACATTACTATTGAAGCACCCACTCAGATGGAAGCTATCGAAAAACTCAAAGCCGCTACCGTACTTATGCAACGCTTAAAAGTAAATGAACTCAAAAAATTAGCTGAGGTTGTAAAAAATGATCCCATCAAAACTGCCTTTGCCAAAAAAGCTTTGGGACTTTAAGCGAAAAAAAAACTACCCAATCCATTTTCGTCTACAGGTACTACTACACCATACAGGAAAATTCCTTTTTAAAATTCTCTACCACTTTGGCTCTTGACCATGACTTCCAAAACTAAAAAGACAGGTTTGCAAAAACGTAAACGGCGAAAACAAAAGCGTGGGCTTGGCACTATAGATCCTAGAGGACAAGTAATGCTAGTCAATGGAAACTCTGATGCCAAATGGAAAGTAATCGGCTGGAGTCTAGGAGTACTTGGAATTGGAACGGCAGGCTATTTTAGTTACCGATGGTATAAAAACAATCAGCAAGGCAAGGCAGAAGAAAAAAGCCTCTCTGTTGGAAATCCAGAAAACTATGCCATGCACCTCAAGAAAGCTTTTGACAACGATGGCTGGCCAGGCACTAACAACGATGAAGTTTTTAAGACCTTTGAAGAAATGCCTTCTTATGCTGGGTTTATTGCGATGAAAAAAGCCTACAGTAAACTTACCGGAAATGTATTTGAACATGACCTCGACGATGAAATGGCACTCAAAGAGGTCCGTAAAATTGAAGACATCCTAAAGAGTAAACGCGATGCCCCCAATAGCATTTCCTTAAATTCTTCTAAAAAATAATTCTCCCAACGGTTTTAGGACAAAAAACAAAATGAAACATAAAGCATTTTCAGCAACTAAAAAAAACAGCTCCAAACCTCCCTACCTGTTTTTTGGTCTTGGAGTACTGGGAATTGGAGTGATAGGTTTCCTTGGCTATCGCTACTGGAAAAGGAAACAACAACTAATTCCTATCGTAATCAAACAATCGAATCCTAGTTCAAAACCTTCCTCCAAAAGCAAACTCCTTAAACGTACCTGGACCGATGATGCCTTTCCTTTACTCTTTACAATAGCCACTAATACTGGCAGTTCAGGTCCACGAGTGCTGCAATTACAACAAAAACTCAATTTAAAACACAACGTTGGACTAGTGCCAGACGGTAAATTTGGCCCACTCACTCGGAACATATTACTTTCCAACGGCTATCCTGCAAGTGTAAACTTAGAGACCTTTAACAAAATCGTAGACAGCGAAGCAACAGTTGTCTTTGACCCTAAAAAAATTGCCACACTACTTTGGACAAGTGCTAACGCAGGTATAATTTCCTCTACCCTGAATGCTCTTTCTCAACTTAAAGACACTGCCGATTACCAAAGCGTAAGTACTATTTTTAAAACCTTTCGGGACTCTTCTGATTATTTTCGCTCCCATACTCTAGTAACGCACTTACTTGATTTTGCTTTCAAAGAAAATGATGCTGTAAAAGCGCAACTCAAAAAAGAATTTATCAGAATAGGACTCAAAGAAAAAAGCGGTCAATGGAGTCTCTCTGGAGTTATAAAACCTCTTCGTCTCCTAACCCTCAGAGATACTAATGTAAGAGCTAGTAATGGCAAAATAGTAAAAGTAAAAAAGAATACTATTTTGGGAATCCTAAAATACACTACCCACGGATTCACATGGTTTCAAGCCATTGACGGAAGTGCTGCCGCAGTAGCCTCACATCATGTGAAGTACGTTAACTAACAGCGACTTTTTTCTACTAAACTTTTTTCTATCACTTATTAATTTTTTCTCTCTCACAACATGGCAAATTTTGACCCTTTTGCGGACTTGCTTCTTTTACTAGAAGGCGGTTACGGCAATTACAAAGAAGACTCCGGTGGCCCAACCAAATACGGTGTAATTCTGGCTACTTGGAAACAATACGGCTATGATAAAAATGGCGATCATAAAATTGACGAAAACGATATTAAATTACTCACTAAAGACGATGCTCGTAAGATTGCTAAAAAACAATTCTGGGATTATTTTCAAGCCGACCAAATCAAGAACCAATCCATCGCTTCTATTATCGTAGACTGGGGCTATAATTCAGGTAGGGGCACGGCAGCTTCTCTTGTCCAGAAACTACTAGGCATTACCGCCGATGGAAAATTTGGAAGTGCCACCATCACTGTCATCAACAACGCTAATCAACAAGAACTTTTCGACAAAATTAAAACTGCCCGAAAAACCTTTTACGACCGTATCGTGGCGCGAAACCCAACACAGAAAATATTCTACAAAGGATGGCTCAACCGAATAGGACACTTTGTTTTTTCGGACTTCACCCCGTAGCAATAATTATTTGCTCGCGGGGTGTGGAGCCCTTGGAATCGCAGCACTTTCCTATTATGCTTACCGCAAAGGGTATTTCAAAAAAGTATTCTCTAAAAGAACACCTAAATTTTTAAGCCTCTAGGATCATCAATGAAAATCCCTAAACTCTTTTTGAACGATACCTTTACCGATTGGCTGCATGCCTTATTTTTTCAGGGTGAATGTATCGGTGTAGAAACCCTCCAAGTATACTGGTATTATGCAAGTCAGCTTACCATTCCTATCGGGGCTCAATATGCGCTGCTCGTTGTGGAAGCCTCCCCAACCATACCCGACAAATCCAAAGTACTTCGGTTTTGGGAAGACGGAAGTTTACCCACTGCTACTAGTGGAATACCTATGGGCGAGCTAGGGGTGTATGAGGTAAAAGGAAAAGAAAATATGCAACGCTTCCGTATCATTGGCATTGAAGCCTTCTACGGACATAGCGTGCAAATACAATATTTCGGATAGTATATGCAACTCAACAAACTCAAACACTACCAGCCTAATGGTGGAGGAGATTTTATTCTCAATCAACCCTTCAGCACGCTTTGGGCAACCGATACTTACAAAGGACGATCTGCTAGCTCCATTTTCAACATGGTGCAATCGCTTGGCAAATTTTCACGAATTATAGTAGTAGATGCAGTATACGGAAACGATGCATCGGCCACCCCACCCATGCAAAGCGGACAAAGAGAAAGCGTGCTTCGTCCTTTTAAAAACATCAACGTTGCCATTTTAGCCATGCAAGCACAAGATGTAATGGTAGTGATGCCAGGGACCTATTCCATTACCAACTTCCCAGGGCTTGTCCCTAAAAACAATACTACCTTCTTACTTATCAACGCTACCTTAACCTACGGGGGTTCTTACAGCCCGTTCTTTACTTTTCCAACACCAGCGACAGGTGTGAAAGTAATTGGCATTGGCAGTTCATCCATTCTTAAAACTACACGTAACGGATGGGGAGGTGTTGTTACTCCTTACACTGGGCCTACCGAAATTCAATTCCATAACCTCACACTGACGGCTCCCGAACAAGCAGTAGCAAAGTTAGGTTCAACAGGAGCCGATAGCAGAAGTATAGATTTTTACAATTGCAGAATATATCAAAACGATTCTCAAATAAATACTGGCTCTGGTGGTGGAGCAGGAGACTGTTCCATCCTTATGAAAAACTGTTTTATAAAAGGATATACCTTTGTGCATGGTAGAACACTTGGTAGAGCTGATTTTAGTTTTAATGCGGTCGATTGTTTTTTTCAGGCAATTACTACCAATAGCAATGGAAAACTAACCATTCTTGATATTGGAGAGTATTACGGAGATCCAAACCTAAGTAGAGTAATCCTAGAGCGGTGTAAATTTTTATCGGCCAATCATGCCCTTGAAGTAGGGGTTGGCTACGGAGCATTAGGAACAAATAAAAAATTAATTATTTCCGATTGCAAATTTGTAACAGCTACTAGCCCTTGGATCATCAACAACCATCCAAGCTATGAATTTAAACTCTTGACCAATTACGTTACCGCCTTAGAAAGCGGAAGTTTTCCAATCGTAAATTTACTCTCAAGTGTAGGGATAATTCTTGAACCTACTCTTGAAATTTTTCCCTCTTAACAAAAAAACAATCACCTCATTTTTGCAGAAGTATACCACTATTTTCTACTCCTTACACGATCCTACAAACTCCTACAGCCCATACAAAACGTTGAATACAGGCAATCCGTTTAAATCCATACCTTGATTTTATAACATAAAAAAAATAGTCACAATGGATACTAAAACAGAAAATCCTCTCTACCCAATTGCCCGTCGTTACGCCTTAGAATTAGACATTACTCATGTAGTAATGGTAGAGCAAGCCGTAAAACTCTATAAATCTCTGCATTCAAAACAAGACTGGCTGGATCGCTACCACAAAGAATGTCAAAGCGTAAACTTCATTGCTTTTGATAGTCTTACCAACGAAGAATTTTTTGATGCTGTGCTCACCTCTGAAATCTGGCATTTACTGGAAATGAAACTCGGAGCCCCTAAAAGCGCTTACCTCATTGCACAAAATGAATTGCAGTGCATGGAAAAAGAACTCAATACAGGTAACTATGTTACCATCTTTGGAATCTACCCGCGCAAAGCATGGGAAAAATTACTTCACGCAACAAAACAACTCCACTACCCTTGGCTCTCTTACCAAGAAAACCTACTACTGTTGCTCATGGTCGCCTATCATAAAACTCGTCTGAACTAGGATTTTTGTAGGATTAAAAAGATTTTAATAAGAACTTTTTTTTGCAAAAAAGATTTTGAAAGATTTTGAAAAAATTTCAATTCACTTATACCTAACCACTAACCCTTATATACTTTATGCTTAAACAAAAATCATTACCTGCTTTACATGCGCTCTCAGGAATTTCGCCAGAACTCTGTGTACAACTACTTAACGAATTTAACTTCGATGTGGTAGCCAGTGGCGCAGAAAAATCTCCTCACACCTCTAACCCAACAGCACTAAAACTAAACTGGTTTGACCACAGCAGAAAAAAAGCGATCCTCTTTATTCCCCCACCAGATGAACCCATCGGGCAATGGCTCGCTAAAGCCATCTATGAAAGCCGCAAAGGGGCAACAGTAATTGGACTGCTGCCTGTAAGAGCCGACAAAGAATATTTCCATAAATACATTCAAAACATTGCTAGCGAAGTACGTTATATTAAAGACCTACCAACTCCTCAACGAAAAAATAGTAGGTGCTCAAAACCCATTGCCATCGTAGTGTTCAAAGAATTCAAAGGAACTACCCGTTTTACGTTGGCACAATCTAGCGGAGAGATCACACAGTTCTTAAATTAACAGTGCTCTCAATCAACCTTTTCTTATTACCACTACTTATTTTTCACACTTTAACTAAAATTTCTTTATGAAAAATTTCATTCCTTTTCTTTTTGTATCACTACTCTTGTTTATCATCCTAAAATCCACAAATCATACACCTGAAAAAGTCCCAAAAACAGAACTACATAAAAAAACCTCGGATTCACTTCGATCTCAGGTAAATCAAAAAGAGGTAATCTTTTTTGAAAAATTTCAACAAAAAGTTGTTCAGCGAAGCCCCCTGGCTTCCCTTGTTAGGTTGCAGCCCTCCGATTTTAAAGCGTACTGCTATTTCAATTGCAAGCTCCTGTCTTCTTCTAAAAACGGCTTGTGTTTTTTCCCTGGAGGGCTGTCTTTACCTGATCGCTCAAGACCCCTTTTTGACAAAACTTGGAAAAGACAATTTATTCAATACAGTTAATTCATTGCCAATGATCACGCTCCACTTCAAACGTTACGTTTATTTTTTAGAAGTCGGAGCGTGATTTTTTGTTTTTATTAATTCTCACTACTCTTTTTTGTAATGGTACTACTCGATTTATTTTCAGGAACAGGTGGTTTTGCACTAGGGTTTAAGAAGGCGGGATTCGTCTTTGATAAACATTATTTCTCTGAAATTAATCCACACGCCATCGCTAACTATACCTACAATTTTCCAGATGCCATTTATGCGGGTCCAATCCAAAACCTTGAAGCCAAAAAAATCCAAGCCCCAGACCTCATTACCTTCGGCTTTCCCTGCCAAGACCTTAGCAGTGCAGGCAAACAAAAAGGACTCTCTGGCAAACGCAGCGGATTGTTTTTTGAAGCTCTCCGCCTCATCAGGGAGCTTAAACCCCGTGTCTTTATCTTTGAAAACGTTAAAGGGCTCCTCAGTTCCCAAGAAGGGAAAGACTTTCAAACAGTACTTCAAGAAATTGCCAACCTTGGGCGTTATGACTGCCAATGGCAACTGCTTAATACTTCCTGGTTTCTACCCCAAAATCGTGAGCGGATTTACTTTGTCGGATGTCTTGCAGAGTACGGTAGCCCAACACTATTTCCTTTCACCCAAAGCGATTTCAGGAATCAAAAGAGCCATGAAAAAAAAGCACAAACCCAAATTGCTCCAACCCTAGACACAAGGGTAGGAAGCGGCTCCCATTGGAGTCCTTATGTTGTTGTCTCGGGAAAAAGGAAAAAGAAGGAATGTAGTAAAAACACTAAAATAGCAGGCAAAAAATACGATCAGTTTGATTCCTCGGGCAAAGGAAACCGCTCTCAAAACGATCGTATTTATCACAGAGAATTTTCATCCCCCACACTGACAGCCTCAGGAAGTGATAGCTGTAAAATATACGATTGCAAGGGTATCCGTAGACTCACACCCATCGAATGTGAACGCCTGCAGGGATTCCCTGATGGATGGACCGCCTTTGGCAACTACAAAGGAGTGGTTAAAGAAATTTCCGATACCCAGCGCTACCAATTACTGGGCAATGCTGTCAGCGTACCAGTTGTAAAAGCTATTGCCAAAAGATTCAGTACTCCTACCATCAAACTAAAAAACACCGTGTCAAGGGCTTTAAATGGGATTAGAACTAAATCCAAAAAAATATATACACTGCTCTCCACTACTCTTGGCACTGTTTACTCGCCTACCCAAGAAAAAATTCTCTATGGAATTGATTCACAACTTCCTAAAGTACCTGAAATAAATTTAAGTTATAAAAGAGAGCGCTACCAAAAAGAGATCGCCGTTAATTCTGCCGAAATTGCTGCCGATATTTTTAGAAGTCTTTATCCTGAAGGGAGCATTCAATTGCAAGAACGTTTCTATGTTTTGCTCTTATCTACCTCGTTAAACGTTTTAGGCTATTACCATCTTTCAAGTGGTGGAATAACTTCTACCGTAGCAGACCTTAGATTGATTCTTGCTGCTGCCCTCAAAAGTGCCTCTACCGCCATTATGGTATGCCACAATCATCCCTCTGGAAATACTTCTCCAAGTCCAGATGATTTAAAACTTACCAAACGACTAGACGAAGCCTGTACCTTAATGAATATTAATTTACTGGATCATTTAATTATCACCGATACCAGCTATTATTCCTTTGCTGAAAAAAGAGTCTTAAATGGTTTAAATGGGTACAATCGCTACATACAAAATGCTAAAAAAGAATTCATCGACTTTCTAGTTACAGAGCTTAGTTTGGGAAAAGAAATTTCCAGAACTAAACAAGAAAATAAAGCAAGCTCCTTTGGCATCACCGATAAAACCCAAGTCAAAGAATACTCAGAACTTGCCCTAGCAATGGTAGCCCGCTCTATTGCTCGCGAAAACTCCGATACAACAGGCGAAAAAAGATTCACCGCACTACTCGACCTCTACCAAAGACAAGCCAATATGTCTTTTCGTAGCTCTGAGAGTATCTTACTTGGGCAATACAGCACTCCACTACCCATCACCTTTTTAGCTGGTTTTTTTTGCGGCATTCAAACTAGCGGAGAATACTTTGAACCCTCTGCGGGAAATGGATTACTAACTATTGGTGGAAACTGTGAACATTTTATTGTCAACGAACTCGATCCCCTAAGAGCCAGTAACCTCAGAACACTACCCTACAAAGAAGTACTGCAACAAGATGCTTCCAAACCTTTTACAGCCTTCCACCATAAATTTGATGCCGTCCTAACCAATCCGCCCTTTGGAAGCTTAGAGAATGCTGTAGCCTATCAGAATATTCTAGTAAAAAACCTCGATCACCTCATGGCTTTGCATGCCCTTGATACCATGAAAGACAATGGCAAGGCAGCCTTTATAATCGGTGGGCATACAGAATGGGACAGCAAAGGACGAATACAGTCAGGCAAAAACCTGTTACTTTTTAATTACCTCTACAAACATTACCAGATCACCGATGTCATCAATATTGACGGTGCACTCTATTCTAAACAAGGGACTTCTTTTGATGTTCGACTAGTATTAGTAGCAGGTAGAAAAAACGATCCATCGGGAAATGCTCCCTTAAAAAACGATTCCGATAAAAAAGTAAAAAGTTTTGAAGAACTCTTTCAAAGAGTACTACGTGCTATGGATAATCAACCCTCAAAGACTCAAACAACAGTAGATAAAAAAACAAAAGTACTAACGCTAAAAGCCAAAGCAGTGGCTTTAGAACTTAAACTTTTAAACGTAAACAGTCCCAATGAATTAGGATCACCCTATTTGCCAGCCTCTTCTTCCTGTACTATTTTAAACACCATTGTTCCTGATGCCATGAGTTTTGAAACCCAGGGATCTCTTGCCTCTATTAAAAAAGCTGTTGGGGGAGACATGGATGCTTTTGTGGCAGATCGTCTTGGATATGCCTCCAAATTAGCACTGTGTCATGCCCTCTCAGCAGAACAGACCGATGCAGTAGCAATGGCTATCTACAACATCGAAGCCAAAGGGCAAGGGATGATTATTGGAGACCAGACAGGAATAGGAAAAGGTAGAATTGCAGCCGCCATCATTACCTATGCTATTAATAGAGGCTTACGTCCTATATTTATTACCGAAAAACCTAACCTGTTTTCAGACTTATACCGTGACCTTACCGCCATTGGCTCTGGAGACCTTGTTCCCTTTATTCTTAATTCCCGTGAATCCAAAACCGATATTAAAAGCGAGCAGGGAGAACTACTTCACCAAGCATTACCCGCTAAAGAACTCGATGACCTTATAAACAGTGGCGTACTTCCTTCCAACTACGACTTTGTCCTCTCTACCTATTCTCAGTTTAATTCCCCAGATAAAAGAACAAGCAAACCAGCTTATCTACTAAAGCACGCTGAAAATAACATTCTCATTCTTGATGAAAGTCACAACGCCTCTGGTTCTAGTAACACAGGGGAGTTTATGCAAAAAGTTGTACAAAAGGCAACAGGAGTAGTATTCCTTTCTGCCACCTTTGCCAAACGCCCAGACAACATGCCTGTCTATGCCTTAAAGACTGCCATCTCTCAAGCCAATATGTCTAAAGACAGTTTAGTGAGTGCCATAGCAAGGGGCGGTGTAGCCTTACAAGAAGTGCTTTCTTCACAACTCGTAGCCGAAGGACAGATGCTTCGACGGGAACGCTCTTTTGAAGGAATAGAAGTAAACTACATCAGTCTTGATGATGATGAAAACCGCGACAAACAAATTGCTGACGGCATTACCACAATCATTCGTCGTATCATTGGCTTTCAGAAAAGCTTTGTCACCCCAATGATTGACGATATGGATACGCAGGCTGCAAGTGTTGGAAAGACAGTATACATGAGAGGTGGAACACAGGCAGCGGGAGTAGACAGTATGCCCTATTTTTCCAAAGTCTTCCAAATAATACACCAGATGCTTTTCTCCATAAAAGCTAAAGCAGTGGCTCAACGAGCCATCGCTCGTCTTAAAGAAGGTAAAAAACCTGTTATTGCCTTTGCCTCCACCATGGGAAGTTTTATTGAAACCCTAGAAAATGAACACGGGCTTCCCATTGCACATGGCGATGTCATACGGGCTGATTTTTCTGAAGTTCTCAAAAGAGGATTGAATGGAGTAATGCGCTATACCATGATAGGGGAAGATGGAAAAAAAGAGTTTGAAAAATTTGACCCTTCCGATCTTTCTGTCCAAGGAATGGATGAATACCTCTCCATCTTTTCTCTGTTTAAAGACTTTTCTTCAGGCATTACCATTTCTCCTATTGACATCGTAATCGACCTAATAGAAAAAGCAGGCTATACTGTAGCCGAAGTTACAGGAAGAAAATTTGAACTTAAAATAGATACTACTACTGGAAAAGGAACCGTTGGCAACCGAACCAAACTAAACACCAACGATGCCTTTAGACTATTTAACAACAATGAGGTTGATGTACTCATGATTAACCAATCAGGTAGTACAGGTGCATCTGCTCATGCCATCGTAACTTCCAAAGTTCCCAAACAGCAAGTCAAGCAACGAGTAATGATTATTCTACAAGCCGAACTTGACATCAATACCGAGGTGCAGAAAAGAGGACGTATCAACCGAACAGGTCAGCTACTTTTGCCAATTTATGATTATGTAGTATCCGCCATTCCTGCCGAAAAACGCTTGATGATGATGCTTCAAAAGAAATTAAAATCACTCGATGCCAATACCACTTCTAATCAAAAACAAAGTGCTAAAATTCTTGACGTGCCTGATTTTTTAAATAAGTACGGAGATAAAGTGGTTAAAGAGTACCTTATTGAAAACAGAGAAGTGAATCTATTGTTGGGTGATCCTTTGAATATCATAAAAGAAGGTAAGCAAGAATTAGACACCCAAATAGAAGATGCCGCACACCGCGTATCAGGGAGAGTAGCGGTACTCTCGGTAGATATGCAACACAAGTTTTACCAAGAAATAAGCCAGCGTTACAACGACTTTACCGAATACCTCAAACAAGTAGGAACCTATGATTTGGAAGTAGAGACAATGGATCTGCAAGCCAAACAACTTTCTTCCCGAATCGTGAAAGCAGGCAAAGGCGGGCAAAGTAGTTTTGGACAAGACACCTACTTTGAAAAACTTGAAGTCAACGTGCTCAAAAAACCTTATACTGCAGACGAACTTGAAAAACTAGTAAAAGAAAGACTCGATGGAAAAACCCCTGAAGAGTATACACAAAAATTACGCGCTGACTTAGCAAACTTCATTGACTATAGAAAGAGCCAGGATAAAGAAAGAGAATCCAACTATTACGACGAGCAACGTTCTTCCCTGCAAAATGATAAAAAACTCTTAGCCCTTAAAGAAACAGAAGGCTCTAATGCCTATCTGGATGCACTCCTTAAAAAAGGAAAGGAGCTAGCAGAAACAAAACAACAACGACTTTCAGCTATTGAGAAAGGATACCAGCACCGATTAGAGGCGATGGAAAGAATCATTAACTTTTTTTATGTAGGAAAGCAACTCCATTACCCCTTAGATAACCTCTCCCTAGAGACTATGGAGACTGCCTATACACCCGCCATTTGTTTAGGGGTACTAGTTCATTCCAGAAGTGATAACCATTTTCTACCCGGACAAGTAAAGATAGCCCTTGCCATTGCAGGGGCACTCAAATACCTAACCCTGCCTGTAAGTTACAAAGAACAAATCGAAGAAATTATAAAGGCAAGTAGCGGTGTTGTTCAAGTACCTTTTGAAGAAATGAAAGCCTCATGGACAAAGAGTGTAGCAAAGAGAAGTAGCACTCGAGAGCAACGTTTTATGGTAACAGGAAATCTGCTTCAAGCCTACGCAGATTTTACCTCTGGTAGACTCGTAAGTTATACCACAGCTACCGGAGAAGTAAAAAAAGGCATACTACTTCCTGAAACTTTTGAAGAAAACCTAGCAGAAAATGTAGCGGTTCCAGTAGTACGTGCAAGTTCCATCATTGCTTCTATGGGCATTGGATCACAGCTAAACTTAACAGGGGACATTGCCTTGTTTCGATTGCCCGATGGCTTTAAGATGATTGTCCATGCCTCTAAAAGCAGGGGCGGAGACTATTATTAAAATCCAGAAATTAGAGCGCTCACCGTAAAAGGAAAATTTGAATCGCTCTCTGGAAAAATGATAGCAGTATTTCCTGTCCATACTCTTTCTGAACTACTAAACATCTTACAGGAAAAATTCAACACCAGTGTACTTCTCTCCATTTTTCAATACAACCTCATTGAGCATAAAGCACCTGCTAAATCAGCACTCCGTGAATGGGCAACACTTAAACTTTGGGATAAACCCCACAAAGAAGACAATAGCAAAAAACATACACTCAAACTTCTTTCCCTTAAAGCCAAAGCACTCGCCTTGGAACTTGAATTTTAAAACTACTCCGATTACCTATGTTTACCCCTCAAAATTACACCGCTCTAGTCAACTATGCTTTAATCGCTTCGCTTCCTGATGTCTTAAAAAAAGGACACGCCTTTTTTATGGAAGCTACTGAAAAAGGAACTGACTTCGTCTTTTACAACGATGATCCAACCATCAAAAGAACCCTTGATTTGTACTTTTTAAAATTAAAAGAGTTCGTTGATTCTAAAAAAAAAGCACCCTCTGAAAAAACAACGCTTCCAAGAGTCCCTGTGGATCAAAATGGAAAACCACTCGCTATAAAAAAGGTAAAAACAAATCACCCTATAAAAGTAGTAGAAGTAAAATCAACATCGGTAGAAAAAATAGACGATGCCGTGCGTTTGATTCAACGTTATGTTGCCCTGCATGGAAAAACAAAAACGGTTGCCTCTATTCTGCCATTCATTAAAGCCATTCAAAAAGCATTACTTGAAAAAAGAGTTTCTAAAAAACATAAACATGGAGCTTTGATTGAGAAAATTCAAAACCAACTCATTGACATCTACAACAAGTTTAAGCCAACCCTCAATATTCCCTTTCAGATCATGGAACCCGAACTATCTACTTATGTGAAAATTGCAGGCGGTGAAAAAGTATACAAAAGTATTGGGTTTCTAAAACGTCTGGTAGCCCTTCAAGGAAAAGAAGTAGAAAAAAAACAACTTGAAAAGTTTGCCCTCGATGTAGACAAAGCAAAACTACCCGAAACGGACCCTTACGTTAAAAAGCTAATGGAAACTTTTTCAACCCTAAAAAAAGCCTATCAAAAAGGTGGGGCTATAAAACTTTCTTCTCAGGAATTAAGGGGTTTAGACGGTATTGTAAAAATCTGTGGGTGTTCTACCAAAGAAATGGGGACTATTTTTTCGCATTCGGTTAAAGGAACGCGTCAATGTAACTCTAAAAAATATTCTAATGCGCATGCAGGAGCGTGTTCGCACCACAGGGGACTAAAACAAAAAGGGTTAGGGGCATTACCCTCTTCCATGTCAGCATGCGAAATGATGCAGCAACAGGTAAATGAATTACCTTTTTCAGGGAAATGGCAAACGCTATTTGGTAGACCTGCAGAAGGATTTAAACTCATGGTACACGGAGGACCTGGATCTGGAAAGTCTTCACTATTGCTAGAGCTCTCTCATTATTTTGCTACTAATTTTGGAGCGGTACTTTATGTAACAAGCGAAGAGTATACCCCAAGTACCATGAAATCAAAACTCTCTCAACTACCCAATTTACCAGATAATTTAATCCTAACAGCATCACTAGCCGATCAGAACATTGAAAATTTTAAATTCGTGTTTCTGGATTCCATCAACCACATGAAATTGTCCTTAGAGGATTTTGTAAAAATGAAACAACGCTATCCTCAGGTATCCTTTATTTATATTTTACAGCATACCAAGGAAGGTACTTTTAGAGGCGGTATGGACTGGGAACACGAAGCAGACATTGCAGCTGAAATCTCTAACTATTCCATCTCAGTTTATAAAAACCGCTACGGGATAAAAGGTTCTCTCAACTTCTTTAATCCTGAGCGTGAAAACAGTTTAAACCAATAAAAAATTTACTACTATGGGAAACTTACTCTCAAAATTTCTTGGCCTTGATGCCACTAAAACTATTGACACCATCGGAAACGTCATTGATAAAATTGACCGCTCTGAAGAAAAGCTAGGTCTGCAACTTCAATACAAAGAACTCTTAATTAGTATCCAAGAGAAATTCGTAGAATACGAATCTACTTTGCTCACACAACAATCAAGTATAATCCTCACCGAAGCCAAAGCTGAGAGCTGGTTGCAACGAAACTGGCGACCACTGCTCATGCTCATTTGTATGTGGATCGTGTTTTCTAATTACATTCTTTCTCCTTACTTTGGAATACCCGTATTGCTATTAGACGATCATATATGGCAGCTCATTGAAATGGGGGTGACAGGCTATGTCGCTGGTCGTTCGCTTGAGAAAATATCCGAAAACATTGGAGGGCTACTTGTAAATCCTAGACGAAAGGATAGACTTACTAAATAATAACTTATATTTGTCGGCAATTCATTTTCTATAAGAGATACAATTGTTTTGGTAACTCTCTGTCATTTATGGCAGGGAGTTTTTTTTTGTAGGCAATTCTTAGCTGTTTAAAACTGGTTGTTAAATAAGAAGGATATAGTCTATGAATTGATTGATCCTGTTAATTGCAAATCTTGCTAATTTACAGTATTTTACATAAATATTAAGAATTTTATAAAAACTAATTTTACAGACATCAGTGAGAAAGAGATAGTAATAAATTAGCCATTACTGATGTTGTAAGAATTATATTATTTATACTTAGCGTTCCATTATAGTTTACAATGAAAGCACCTGAACAATTAAGACGACCTGAACATTGGCAAAATTTTGAAGAACTGTGCTTAAAACTATGGGGTGCGATTTGGAATAAACCTGAAGAAATAGAATTAAATTCTTCAAATTCCCAAGGACAAGACGGGGTTGATATTTATTGTAGAGTAGATTCAGAGAACGGTTATGTAGGAATTCAATGCAAAAATCTTAAAGAAGAAAAGCTAAACGGTAAGCATAATAATATTATTCTATCTGATATAGAAAAAGAAATAACAAAAGCAGAGAGATTTGAACCTGCTCTTAAACGTTTTATAATTGCAACCTCTGCTGAGAAAGATGGTGAAATACAAAAGTCTGTAAGAATAATAAATGAAGAAAGAATCGCTCAAAATAAATTTCCCGTTGAGATAAAATTTTGGGATTATATCTCAATGAAAATTGATGAACATAAATCTGTTCATGATTGGTATGTTAAAAGTCAAAATTTTAAACGAAATCAAAATATCAAATTTACATTTGATAATGATTTAGATGAAATTATTCTTAGCCCCATTTTTTCTCAGGAAGTAACATTCTATAGCTTACCATTACCTAATATTGAAAGCCTTATTTCAATTGCTAATCTCGCTGAAAAGCTTGCACCAATTATGGGTATGATTTCTGCTAATCGTAACGAAGCAAAATATAACCGAAGCTATATCCCTTTAATATTTAATGTAGCAAATACAGGTGAGCTTCCTATTGAGAATTGGAAAATAAAAATAGATATAGAAGGAGATTATACTGATATTGAATTTGACAATAAAGTCAATGGAACAGGGACGTTGCAAATAATAAGTAGAAACTTTCAACCTCCTGATGTTTATATCAATAAAAATCCATTTCAAATAAGTTCTCGCAATGATAGAGATTTTTTGGTAAGTGGTGATAATTATATTTTCGATGAAGTATTTATTAAACCGAAAAGTAGCACCAAAAAATTCATAATAAAGTTGAATTGGGTATTACTTTCAAAGGACTTTCAAGACACCGGGACACTTATTATTAATGTTGAACCAAAAATTAAGAAAAAGGGGACAATCATTACTGTTAATACTGAGGAAGAAATAAAGCCTATTGAATATGGTGAAGTGGAAGACTATATTTCTTCTAATTCTAAAGGCGATGACAGATAAATTGATTTCATTATGACCAAGGAAGAATTAAGAAAAGAATGTGCAAGATTATTCATGTGTGATACTATAGCTGATAGTATTGACCTACTTGACATATATTCCGAATTCTTATTCAACGTAATTCAAACCCATCATTATCAGCCAGAATATACAAAGCCTGAAGCTGATGCAAAGATAGTAGTTCAAATGATGCTGACTAAGGTCTTACATTTAAAAGGTGTTATACAAGGAATTTCTTATACATCAAAAGATGGTTCTACATTGAATGAGATAATAGACCCAACTATTGTCGCATCACTTATTCGTAATATTTACGAAACTGTAGGGATGTTTCATCTAATATACAGACATGCGCAACCAAATGATGAGCGAAAAATTTTATATCTACTTTGGGTACATTCGGGACTTAAATATCGACAAAGATTTGCAAGTATCATTACCAAAGTTGAAAACAAAGAGAAGCATGAACATGAGCAAAAAGAAATGGATAAAATCGTTTCAGATATTAAATCAACTCCTTTGTTCAAGAGCCTTGATGAAGACAACCAAAAAATAATCAAGAAGAAAATAAAGGATAAAGATTATCATATTCGGTTTGATGATAAAAAGGATATTCAACTTCATTGGCAGGAACTAACAAAAGTGATGGGTATCAAAAATGGATTACTTGATAATATTTACACCTATTTCTGTCTATATGCCCACCCTTCAAATGTTTCAGTCTTTCAGTTTGCGGATATGTTCCAAAAGGGGTCGGAAGACTTTCCTGAGTTAGTAAATTTTAACTTACAAATAGCATTAAAACTATTAGGCATTTTCGTTGCTGATTATATACACTTATTCCCTCCCGTATTGTCAACATTTGAACAATTGGATTTGCGAGACCAAATAGTAATTAACTTTTACAATAAGTTAGGAAGAGGTGATGAGTATTCCATCAATGACTCATGGAAAGCTTGTGAATAAGTCAAGTCACATTACTTCTTTCCTCTCCATAATATCTATCTCGACATTCAACATAATTTACATAATATTTTGATTGAGTATTTTTTGGTTACTTTTCAAACTAGCCTTTTGATTATTCATTAGTAGATAAAAACTTTCTAATCTATAATCAGTAAGTT
The DNA here is from genome assembly GCA_031416415.1 of Cytophagales bacterium. GTDB lineage: Bacteria > Bacteroidota > Bacteroidia > Cytophagales > Cytophagaceae > JANYCO01. Next base: position 21,752 of record JANOTP010000181.1, on the reverse strand, counting down.
TTTTTCAATTTCAGCTTACTAATCTTGCGCAAGTTTATTTATATCCAATCACTTCATAAACCTTGCGCAAGGCCAGTATGCTTCATTCGCGGTGCGTAAATTGTATTCCATAACTCAAGCAATCTTATAAACGCACTAAGTATGGTAGAAGTAACCTATGAAACAGATATTCTATTAGATGATCCTAAAAACAGAATATTCGCCGCAGTATTTTATGGTAGAATACTTGTCAAGGGTATAGAAGTATGTAAAATCCCCCTTGAAGTCGATACGCTAACCGACGATATGTATCTGGCAACTATTGACTTCGATACTTTCATAAAAAACTGGGAACTACAACGAGCCATTTCTTCTAAACCTTATGTAGACCAACTCATTCGGTTTTATACTAATGTAGAACTACTCAAACAGAACGCTATTAAAAAAATGATCCATCGAAATAAACCTATGTAGCTTTATGTAGGTCTTTGTATGTGTATGAGTCACTAAAGGAACATCTTGTGTATTACTACTGAAATCAGTTTGCCAATTTTGTAGCGTAGTTAACCTAACAAAATTCAAGGTTCGATAAATAACCCTTAGTCAACTTATGATAACAAAAACAGATACCTCGTAAAATGAAGTGTAAGGAAACCAGTACAGTTATGCATTATCAGAGTTTAGGGATAGGCTCATTGCCATAAGATGTAATCTGATTTAACCCGATATTGAAACTGGCATTTCAGTATCCTTTCCTACACACAAAATGCCAATTCAAACGAAATTATCTAAAAGAATTTTTCCAAAAGGACGTGAAATTACATTAGAAAACATAAAAGAATATCCTGGTCTTGAAGCACTCAGCGACAAAGACGCAGAAGAGGCTGTAATAACCATTCGGATATTAGCTAGAATGATGTACGATAATTATATGAACTACATACAACCTCAAAATGAGCTACCAATAAATAAAAAAGCAACTAATTAAAATTACCTATGGGAAAATACGGAGATTTATTGGGCAACTTTGCCAAAGGAGCAGAAAACCTGCAGAAGAAAAGAAGTAATAAAAATGCTATTGTTTACACTAGGGTATCTAGTAAACGACAGGAAGAAAATATGAGTCTGGATACTCAGTTAAAATATGTCAACGAATATGTTGCCAAACATGGTTTTAATGTAGTAGAATATTTTGGAGGTACTTATGAGAGTGCGGATTCAGATGAGCGAAAAGAATTTATCAAAATGATGAATTGTGCCAAAACCTCTAAACATAAAATTTCTACAATTCTAGTTTTTAAATACGACCGTTTCAGTCGTACTGGACCCAATGCCATTTATCTCTCACACGGGTTAAAGGAAATGGGGATAAATGTAGTCTCCATTACCGAACCAATCAATTTAGAAAACCCATCAGGAGAGCTTCACCAGGGAATGATTTATCTTTTTGCTCAGTTTGAAAACAATACACGCCGTGAACGGTGTGTATTGGGGATGAAAGAAAAACTACTCAAGGGAGAATGGATGGGTTGTGCTCCTGAAGGCTATATGTATTCACTTGAGAGTACTAAGAGAGAGCAGAAAATAGTTTTCAGTAAAGATGCTTATGCTATTAGAAAGGTTTTTAAATTAAAAGTAGAATCGGGCTTGTCTCATGTCGAAATTGCTCAAGAAATGAATTCATCTGGGTATCCCATTACCGACAAACAGATAAGTAAGATTTTGCGTAATCCATTTTATTGTGGTTATGTTTCTCATAAAATGCTTGACGGACAACTGGTAAAAGGGAAACAACCCGCTATGGTCTCTGAATTAATTTTTCTGGAAGCCAATGAACTCTTAAAAAGAAATCGGTCAGGTTTCAAACATAAAAAACAAAATGATGAAATCCCTCTTAAACGCTATATGAGATGCGCTAGATGTGAGAGTCCAATGACAGGTTATCTTGCAGCTAAAAACCAACAATATTATTATAAATGCAATAGAAAAGGATGTGGTTGCAATCGACGTTCCAGTGAACTACACGACAAATTCCACGACTTGATGAGAGACTATGAATTAAGAGAAGAATATAAAGATGTTGTGATGGATCAATTGTTGAATCTTTACCACTCCTTGGTAGAATCCAAATCAGACGATAAGAAATCGCTTGCCATAACATTCTCTGATTTACAGATTAAGTTGGAAAAACTAGAGGAACGTTTTGCTTTTGGAGAAATCAATATGGAAGTTTTTGAAAAATTCTCTCTTAAAATCAAGGACGAAATGAAACCAATTCAGGAAGAAATTGAAAAATTCCATTTTAAATTATCGAACCCACAAGAATTGATTGAACATAACGTACAAACGGCTATTAATCTGGCACGTGCTTGGGAGAAGGGAGATCTTTATACGCGTACTAAATTGCAAAAAATGCTGTTTCCGCATGGTATTTTCTATGATCGAAATTTAGATCATTATCGAACCGAAAACGTCAACATAGTTTTTGAGATAATCAAGTTAGTATCAGAGAGTATTAGGACAAAAAAAAGCGAGAGTCCAATTGATTTTATTGGACTCTCGCAGACAGTAGAGAGGAAGGGATTCGAACCCTCGGTACAGTCACCCGCACACACGCTTTCCAGGCGTGCTCCTTCAACCACTCGGACACCTCTCTATTTTGGAATGGGATGCAAAGAAAATCATATTTTTGACCTTATCCAAATTTGTCCTCCCGATACCATATGCTAGATGCCAGATGCTAGATAAAAATCATAATAACTATCTGGTATCTAAGATCTAACATCTATCATCTGGTTATGTGGAAATCTGTTATTGGGATAATTTAAACGCTTTTTGTTAATTTACTTTTATATGGCCTCTACATTCGATACGGTATTAAAAGATCTTAAAGCAAATAAATATGCTCCAGTATATTTTTTACAAGGCGATGAACCTTTTTATATAGATCAAATTTCCGATTATATAGAAAAACATTGCATTCAACAACACGAACGTTCGTTCAACCAAACCGTTTTGTATGGTAAAGAAACTAACGTAACTACTGTTTTACAGAATGCGAAGAAATTTCCAATGATGGCCGAAAGGCAGGTGGTTATTGTGAAAGAAGCACAAGAACTACCTGACCTTGGTAAAGAAGCTGGCGAAAAATTCCTCAACGCTTATATACAAAATCCTCTACCTTCAACTGTTTTAGTATTTTGTCACAAATATAAAACACTTGATGGAAGAAAAAGTCTAGGGAAAAATATGGATAAATTCAGCGTACTGGTGAATACAAAAAAAATGTATGACAACCAGTTACCCGAATGGATCAATAAATTTATAGCCGAAAAGGGAGCGAAAATAAATCCCAGAGCCTCTCTCCTACTTGCCGAAAACATTGGGAATGATCTTAGTCGTTTGGCAAACGAAATCGAAAAATTACTTATAAATATAAAAGACAAAAAAGAAATAGACGAAACTCTGGTTGAAAAATACGTTGGAATAAGTAAAGATTATAATGTTTTTGAATTACAAAAAGCCCTCACCAATCGTGATGTGGTAAAAGCAAATAGAATTATAAATTATTTTGAAGCAAATACTAAAAACAATCCTATAATACCAACGATTGCAGCACTTTTCGGTTTCTTTAATAAAATTTTATTAGTCCACGGTTCTGATGATAAATCTGATGGAGGCATTGCAAAAACACTAGGGGTAAATCCTTTTTTTGCTAAAGATTATACTGCTGCTGCAAGAAGTTTTCCTGTACAAAAAGCAATCAATGTAGTACATTACCTTCATGAAGCAGACTTACGAAGCAAAGGTATAGGTAGTGCTACCATGGAAGAAGGTCAAATAATGAAAGAATTAATTTTTAAAATACTCCATTAGATTAGTAGTGAGTTGTTAGTCCTTAGTCATGAGTAAAAAATTCTAACTACTATATGCTCAGGACTCAAGACTAACTATATACTTCCTCTAGTCACACTTACGATATCTGGTATAGCGGTAAGTTTGGCAATGAGTATATCTAATTGTCTTGTATCATTTACAAATAGCATCAGGCTTCCTTCAAACATACCATCGTTTGAGTCAATCGTTATAGAACGGATATTTACTCTTAACTCTGTTGAAATTACTTGTGTTACATCATTAATAATACCTACTCTATCAGTTCCTATAATATTTAAAGAAGTAAGAAAGGCTAATTCTTTTTGAGAGGTCCACTTTGCTTTAATTACTCTGTAGCCAAAATTAGAAACGAGTTCTACTGCATTGGGACAGTTGGTGCGGTGTATTTTTATACCTTCAGAAACGGTAACAAATCCAAATACATCGTCACCAGGAATAGGATTACAACATTTTGCAAAGCTGTAATCAATTTTTGCCAAATCATCGCCTATTAGCAATGTATCTTTGCCTATGTTCTGACCAGTTTTTATAGGTGGTGTAACAACAACTTTAACTTCAGGTTCCTTCTTTTCATTTTTCCTTAACTCAAGCGATTCTTTAAATCTTTTGATATCAGACTGCTCAATTAATCCTTTCGCTACATTATAATAAAGATCGGTAGATGATTTAGCGTTAAAAAATGTCATCAGTTGTTGAACAGTTTCGGTATTCAATTCCAACTTGAGATGATCTAACTTTCGTTGAATGATTTCTTTTCCGTCTTCGGCAATTTTCTTTTTTTCTTCTTTAAGACTATCTTTTATTTTGGCTCTAGCTTTGGATGTTACGACAAACTTCAACCAGTCTTCACTAGGTTTTTGTTTATTAGAAGTAAGAATCTCTATCTGGTCTCCATTTTTTACAATATAACTAAGTGGTACAAGTTTCTGATTTACTTTTGCACCAAGACAATGAGAGCCTATATGAGAGTGGATCTCAAAAGCGAAATCGAGTGCTGTAGATCCATGAGGTAAAATTTTTAACTCGCCTTTAGGAGTAAAAACATATACTTCTTCGTTAAAGAAATTCTGACGAAAATCGACCATAAAGTCGAGTGCGGAAGAATCGTTTTGTTCTAATATTTCTCTTACTTTACCAAGCCATGCTTCTAGGCCTGCTTCTTTATTGGACGAACCAGATTCCTTGTATTTCCAATGTGCCGCATATCCTTTTTCAGCAATTTCATCCATTCGTTTTGCACGAATCTGAACTTCCACCCATTGTCCTGTATTTGACATAACAGTAGTATGCAGCGATTCATATCCATTTGCCTTAGGCGTACTTACCCAGTCCCTAAGGCGATCTGGATTGGGTTTGTAATTGTCTGTAATAATTGAATAGACTTTCCAACAGTCTGCCTTTTCATTTTCAGGCTTTGAATCTATAATAACACGTATTGCAAAAAGATCATAGATTTCTTCAAAGGAAGTATGACCTTTCATTTTATTCCAGATAGAAAAAATAGATTTAGGTCGACCTTTGATTTCAAATTCTAATTCCGCTTTTTCAAGATTATCTTTTATAGGAGAAATAAAATCTTTAATAAATTTATCACGGGCAGATTTAGTTTGCTTAATCTTTCCAGCGATTTCAAAATATTTTTCAGTATCTGTGTATTTTAAATAAAGGTCTTCGAGTTCGCTTTTAATAGTATATAAACCTAGTCGATGTGCAAGTGGAGCATATAAATAGATAGTTTCAGAAGCGATTTTTAATTGTTTTTCTCTTGGCATGCTATCTAGCGTGCGCATGTTGTGTAGCCGATCTGCAAGCTTAATAAGTACAACCCTTACATCATCGGATAAGGTCAATACCATTTTACGGAAATTTTCAGCTTGTTGTGAACTACCATGTTCAAACACTCCTGATATTTTGGTAAGACCGTCAATTATCGAAGTCACCTTAGGACCAAAATCGCGCTGAATATCTTCTAGTTCAAGATGGGTATCTTCTACTACATCATGCAACAATGCAGCAACAATGGAAGTGGTGCCGAGTCCAATTTCCTCTACGGCAATTTGAGCTACTGCAAGTGGATGATAAATATAAGGTTCTCCAGATTTACGGCGCATATCTTTGTGCGCTTGCAAAGAAGTATAAAAGGCTTTTTTAATAATTTTAGCGTCTCCATCCTTTAAAACAGGTTTTGCTAATTTCAATAATTTCCGGTAACGGTTAATTATTTCCTTATTTTCAATTTCCAGATCTATTGCCAACATATCCAAAAATATAAAAAAATGCTTGAAAGTTTAGAGTTTAGAGTTAAAAGTTTAAAGTTTAGGGTTTAATACTCTAATTAAGGTTAAACTCTGAACTTTCAACCTTAAACTAGTCTTCAAGAAAATTATTTAAAAAAGTATTTTTAACCAACATCCAACATAAGAAAAAGAATATACTCCAGTTTAAATATATAGGATAGTAATCTTGAGTGTCTTTATAACGAGATTCTTTTATTTTTCCTTTTTCTAATTTATTGATTGTAAGAAATACTTCGTTTAATGTGTTATTGTTAATAGCCCTGTAATAACTCCCTTTTGTTTGCTCAGCAATTTTTCTTAATAAGGATTCATCTAGATGAGATTTTACAGTTTGAATATTTCCCAAAGAATCTCTTCCAAAGGAAACTTCTCCTTCTTTTCCTATCCCTATAGTATAAATTTTGATATCGTATGCATAAGCAAGTTTAGCTGCTGTATTGGGGTCCAATAGGCCAGAGGTGTTTTCACCATCGCTTAAAAGTATCATTATTTTAGAACCTTGTTCTGATTCATTTAATCTGTTTATACCTACTCCTATTGCATTACCGATGGAGGTACCAGCATTTTCAATCATATTAAATTTAATTTCAGTTAAGTAACTATTAATTAAATCATAATCATTAGTGAGTGGAGAAAGAGAATACGCGTCACCTGCAAAAACCACTACTCCCACCCGATCGTTATTTCGTCCTTTCACAAATTTGCGTGCTACTTCTCTAGAAGCTTCCAGCCGATTGGGACGAAGATCTTCCAACTGCATGGATTCCGAAACATCCATTACTAGCAAAATATTTATTCCTTCCGAAAATTGATCTATTCTTTCATTTATACTTTGAGGTCTTGCTAATGCTACTACAGCAAAAACAATAAATAAAATTTGGAAAGAAACAGGAATCAGTCGAAGCATTTGAATAAAACTCCATCGATTTAGTTCACTTGAAGGTAATGCTACGTCAAATTTCTGTCGTATAGGAAAATAGAATAACCAACGAAGTATAAATAAAACAGGTACTGCAGGTACTAATAAAAGAAAGACTTGATTTTCCCAATGAAAATTACGAAGAAGTTCTGGGCTAAACCATTCCCATGAAATCCAATTCCAAATTTTACCTTTCATTTTTCAACTCCTTTCTACGCTTTTTATAACGTTTGTTAGAAAATTTCCTTAATACTAACAATGCTATATGTGGCTCACCAATAATGCTACCACTATATATAGAGCGGTCTACTTTTTGAAGATTATCCTTTAATTCTTCTTTATTAAAAAGTGATATTATTTCTGTGGTTGTAAAAGTATTGATTGGCTTTTGTTCTAATTTCGTCAGATAATTTTTCCATTCGCCCAGTATTTTCTCCATCGCTAATAAATTAGGTGAAAATTCCATCTCTTTATGAAGTTTGTCAAATGTGCGAAGAAACTGAACATGATTTGTATGAATAATATACAGTCTATAATTTCTAAGCACTGCTTTTCCGAAAATAAAATAAAAGAGAATTAAAAAAATCACTACGAAAATGGCACCTGTAGCAAAATAAGGATAATTATATTTTTTCAAAACAGTTTTATAACTCGTATCCGTTTTAAATTTTAAAGTATCTGGAGCTTCGGAAAGATATTGTTTAATAACAATTTTATCAGGAGTAGAAAACACACTTACCGTATCTCCTTGTTCAATCATAAATACTGGTAATGACAACTCAAGTGTATGCTTTACTTCAAATGTACGTAACGTATATACTACGCTATCAAGACTCGTATTGTCTTTGGTTAACGTAGAGAAATATTTTTTGCTAATAAATTCAAAGGGCGTGAATTGATAAGAAGAATCGGGAAAAAAAAGTTCAGAAGTTCTATCATGATTAAAACTAAGTGCATAGCTCACCGGTTGTCCAATTTTAATGGAATCGACCAGAAAATACGCTTTAGGTTTTTGTGCAAAAACAGAAACAGTACTACTTAAAAACAATAAATATATTAATACTCTACTTAGCACCTTTTCCTTTGTTCCTCACGTTAAAAAGTTTTATAAGTTTTGGTATGTAATCTTCTTTTGTATCAATCCAAAGATAATTGGCTCTATGTTTTCTGCAGAGCTGTTCTAAAGCATCCTGATTATCGCGAAATACTTGACTTATTTTTTGACGAAAATTTCCAGAAGAAGAATTTACCCAAATTGTTTTTTTACTTTCTTTATCAAACAACGGAATAATGCCTAGTCCAGGAAAATTTATTTCTCTAAGATCTGAAAGATGTATAACTACAAGATTGTGTTTTCTAGCAAGAGCTGTCAAATTGTGTTCATATCCTTCATCAATAAAATCAGAAATAAGAATCACAATACTTTTCCTTTTGAGCAACGTCATAGTAAAATTCAACGCTTTGTTAAGATCTGTTTTCAAAGATTTAGGTCCGAGATCAAACATCTTGAGAATTAAATTATAACCATGTTTAGGTCCTTTATCTGGTTTTATATACAATTCTTTTTGATCACTAAAACATATCAATCCTACATGTCCTGACTCTTTCACTGCAGAGAGAGTTAGTACCCCGCAGATCTCTTTGCCGATATCAACTTTTTTTTGATTTACTTTTCCAATATCCTGTGACGCACTCACATCTAGAATAAAAAAAACGGATTGCTCTTTTTCTTCGCGAAAATTTTTAACAAAAGTTCCATGTCCTTTCGCACTAACGTTCCAATCAATGGCTCTAACATCGTCACCGTATTGATAGTCTCTAACGTCGGCAAATTCAAGTCCTGAGCCTTTAAATACAGAATGAAAATCTCCTTGCATACGCGTATTAATTGCTTTGCGTATTTGTACCTCGTATTTTTTTAATTTTTTGAGAATTTCATTCATTGAATTTCAAAAATACCCTTTACTAAGCAATTTATTAAGTTTTTTAGTGTCTAATATATCTATTTGTTGATTTTATGTTTTCAAATAGTTCTAGATAGTCAACTTAACTCCTTGAAATGATGAAAATTCACCTTTTTTTTATAAATTAGTGAACTAAAGACTACAAATGGTCGTTAACTTTACAATTGTCATTAATAATACACTTAAAATTCTAACTATAATTATGAAAAAAGTAATTTTTGTATTAGCCTTATCAGGTCTTGTATCTTTTGGTTCTTTTGCAGCTTCACTTTCAACAGTAAACAACTGCGATACTGAAATTTCTAAAGACGGTGATAAAAAGAAAAAGAAAAGTAAAAAAGAATGTTGTTCTACAGATAAAGCAGCTGACAAAAAATGTTGCGAAGGCAAAAAGAAAGAAGATAAAAAAGAAGAACTTCCAAAGTAATTCTTTTTTGTGGAAAACTTATAAAAAGTCCCGTCTAAGACGGGACTTTTTTAGTTTAAATTTGTAATAAGAATAAATAAACCAGTAAAGTAATATTTACTAAAACGATATCATAATGAAACAATATCACGACTTGATGCAGCATATCCTACAATCAGGAAATAAGAAGGAAGACCGCACGGGTACTGGTACGGTAAGTGTATTTGGCTATCAAATGCGGTATAATCTTGCTGAAGGATTTCCAGTGATAACGACTAAAAAACTTCATTTAAAGTCCATCATTCATGAATTGTTATGGTTTCTTAAAGGAGAAACTAATATTAACTACCTTAAAGAAAATGGTGTTTCAATTTGGGATGATTGGGCGGATGAAAAAGGAGAATTAGGTCCTGTTTATGGATATCAATGGCGTAGTTGGCCTACTGCTAACGGTGAACATATTGATCAAATAACTCAAGTAATTAATCAGATAAAAAATAACCCCGATTCGCGGAGACTTATTGTAAGCGCTTGGAACGTAGCTGATATTAATAACATGAAACTCCCTCCCTGTCATGCTTTTTTTCAATTTTATGTAGCTGATGGAAAACTTTCTTGTCAACTATACCAAAGAAGTGCAGACGTATTCCTTGGTGTCCCTTTTAATATTGCTTCCTATGCATTGTTGACCCTTATGGTGGCACAAGTGTGTAATTTACAAGTAGGTGATTTTGTGCATACCCTTGGAGATGCCCATTTATATTCCAACCATATTGGGCAAGCTAACTTACAATTGTCTAGAGAACTTAGACCACTTCCTACAATGTGGGTGAACCCCGAGGTGAAAAATATTTTTGACTTTAAATTCGAAGATTTCAGACTTGAAAATTATAATCCACATCCACATATAAAGGCAGAAGTAGCTGTTTAAAAAATAAATTGCACTTTTCCCTTTCTACATTTCTTCTTTTAATTTTTTAAACCTATATTAATACAATTATTGAAGGGGAAATATCTCGGATGACAATAATTGTCGTCCTTTCTACTATTTAAACAATTAAAAAGAGTGACTGAGCACAGCAGAAAAATTGCATTAATAGAGGATGATCCATGGTTGGAGCCTTATTATCAGGATGTTGCAGAAAGAATCAATCGTTTTGATAAAGCCCTCAATATCATTACGATACATAGTGATAGTATAGTTCAATTTGCATCTGCCTATAAATATTATGGTATTCATTTCGACCAGAATGCCAATGGATGGTGGTATAGAGAATGGGCACCAAATGCAACACAGCTCTCCCTTGTTGGTGATTTCAACCAATGGGATAAAGAGGCCGATAAAATGTCTAAAAAAAGTAATGGTGATTGGGAGATTTTTTTACCCTTTGAAGCTTACAAAACTAGATTTACTCATAAAAGTCTGATTAAAGTTCATGTTGTATCCGATTATGGTGCAGTAGACAGGATACCACCTTATTTAAATCGTGTTATTCAAGATCCTGTATCACATGATTTCAGTGGTCAACTTTGGTTTCCTGAACAAGAATACAAATGGGAAAATAATTACGACATTAAAAACTTAAAAGACCTTGTTATCTATGAGTGCCACGTAGGTATAGCTCAGGAAAAAGAAGGGATTGGTAGTTATCGTGAATTTGCTGATAATATATTGCCAAGGATAAAATCACTTGGTTATACAGCACTTCAAATGATGGCGATAATGGAACATCCTTATTATGGTTCTTTTGGATATCATGTATCAAATTTCTTTGCTCCTTCCTCCCGTTTTGGAACACCAGAAGATTTGAAATACCTTATTGACAAAGCTCATGGAATGGGCTTAGCTGTAATTATGGATATTGTGCATTCGCATGCTGTAAAAAATATATCTGAAGGCTTAAATTATTTTGACGGTTCAGAATTTCAATATTTCCATGAAGGTACTCGCGGCAATCATGAAGCTTGGGATTCAAAATTATTTGATTACGGCAAATGGGAAGTAAAACGTTTCCTTCTTTCAAATGTAAAATACTGGTTAGAAGAATTTCATTTTGATGGATTCCGTTTTGATGGTGTAACGTCAATGCTTTATTACCATAGAGGAATTACAACTTTTGATCATTATGATAAATATTTCAAAAATGATGTTGATTGGGATGCCTTAGTTTATCTTCAATTAGCCAATCATCTAACTCAACTCATAAAACCAGGAGCGCTTTCTATCGCTGAAGATGTAAGCGGTATGCCAGGTCTTACGAGAACAATTCAAGACGGCGGTGTAGGATTTGACTACCGTTTAGGAATGGGAATACCCGATTATTGGATAAAACTCCTCAAAGAAAAATCGGACGAAGATTGGGAAATTCACGAGATGTGGAACGTACTAACCAATCGTCGTTATTTAGAAAAAACTATTGCCTATGCTGAATCTCACGATCAAGCATTAGTAGGAGACAAAACACTTGCCTTCTGGCTAATGGACAAAGAGATGTATTTTCACATGTTGAAAAATGACAGCAACTTTGTAATCGACCGTGGTATAGCTCTACATAAACTTATCCGATTCTTTACTATTACGTTGGGAGGTGAATCCTATCTCAACTTTATGGGCAATGAATTTGGTCATCCCGAATGGTTAGATTTCCCTAGGATTGGAAATAATTGGAGTCATAAATATGCTCGCCGTCAATGGTCTTTGCTAGACAATAAAGAACTCAAGTATGAATACATGAATAATTTTGATCGAGCCATGATTAACCTGATGAAAGAATATAAAATATTCTCTTCACTTCAAGCGCAACAATTAAACATGGATGATGCAAACAAAGTGGTAATCTTTGAACGTAATAACATAATATTTGCATTTAATTTTAGTGTGAGCAATTCAATATTTGGTTATAAATTCCGTGTTCAAAAACGAGGGAAATACAAAATCCTACTTAACTCAGACGATAAAGCATTTGGAGGATTTGGAAGAGTAGACAATTCTGTGATTCATGAAACAGATGAATTCCGTTACCTTAGTGTATATCTTACAAATCGTACAGCGATGGTATTGATGAAAATTGATGAGTAGACCGTTAGTCTGGAAATCATAAAAGCAAAAGGAGAAAGCAATATTCTCCTTTTGCTTTTTACAGCCTCTGTAGTTCAAAAAGTCGCTGGATATTAAAAGGGGATAAACATTTACATACAAAGCATAACAAGTTTACTATCAAATAAATAATAAAATTTAATGCGATAATTTACAATTATTGAGATAGATATTTGCAATCAAAAATTGACTAATTATAAGAAAAACTTAAACCTTAACGCTTGCAATAAGTATATTCATTATAGGTAATTCGAGAAGTTGTTTAAAGATTCTATATATGAAAAAGAAGTTAAATCTATTCCTAGTACTATTATTTCTATCTAATTTCATACAAGCGCAAAGGATAATCGGGTATTATCCTAACTATGCAGCAAATGCGGCGACCGCTTATAATCAGGTTCAATATACCAAGCTTACACACCTATTTTACTTTACCATAAACCCTGATGAAACATCTTCCTTTTCACCGACAAGTAACGGTAATTTATGGATAAATGATTCATGGTCATGGTTTACAATGTCGACATTTACGCTTGTTAAAAATCATATTAATACATTAGGAGCTGGGAGACCTAAATTTATACTTGTTACCGGAGGAGCTCCTGGAAGTGATTGGAATTTAAATGCACGTTTTTTAGATATTGGGTCTACTCCATCAAAACTTAACAAGTTCTGCAATCAATTAGTTGTTTTCATTAACACACATGGAATGGATGGATGGGATCTTGACTGGGAATTCCCTAATACTTTAGCTGAAAGAAATGCGCATCAGGCGATCATACAGAAAATGCGTACTAAACTTGATTCTCTCGAAAATGTCAACTGCAAACAATATGAAATTAGTATGGCTGTAGGAGGCAATTATACCGATGTACCTTTGCCCGCAGCGAAATTATGTTGGAATCCTGCCAATACTGACCAAATGAATCAGGCTACGATAAACCTTGTTGATTACTTTAATTTAATGACTTATGATGGCAATACCGGCACAGCAGCACCTTGTGGCAATACTACAAGTCACCAACATTACGATCTAATGGTAAAAGCTTATACAGATTGGAGAAATGCTTACACTATACCAGCTTCTAAAATTAATATTGGAGTTGGTTTTTACAACAATCCTACTAGCGGCGGTACGGCCTTCAACAGTGGTGGAAATAACAATACTTATTACAACCAAACCTATTGGAACAATGGTGGAAGTGGTTGCCCAAATATGAGAAGCAAAATTGACTACGCAAAAGCAAATGGAAACGCAGGATTAATGATCTGGCATATACTTCAAGATAATCTTTGTACAGGTACTACTCCTGCATGTTACTCATTATTGGATTGTATTTATCAATATACAATCTCCAGCTGGGGCACTCCTCCAGCTCCTACGAATCCATGCTCCATGCCAGTTGATTTCATTGACTTTACAGCAACACGTACTCAACAAGGAGTGATTTTATACTGGTCAACGGCCAGTGAGGTCAATCATAATTATTTTTCGGTAGAGCGTTCTTTGGATGGAGTTAATTTCAGAGAAGTACAAAAAAATAAAGAAAAAAATAATGGAATAGGTATTCATAATTATGAGACTTTTGATCTGAATGATATCAATCAAACTCTTTATTATCGCATCGCGCAATACGATTTGGATGGAACGGTAGATTATAGCAGTATTGTATCTGTTTCAAGTGACGAAAATTATTTTGGTCTGCAAATAGCAAATAATCCATTTACAGAAACCTTATCTATTCAGGCGAACAGCAACAATATAGAAGCCAAAGCATTGATTGCTATTTACGATATAAATGGAAAAGCTTTCGAATCGAAAGAGATTCCGTTAAATGAAACCATAGAAATGGGAAAAGAACTGCCCGCCGGGTTTTACACTATTTCGCTGAATGTATCAGGTGCTATCAAACGTTTTAAAGTAATTAAACAATAAACTCTACCATGAAAATGTTCAAAGTTTAAATTTTTACTTTAAACTTTGAACATAATTATCAGTACTAGAGCAATTAAGTATATTGTTACGAAAAAAATCAAGCCAAAAGCTTAAAACAAACTCATCTGTCCATTTCCTGGTCTCTTAAAAGCATTTATATTTAGTGGAGGCCATTCACGCCCTACCATGTATTTATTTTTCGAGATTCTAAATAAATTTGCGATGGCTTCAGCTATTTTTCCTTCGCCTCGCATACGTGTTCCATAACGACCGTCGTTTAGTTGTCCGCCATGACAATCTGCTATCTGATTTAAGATTTTTTCTGCCCTTTCGGGAAAGGCTTTATGAACCCAATCGGTAAATATCTCCCCTATTGATCCATTCAGCCGAACGATCGTGTAATGAGCAGACAATGCTCCGCGTTCTGTTACGGCCTTGATTACTTCAGGTATTTCATGATCGGTAAGGCCAGGTTTTATGGGCGCTACCATAACATTCACCGGAATACCATTTTTAGAAAGTTCTTCTATAGTTTTCAACCGTTGAAACATCGAAGTAGTGCGTGGCTCCAATTTCAAACGCACTTCCTCCCGCATCGAATTCATAGAAACACTAACGTGTAAAAGATTCAGCGAGGCCATAGGATGAGTACATTCAAGATTAAAAGAACAGAATAATAATTAAATACCTATTTTTTTTCTAAACAATCAATTAGTACGAGCATTCATTTTACTTACAAGAAACATAGTTTTAAATAGTCATTTTAAATCCGAAAAAAAGCAAACAATTACTTCTGAAATAAGCTGTTACTATAATTACTTGTTATGAATAACATCAATCACTACTTAAAAGCTTTTTTTAGTAGTGATCATTATACATGGTATTTTTACTTATTTATAAGCTCAACTTCATAAAAACCAGTCTACTAGTACTTCGTATCTAGGATCAATAACAGTGATCTATTAAAAAACTTTACAACTATGAAAAAAAAGATAATCGCTAAATTCGTTTGTTGCACTACTAAAAGTATTGACGACATCAATTATTTTATTTTAAATGGAAATATTGTGGAAGGAGAATTAAGAATTGGTCAATATATCAATTTTGTTTCCTCTGATTTTGATAGTATTCTTAAGTTAAAAATAGCAGGGATTCAATTTGTTGATTATCTAATTGATAGAGAAATAAAATTAGATATAGCAGTAGAATGTTCTAGCCCCGATGAATTACATAGATTACACGATTTAAAACTTTATAATGAGACAGGATATGTTACGAATAAATAGAACTTAAATTCCAATCAACTATCTAGAATATACTCATTTGTCCATTGCCAGGTCTTTTAAAAATTGATACGTCAAGTTTCGGCCATTCACGCCCTACCATGTATTTATTTTTCGAGATTCTAAATAAATTTGCGATGGCTTCAGCTGTTTTCCCTTCGCCTCGCATACGAGTACCATAGCGACTATCGTTAAGTTGTCCCCCATGACAATCTGCTATCTGATGCAAAATTTTTTCAGCCCTATCGGGGAAAGCTTTATGAACCCAATCTGTAAAAATTTCACCGATAGAACCATTCAAGCGAACAATAGTGTAATGAGCAGACGAGGCACCGCAATCTGCAACAGCTTTAATCACCTCGGGAATTTCATGATCTGTAAGCCCCGGAATAATGGGAGCTACCATTACGTTTACTGGAATAGAATTAGTAGAGAGCGCTTCAATAGTTTTTAATCTTTGTGGCATGGAAGCCGTTCTTGGCTCTAATTTCAAGCGTATTTCTTCTCGCATCGAATTCATCGATATACTTACATGTAATAGATTTAATGAAGCCATTTCTCTCAAAATATCAAGGTCTCGAAGTATAAGACTATTCTTCGTAATCATACTAACAGGATGCTTATACTGGAGACAAACTTCTAGCATTTGTCTTGTCAATTTATATTTTCGCTCTGCTGGTTGATAACAATCTGTATTGCCTGAAAACATTATAGGATAAGGTTTCCAATTAGGATTGTCAAATGCTTTTGCTAAAAGTTGAGCAGCATTTTTTTTAACTATAATTTTACTTTCAAAATCTACTCCTGCGCTATAGCCATAGTATTGATGGGTATTACGAGCATAACAATAAATACAACCATGCTCACAACCTTGATATGGATTCATCGAAAATCCCATTCCAAGATCAGGACTATTTACTTTATTAATAATTTTCTTTGCATTCTCTGCAAAAAATTCTGTTTTTACTGGACTATCAACAAAGGCTTCGTCAATGCCTTCAATATGATCCGTCACATAACTATTTTTTAAATAAGGATTGTCAGCATTTTTTTGTGCACCTCTACCCTTTTGGAAATCTGTGTTTTCTATTGCCATAAACAAAAATACTAATTAATTTAGTATTAAACTAATAAATATAGTATTTATAGATAAAAAAAGATATAAATGTCCTAGCGAATAACTTTATTCCTTTCTATATAAAAAATGCCTTATACTTCTTATACTCATCAAGAGTAAGCTTAAGTAACCAAGTTGCGAGACAAATAAAAGGCATCATAAAAAAAAACATTAATATATGATAGTTTACAATTGTAAAAGCACAACCGATTAATATTAACAACGATATGCTAATTACTGTAATTGTACAGAAATAAAGAATGATCATATAGGGATAATACAGTTTTGATTTCTTTATTGATTCTTTTCGTTTTGCAAACTCTTCATGCTTACTTCTTATTTCGGCTTCTTGACGCATCTGCTGCTCCTGCAACCAACGGTTATAGGCATAATAAGGATCAGATCGAACATACGTTTGCTGATCATAACGTAAACGTTTTTTTTGATCAATTAAAATTTCATAAGCCTTATTTACTAGAATAAATTTAGCTTGTGCATCAGGAGAATTATTAACATCTGGATGATATAGTTTCGCCAATTTTCGATATGCTTTACGAATATCTTCTTCGGAAGAATTTTCAGATATACCCAGCAAAACATAAAAATTTGTCATCTTTTAAATTAGCTATTTCACAACTAAACGAAAATACAAAATTTTCATTTAATTCAGAAACTATAACGTACCTGAATTTTCAACTCGCTTATTTTATTTCCTTTAATCTCCTCTAATCCACTACTAATAACATCCTGATTAGCATAACGAGTAAGAGAATAGCGTAACCACAGATCAACACGACGAAATAGTTTAAACTGAGCAATTAAATATGTTCTAATTCCTCTGCCATTATATGCAGGAAAAGAAACGGCATAAAGCACATCTTTTTCATATACATACTGTCTATTATCGTAATCTTGCGTATCAAAAATAGCATAACGACTACTTATTTTTATTTTTCTAAAATTCAGTAAAAGGTCTTGTACAATAGTAAAACCTTTTGTAAGTGCGTTGCTCTGACGGTAACTACTCCATTGAACTCTACTGCGCAAGGAAAGTATGCCTAGCTTATAATCAAGATGTAACATGTAATTATATTTTTTCGAAGGCACCACAAAATCAATAGGTGTTATATTATCCGATTGATTTTTGCCAGCTTCTTCATATCGAAGTTGAAAATATAACAGAATTTTTTTTGAAGGAGCATACTGCAATCGTCCTAGATAACCAAAGCCATTAGAAGGACTGTCTTTGCCATAGTTTAACCATGGGAATACAAAATGATCATAATATGCACTGATCGTCCATTTAGAATAGGGCTTTATTCGCAAACCCCAATAGCTGCCTTTTTCATTGCTATTTATCGTACTTTCCGAAAAAGCATTGCCATATAAAGAATGAAAATTTTTGTCATAATTTCGATAGAGATAAGCAAAATCAATTTTAGAAGACAATGAACTGATTCCTCCTATCACCAAAGCTTTTGCACCATTTTTAGATACTGCAGCTTCTCCAAAAAAATTCAAATTTTCATAAACAATACTATAATCTGCTCCAACTACAGAATTATCTTTTCCTTGGAAATTATATTGGTTATAAATTCTATCTGTTTCAGAAACAGAATTACTAAATTGAGTATATACATACGATAAGCCTGTCCTTATTTTTTTATTTGATGAGCAGAAAGAAACATTCCCACCTCCCGCTTGTTCGTGGGTAGTTTGTTTGTTTTTCAGTTCATCATTTGTACGGTGCATTCCATTGTTATTAAATGAACTTACTATATTTTGTTGTTCTAAAAAATCATACGTTAAACTTGCATCTCTATTATTAGAAGAATAAAGACCTGTTAATTCAATATTTTTAGTTAGTAAATAAGTAAAACTTATACCTCTGAAAAAATTCGACTCCATTACAGAACTATAAGGTTGAATACCTTTACTGTTTTTTTTTACAGTAAGAATCGTTTCAGCTCCTTTACCCATATTAAATCCTCCACCAAAAACCAATCCTTGTCCAAATTGAACTTTATAATCCCCTAGTCCTATTGCTTTCCATTTTCCTTTATTAAATATAAAAGCGTGACAGGAGATGTAATCCATTAAATATTTTTGCGAAGAAGGGCTCCAAAGTATTGATTCCCCAGCATCTTTTTCCAATGTAACACCTACACTAAAATCTTTTCCTATACTGTTTTTATAGCGAATTAAATATTTATAAGGAGATCCGTTATAGGTATTTTTTTCATCTTCGTCAGAACGATAGCCTTTACGTTTTTGAAGTATTTTATCGGTTCGAAATAAAATAAAATGATTAGGATTATGTAGTACTCGTTTAATAAATTTTCTTTTATCAAAATGTTCAACAACTTCAATAAAAGGAAGTAATTTACGAATAGTAGTTATTTCCCAATCGGGTATTGCCTGTAATTCGTATACAGACAATAATGCCCCATATTTACTACGATAATTGAGAAACATATTAATCTCTATAAGACTCAGAATATACAATCCTTCTAAGTCATTCCTATCTGCTTTATTTAAATCAAGCGGAGTAAGATAATACTGATATAAAATATCGTATACCTCTTCATAATTATCAGATAGATTTTGGTCGTTGAGCAAATCTTGAATGAGCTTATCAGGATCAATTTCTTTTGGAAATTCAACTTGAGAAAAGGAAGGAAAGCTAATGATCAGAAACAAAAAAAACAATAAACAATTTTTCATTTTATTTTATTAAAAAATACCAAAAGACTTAAACAATGAGAATAACCTAATTGAACATGTTTTGATAAAGCATAATCCAATTGAAAAATAGAAGTCTGAAAACCTACACCGAAAAAATTAACAAAGGGATGTGTATTAATACCTGTTCTTAGACTGATTTTTTTCAGTATCACATACTCCAATCCTACCTTTATAGTGGGTTTATATATAAGATCTTTCTCAACTTCTGTGTTAAGCATCACATTTTTAGTTGGTCGATACGAAATTCCAACCTTCATTGTAACAGGTAATAATTCTTTCTTAATGATCGCTTGATTCAGATTATTTAGGGTTGCACCAAAAAATAATTTGGAAGGAATAAGCTCGGCAATGCCTCCAAAATCAATTGTTATGGTTTTCCCCACACCTAAATCCTGCATAGCTACTTGCACATAGTTTAGCTTTATACCCAGACTTACAAAACTAATTTTATGAGCATAACCTAAAGAGATCCGATTTACAGAATATACTTCATTCCCATATCTGTAAACAGAAATACCCAATCCCCCTTTTAATAAAGGGCCTACAAGATGGGCGGAACTTTCTCGACAAGCACGGAGTGCATAATCAGTTTTATACCATAAACCAGAAGTAATTTTTTTTTGATTAGCAAGGCCCGCTATATTCTGAAAACAAGACCATTCATCTGAAACAGTGACTACTGCATTTCCCATTCCAGCAGCTCTGGCTCCACTTGGATTATAATTTTGTGCTGATAAACAATTAATCGTTAGCACTAAAAAAAGGCTATTTAAAAAAATAGAATACATAAAAATTAATAGGTTAGAGGTTTTATAAACTTATTTAGTTCAATTAAAAAATCACTTGTTAGACTTACGCTAAGCTTGTCTATAAAAATTAAAATTCTTTTTAGTAATTAAAGGTTATATTTACCCTTTAATTCATACAAAACTAGTAAAAAAATTGGCATCATCCAACTTTATCGATTATGTTAAAATCTGTTGCCGCTCGGGTGCGGGAGGAGCAGGTTCACACCATTTTTTCCGTGCAAAAGGAATGCCTAATGGCGGTCCCGATGGTGGTGACGGAGGACGTGGAGGACATATTATACTTCGAGGTAACACACAACTTTGGACTTTACTCCATTTAAAGTATAAAAAACACATCAACGCTACCCATGGTGAAAAAGGTGGAGATAACCGAATGCATGGCAGTAATGGAGAGGACATGATCTTAGAAGTACCCATTGGTACCATAGCTCGTGATGCAGAAACGGGTGAAATGATGAAGGAAATTACCGAAGACGGTCAAGAACTGATACTTGTAAAAGGTGGACGTGGTGGATTAGGTAACGATCACTTCAAAAACTCTGTAAATCAAGCCCCTGAATATGCTCAACCGGGAGAACCTGCTATAGAACAGTGGGTAATTCTAGAACTTAAGATATTGGCTGATGTTGGATTGGTTGGATTTCCAAATGCTGGAAAATCTACCCTTCTTTCAAAAGTCTCTGCTGCTAAACCAGAAATTGCAGATTACCCTTTTACAACCTTGGTTCCAAACCTTGGAGTGGTTTCCTATAGAAATTACAAATCATTTGTAATGGCTGATATACCAGGAATTATCGAAGGTGCGGCAGAGGGAAAAGGACTTGGTTTACGTTTCTTGCGTCATATCGAACGAAATTCCATTCTGTTATTTGTTGTGGCTGCAGATAATCTAGATATTAAGAAAGAATATAACATTCTGGTTAAAGAATTAAAAAAATACAATCCTGAATTACTTGATAAGAAAAGATTATTGGCCGTATCTAAGTCTGACCATCTTGACGAAGAACTTACAAAAGAGATAAAAAAGAAACTACCTAAAGATATACCTGCCGTTTTCATTTCTTCTCATACAGGACAAGGACTTATGGAGTTGAAAGATCTTATTTGGAAAACAATGAACAATTAAGACTGAAGAACAGGAAACAGTAAGAGGGACATAAGAGAGATAGAGGAAATACAAAAATATTTTTTTATGTAAAAAAGTTCATCAATTGAAAACTTCAATTGGTGAACTTTTAAAATCAGCTAAGTTTACTTATCCTAATCAACCTAATTCCTAAAGGTAATTATAAAGCTTAGATTA
>JANOTP010000180.1:0-45985 GCA_031416415.1 Cytophagales bacterium | reverse complement strand
GTAGTGCAGGAAATACAGGTGCTATGCTTGTAGGTTCTTTATTTAGTATAAAAGCTATTGAAGGAGTTATAAGACCTTGCATTGCTGGATTTATTCCGAAAG
Source organism: Cytophagales bacterium (assembly GCA_031416415.1). GTDB lineage: Bacteria > Bacteroidota > Bacteroidia > Cytophagales > Cytophagaceae > JANYCO01. Next base: position 45,883 of record JANOTP010000180.1, on the reverse strand, counting down.
AATCGGGTAAATTCGGTATCCTTGTAGATGTTGGTGCCAATGCCGACTGCAAACCAGATGTGCTTTCCCAATTTGCAACACTTGGTTCTTTATATTCTCAACATATACTTGGAGTAGAAAACCCCAAAGTAGCGCTAATGAACTTGGGCGAAGAAGATACTAAAGGTACGCTTTTAACAGTTCCAGCACATCAAATGTTGAAGTTAAACAAAAATATCAACTTCATTGGAAACATTGAAGGCTCTGATGCTTTTAACAACAAGGCAGATGTTATAGTAACCGACGGCTTTACGGGTAATGTGATCCTTAAAATGGGAGAACAATTCTACGGACTTACTAAATCTCAAAATGTTGAAAATGATTTTTTCGATATGTTTAATTACGAAGCTGTTGGAGGAAGCCCTATTCTAGGTGTAAATGGAAATGTAATGATAGGACATGGAATATCTTCTGCGAGAGCAATTCATAATATGCTTGGTCAAGCTAGGCAATTAGTAGAATCTGATATTACACAGAAAATCAAAAATGCTTACAAGTAATTGATTAATAAGCTGAATAGATAAATCTATTAAAATTTTGTTCACACAAATTTTATTTTTTGGATTTGTTTGTAATTTGGCATCCGAATTCGGATTTAATTAGTGACTAATTAAAAAAAGATCGTTGATCTTATCTGATTTCGAAACTATAATTTAGAGTAAAATTAAATGAGTAAAATCAGAGCTGCAATTACAGGTATAGGTGGTCACGTACCAGATTATATTTTAACTAACAAAGAACTCGAAGTACTAGTGGAAACCTCCGACGAATGGATCACAACCAGAACCGGGATAAAGGAAAGACACATTTTAAAAGGCGAAAATAAAGGCACTTCTCACATGATGGAAATCGCCATCAAAGAATTGCTCGCCAAAACAAATACAAATCCACTTGATATTGACATGGTAGTATCCTGCACTACTACACCTGACTTCGTATTTCCTGCTACAGGAAACTTAGTATGTGAAATGTGTGGACTTAAAAATGCTTTTAGTTACGATTTAAATGCTGCCTGCTCAGGCTTTCTTTTTGGGTTGGTTACAGGAAGTCAATTCATAGAAACTGGAAAATATAAAAAAGTAATTGTAGTAGGAGGAGATAAAATGTCTTCTATTGTAAATTATAAAGACCGCACTACCTGTATCATTTTTGGAGATGGAGCTGCTGCAGTTCTACTTGAACCTGACGATAGTGGTGTTGGAATAATAGATAGTATCTTACGCACAGATGGCTCTGGAGCCTCTTATCTAGGTCAAAAAGCTGGTGGTAGCAGAAGACCTGCTACGATTGAGACGGTGAATAATAACGAACATTATGCGTATCAGGAAGGTGCAGTTGTATTTAAACATGCTGTATCCAACATGTCACAAGTAGCAGTAGAAATTCTAGAACGTAATAATTTAACAGCTAATGATATCAATTGGTTAGTTCCACATCAAGCTAATAAAAGAATCATTGAAGCTACTTCTGAAAGAATGAAGATTGCTGAAGATAAAGTATTAATGAACATTTCACGTTATGGAAATACCACTAATGGTACAATTCCTCTACTTCTTTGGGATTATGAAAAAAGCTTTAAAAAAGGTGATAATATAATTATGGCTGCCTTTGGAGGTGGTTTTACATGGGGATCTGTCTATTTAAAGTGGGCATATGATCCTAAATAATCAACTTTTGATTAGATAATTTCAATTTATTTGTAATTTAGCCCCGCTAATAACCCTAAAAGGAATAAGTGGGTAAGTATTTAAACTAGTGATATAGAAATGATGAAACCGAAAGAAATTCAGGAACTACTTGACTTCATTGCAAGTTCTGGCTTAGCAGAAGTAAATATTGAAACCGAGCAATTTAAAATCAATGTAAAAAGAAATGCTGATGCACCTACCTATTTGCAAGCAGCACTTCCTCAAGTCATGCAATCTAATGTTCTCCCTACTGCCCAGCAGGGAACTACTACAAATACAAATGCTACTGAAAAACCTGCTGAAGTAATAAACAGCAAACTACTCACAATTAAATCTCCAATGATCGGTACATTCTACCGCTCTTCTACTCCTGAAACACCTTCTTTCGTAAATATAGGAGATGAAATCACTCCTGGAAAACCTTTGTGCATTATTGAAGCGATGAAACTATTTAATGAAATAGAATCAGAGTTTGAAGGTAAAATAGTAAAGATACTAGTAGAAAACGCTACGCCAGTAGAGTTTGATCAGCCTCTCTTTATTATTGAGCAGAAATAAATACTAAATTTTGAATTAAGGGTTATGAATTCAATTCATAACCCTTAATTCAATTCATAACTTATTAATTTCAAAGATTGTGTTTAAAAAAATACTTATAGCAAATAGGGGCGAAATAGCATTACGTGTGATACGTGCCTGTAAAGAGTTAGGAATAAAAACAGTTGCCGTTTATTCTTCGGCAGACAAAGAAAGTCTTCACGTAAGATTTGCTGATGAAGCAGTTTGTATTGGAGCTCCTCCAAGCAGTCAGTCTTACTTAAGTATGCCAAATATTATTTCTGCAGCAGAAATCACCAACGCCGATGCTATTCATCCGGGGTATGGTTTCCTTTCAGAAAATGCTTCTTTCTCTAAAATATGTAAAGATTACGGCATTAAATTTATTGGTGCAAGCCCAGAAATGATTAACTCCATGGGAGATAAATCTTCTGCAAAAGCAGCAATGAAAAAAGCTGGTGTACCTACAATACCAGGTTCAGAAGGTCTTTTAAGTTCTATTGAAGAAGGAATTAAACTTGCCAATAAAGTAAAATATCCTGTTATCCTAAAAGCAACTGCCGGTGGTGGTGGCCGTGGAATGAGAATCGTAAAAGGTGATGCAGAATTTGCAAAAGCTTGGAACGATGCAAAAACTGAATCTGCTGCTGCATTTGGAAACGATGGTTTATACCTTGAAAAATTTGTTGAAGAGCCAAGACATATAGAAATACAACTTCTAGGCGACGCCAAAGGACGTGTGGTGCATCTTTCTGAGCGTGACTGCTCCATTCAACGAAGACATCAAAAATTGATTGAAGAAACACCCTCTCCTATCATTACCGAAAGATTAAGAAACAAAATGGGAGAAGCAGCAATCAAAGGTGCTAAAGCCATTAAATATGAAGGAGTAGGTACAATCGAATTCTTGGTGGACAAACATGGTGATTTTTTCTTTATGGAAATGAACACTAGAATTCAAGTAGAACACCCAATTACTGAAGAAGTGACAGGAGTTGATCTTATTAAAGCACAGATTATGGCTGCAGCTGGCGAACCAGTAGCTACCAAATCACATTTCCCTATGAAACATGCCATAGAATGTCGTATCAACGCAGAAGATGCCAAAAATGGCTTTAGACCTTCTCCAGGAAAAATTACAAATTTCCATATTCCAGGGGGTTACGGTGTGCGTGTGGATACTCACTGTTACAATGGATATACAATTCCTCCTAACTATGACTCTATGATCGCTAAAGTAATTGCGAGTGCTCCTACAAGAGATGAGGCATTAGACAGAATGAAACGAGCCTTACAGGAATTTGTAATCGAAGGAGTTAAGACTACCATCCCTTTCCATATCAAAATGATGGACGATCCTGCTTTTAGATCGGGGAAATTCACAACTGCCTACTTAGACACCTATGATTTTTCACAAATATAATATTATCGTCCATTAGACGTTACAATTAAAACCTAAACGGTATAAACGTTTAGGTTTTTTTATTAAATAGTGATAATTTCAACTATGTCAAAACTGTATGTATCACAAAAAACTTTACGCACTATGAATAACTTAGTTATTTTATATTTTATCAATAGGTAAGTGAATACACTATAAATGGACTTATGTCGTTTCAACTAAAAATCTAACAGCATGCTTTATAAAGTAACTTTTTTTCTACTGCTAATAACACTCTTCTCTTCACTTGCTTTTGCACAGAAAACCATGCCTACTAGGTTCGCCGAATTAGGCTTCAGCACCAACTCCTACAAAGGAGATCTTGACCATAGCTACTCTAAATGGTCAAGCAGTATACAGATTGGGATTTTATTCAATAAGAAAAAAAGAATCAACGGACACCTAAATCTTATGCTAGGAAGTGCAATTGCACAAAACCCAAACTACTTCTTTGACGATGGCTCAGATCCTCAACCAACACCCAATAAATACGGAAGAATAAAAATGATCGCCTTCAATTACGATCTACATGTAAACCTTTACAAAAAGCACAACTTAATTGTTTACCTCTACCAAGGAATTGGCATAATGCGATTTGATACAAGAGACGATGAAAATTTAAAACTCGTCAGTCAATTAAATACTAGAGCTCAAAATGAAACTTACGGACCTATCACAGCTATGTTCCCACATGGAATAGGAGCTTTATATGTATCTAAACCAGGATTTGGAGTAGGTTTTCAGGCAGGCTATCTCAACACAACTTCCGATTATATGGACAACGTTTCGAAATGGGGAGACAAATCAAAAAAAGATAATATCCTCTCTTATAAACTGACCGTCTACGTTCCTTTTTCAGGAAAAAAAGTGGTGAATTAACTTAAAGAATTCTGTACATTTAGTAAGAAATACTATCCATCAATGTACAAAATAATATTAGCCTCTCAATCTCCCCGAAGAAGACAAATACTTCAAGACGCTGGCGTAACCTTTGAAAGCAGAGCCAAAGACACCAACGAAGACTTCTCTCCTACTCTTCCTAAAGAAGAAGTGCCTATTTATTTAGCCAAGAAAAAAGCGGCTGCATTTCTCCCTGATCTAAAAGCAAACGACCTACTTATCACTGCCGATACAGTTGTAATAATAGAAGGCGAAATACTCAACAAACCAGCCAACCGTGAAGAAGCGATTCAAATGCTTCAAAAAATTTCGGGTCAAATGCACGAAGTTGTTACGGGTGTAAGTCTTACCACGCTTGACAAACAACTTGTTTTTTCTGAACTAACCAAAGTTTATTTTCTACCCTTATCCCTAGCAGATATTGAATATTATGTTGACACACACAAACCATTTGACAAGGCTGGCTCTTATGGTATTCAAGAATATATTGGATATATAGGAATCGAAAAAATTGAAGGATCCTATTTCAATGTGATGGGATTGCCTATACATAGGGTGATTGCAGAATTAAGAAAGTTCTAACGCTTGTTAACTAACAAACACATGAAAAGAACTCCTTTTTCCCCTCAAAAACACCATCATGAAATTATCAAACTACTTGAGAACTATTACCCTGATGGTTTTTTTAATAAAAATAAAGAAGTAGGAGATTTGTCTCTGTTATTCTCGCTCCCACAATTTAAAGTTTTGCAAGAACATTCACCTTGCGCTGTATTTATTTTAAATCATACCGTAATGCGTTATGATTATTTTAGTGAAAATATAAAAGGAATATTAGGTTACGAAGCTAAACGCTACATGCAACCTGATGGTTTTGAATTTGCTATTTCAACTTTTCACCCTAACCATGCCTCCATTTTTAGCAATCATATAGTACCAAAAATTATTGAATATTATAATGAATATCCAACAGATGAAGTAAAAAATCTGCGATTTAGTTTTAGTTTTCTATGTAGAAAAAGTAACGACGAATATATCTGGTGCATGCAGCAAATTAGTGTTTTAGAAACAGACGAAAATGGATTCCCCTTATTTACATTAGTTTTTTTAAATGATTTAAAACATATAAAAAAAGATGAACAACTTGATTTTATTGTTACAGAAAGAAAAAAAGATGGTAGTATGATGCCTATTCTAGCGAGTACCTTTTTAGATCAAACAACCATGACATTCCTCTCTAAACGTGAGCTTGAGGTTTTAATATGGATTAGTAAAGGACTTAGTACTCCCGAAATTGCTACTGTTTTATTTATCAGTCAAGATACAGTATCCAATCACCGTAAAAATATGTTAGCGAAAACGAAATCAAAAAACACTGCAGAACTATTAAATCTAGCTATAAGAAAAGGAATTTTATAAACACTAGCAATAATCATTTATACACTAAATTAGTAAATCTAAATAGTGAAATAACTAATAAAACGTTTATACTATATGGTCTCCATCAAAACATTCCGAGAACTCGCATTGTCCTTTCCTGAAATAATAGAAGCACCTCATTTTGAAAAACCTTCTTTTCGGGTAAATAAAAAAATAGTGGTTACTTTATCAGAAAAAGATAAAAGAGTGTGTTTGAAATTATCAGAAATAGATCAATCCGTTTTCTCAGCATTCGATAAAACAATTATTTACCCCGTTCCAAATAAATGGGGAAAACAAGGTTGGACGTTTATCGAATTAAAAAAAGTAAAAAAAGAAACCCTTATAGATGCATTGACATGTGCCTATTGTGCTGTAGTACCAAAACGTTTATCCATAAATTACAAACCCAACCTTAGCTAAAAAATCAAGATGGACAATCAACTACAAACCGTTACTATATATAATCAATACGTAGAAGCATACGTTACTAAATTTATGCAGTTTGATCTTTACAACGACACTTTTGATTATTTATTAACCATAACTCCCAAAGACAGCACTCTCCTAGAGCTTGGTTGCGGCCCAGGAAACGTTGTAAAATATTTTTTAGACAAACGACCAGATATTGACATTCTCGGTGTAGACTTAGCTCCTGCAATGCTCAAACAAGCAGAAACAATAAACCCTAATACTACTTTTAGGTTGCTAGATATACGAAATGCTCATTTGATCAATCAAGAATTTGAAGTCGTGGTAGGTGCATTTTGTTTACCTTATTTATCACCTACTGATCTGCCAAAATTTTTCAATGATTTAAAAAATCTTACAAAAAATAAAGGACTTGTATACTTGAGCTGCATGGAAGGACCAATAGAGAAATCAGGTTTTGAGAAAACTAGTTTTACGGGTGACAGTGAAATTTATATTTATTACCACCAACGATCCCAATTGGAAAAACTCTTGGCAGAAAATGGATTTGCTGTTGAAAAATTTTACACAAAAGACTATCCAGAAGAAGATGGATCGGTGACGGTAGATTTGATTTATATTGGGAGGAAAATTGGGTGATAAAAAAAATGGAAAATATCTTTTAAACAAAAAAATATGCGATTATTATTTTTCGCCCTATAGTCGTAATTAAAATGACGGCTCGTATCTTCTTTGGTGATGTTTAAGTGTGACGAAAAATGAAGTAAGATTGGAAGAGTGTTTTTAAGTTGATTTTTCTATTGCAGAGCGAATCGATTTTGACAATAGGGCTTCTGTTGTAAATAACAGATAATTAGGTATTATTTAAAATATCGTATGTTATAACACTAACAATTATTATGTTATTTATTAAAATAATATAATAATTATGTTTACCTAAACAAGTGCTTGTTTGTTTTGCATTAGTAAAATAAACAAACACTAATATGAAGAAAAATAAATTACTACTTATTGGGATATTAGCAAGCTTTATTCAGATAAACTGCTATCATGCCATAGCTCAGAATTTATACACTCAAACAGGAACAGATCCGACTTGGGATTTTATTATTAAAAATAATCTTATTCCGATAGGGGTAAACTCTACTAATGGAATTAAAGGTTCTACGATCAATGTAAATAATGCATTGGTAGAAAATGTTACCTATGGAAATAATAAAATTCCACAGGATATTAATATTCATACACTAGGCAATAGTGTAATACCTAGAACTAGTTTTCCAAAATGGACTAGATGGTACCAAGAAGATGGTAATACACAAGTATTCCGTTTATTTAAGGGAGAATATAATGTAAGAAACGATCGTCCAAATGCTGCCAGAACGGAAGCGTTTAGCAAGTTTTCGTTTAAGAAGGGAGATGGATGGCAAGAATGGGTAGCCACCTATACAATTGTGAAGCCATTAGGAGCTGCTATTTTCCAGTCTAAGAACAATGAATTTGATTGGTCAGTACAAATTAATTGTTCAGACAATGGGGATATTATTCTTAACCATAGGAGAGGAACAGACATTGTGTTAGCAAAAAATATGACAGGGAAAAGCTTTGATATACGAGTTCGCGATGATGGATACAATTACGAGGTTTTTTACAATGGAAATTTTATTGCAAAAGGATTTTGGGAAAGACCTACTGGTGGAACTAGCTTCAGGTGGGGTATGTATGTAGGTAGCAGCATTCCTTCTAAGGATGCTTTAATATTTGTAACGGGAGCTACAATAAATCCAAAAACTACTCCAGTGAAACAGTCGCAAACAATTAGCTTTGGTACATTATCTGCAAAAAAAATTGGTGGTGTTGATTTCAGTGCTGGTGCTACTGCTTCTTCAGGGTTAGTAGTAAGTTATTCAAGTTCTAATTTAGCTGTTGCTACAATTGTAAATGGTAAAATTCATCTGGTTGGAGTAGGAACATCTACGATCACTGCTTCACAAGCAGGCAATACAGCATTCAATGCAGCTCCTAATGTTAGTCAGACATTGACAGTAAATAATATTGTAGTTAAGCAAGCACAAACAATTAGTTTTGGAACTTTACCTACAAAAAAAATTGGCGATGCTGATTTCAGTGCTGGTGCTATTGCTTCTTCAGGGTTAGGAGTAAGTTATGCAAGTTCTAATACTGCAGTAGCTACTATAGTAAATGGTAAAATTCATATAGTAGGGGCTGGTACAGCTGTAATCACCGCTTCGCAAGTAGGAAATACTGCATTTAATGCTGCAGCTAATGTTAGTCAGATATTGACCATAAATAAAGTAGTAGTAGGTACTGATCCAATAGCAGGTCCATCATGTGGTAAATCAGGACAAGCTTTGTCGTTCACACTTAATCCTGCAAACACTATAAATGCAACAAGTTATTCTTGGTGGTTTACTGGTGCATCTCAAAGTATTACACCATCTGGAACGTCTTGTATAGTAATGCCAAATCAATACTTCACTTCAGGGGCCGTATGTGTTGGTGTTCAATTAACTGGGGCTCCCTATTATGTACAATATTGTAAGGCAATCGGAACATGTTCTGCAAGGATTGGAGAGGACGAATTGATAAACAATTCTATACAAGAAGCATTGAGTATTTATCCAAATCCTTCTGCTCAAGGACAGTCAGTGGTGCTTGATGCTTCTAACTACAATGCTATTCCTTCTCGAGTACAAATTATCAATAGTATTGGTGAAACTGTTTTAGAAAATAGCAATCCGTACATTCAAACTACTCTCTCAGTAGCGACATTGAATGGGGGTACATATACTGTTAAAGTAATTTTTGACGGACAAACGATTACTAAGAGATTAGTGATAGTTAAATAATTGTCAATAAATTTCTCTCTCCTCCTTTCATGAAAATGAAGGAGGAGTTTTTCTGATTTTACATGGTTATTTCAAAATAACCTCAATTACTGTTTACTTCTATCGATAGTTATTTGTTATAAAATAACTATCTAAAACTTATAATATGAAAATGAAATTATTACTTATATTATTATTGTCTTTTGGGATATATACATCTCAAGCACAGGTGCTTTGGTATGCAGACCCTAATAAAAATTATTTGGAAAGCTTTTATCGATTAAGTGTAGAAGCAGGGGAAGTGGGAGAGGTATCAACCGTGAATGATCCTGTTTATGGAAAGGTTTGGAATGTCAGAAAACCTGCTGGATCTAAAAGAGCAGAATTGTCTAGAACGGATGGCTATATTCCTACTGAAGGAGATTTTATATTTGTGGGTTGGAGATGGAAGGCTTCTATCGTAGGAAATTCAGCCCCAGGTTTTGCCATCTTTCAGAACAAATCAGATGGTACTAGCTCACAAAATTATCCTTTTATAATGGGATATAATGGAACAAATATGGGATTGTCAATTTATGCTCCAGGAACCACTTCTCAAGAAAGTAGAGGAAAACAAATTTGGTCGAAGCCTGTGAGCGAAGGAGAATGGGTTTCAATAGTGCTTGGAATTAAGTATTCAAGAGATGCTTCTAAAGGACGTCTTGAAATGTGGTTTAATGGAGTAAAACAAGATTTATTAAACGATGATCTCAATAAACAAATTACACATAGAACCTTAGATGATAATGGGAATTATTTTAAATGGGGTGCTTATAACGAAGCTTCAAGAAATTATGATATTACGATTAATTTAGATGAAATGAGAGTAGCTAAAGATTATGCCTCCGCAGAGCCTAATAATTATACTACAAATTTACCAGTATCTGTTACTAGCATAAGTTTATTACCTACAATATTGAGTCTAACTATAGGTCAAACTAGTGTATTGACCGCTTCTATTTTACCAACAAATGCTACAAATAAAAGTGTTACCTATTCTACTTCTAATGCAGCAATAGCGAATGTTAGCGCAACAGGTGTTGTAACGGCCTTAGCAGCAGGTTCAGCAACTATAACTGTTAAAACTGCAAATGGAAACAAAACTGCCTCAACGGCTGTTACAGTTAAAAATGCAGTAATAGCCGTTTCAAGTGTTAGTTTATCACCAGCAACCTTGAGTTTAACATTAGGTCAAACTAGTGTATTGACAGCTTCTATTTTACCAACAAATGCTACAAATAAAAGTGTTACCTATTCTACTTCTAATGCAGCAATAGCGAGTGTTAGCACGACAGGTGTTGTAACGGCCTTAGCAGCAGGTTCAGCAACTATAACTGTTAAAACTGCAAATGGAAATAAAACTGCAAATTCAGTTGTTAAAGTTACTCTACCAGTAAGTAACGATCCAATTATTGGAGTCTCTTGTTCTAATGTTAACGCAACTACAAATTATGAATTAACATCAATTTATAGAACTGGAGCTACCAGTTATTCTTGGTGGTTTACAGGTTCTGCAGGCTCTATTACGCCGGTTGCAGGAAGTCCATATAAAGTTACAATAACTTATAATCAATATTATTCAGGAGGTAGCATATGTGTTGGTGCTAATTATTCTCAAGCTCCTTACTATAAAAGTTATTGCAAAGTTGTAGGTGTTTGTGGTGCCAGAATAGATGTAAATGAAATGAATATAGATAACTCTTTAGCTGATAAAGTTTCTTTATTCCCCAATCCAATTAGTTCAGAATTATTATTTTTAGAATCTAATGAGCTAATAAAGAAAGTAGAAATTAAAGACGGTTTAGGAATAATAGTTAAGGAAATAAATGGTATTTCTATTCAATCAGGTATTTGTACTGCTAGCTTACCCGTGGGAACTTATCTGGTAAAGATTATCTTAGAAAACGAAGTGATCACTAAAAAACTTATGGTAGTTCGGTAGTAGACAGGAATGAGATTTTTTTTAGAAATGTAGAAAGTCCATAGAATATCCAATGGACTTTCTACATTTCTATTGTATCGTTATTTATAAGAGTCAATAACTCCTTTAATAGAATTGAAAAGTTTATAGCTTTATTTATTAATAGAATTTTCCCGCCCTTATTGAGCTTTTCTCCAAAAAGGGCGGAAAGATTGGATAAGAATTTACACTATCACTTGTATGCACTCTTCACTCCGAAAAATCAATATGATAATGATCATCATGAACATTATTGATATAATTTGGCAATACTTGTGCGAAATAGATTCCAGTTTTTTTTAACTGTTGCCCATAGGTCGTTTTAAATAAAATGCCTTTCAATTCAATTTTAAAAATAATTTTAGTGATTTTTAAGCCGCTCAATTTAGCTTGTTTGTTTAATAATAAAATATGATGCGCTAAAAGATTAAAATCGATATGAACAGTGGTATCTTTACTATAACGGCCCTTATTGTCGAACTTAAGCAAGTAATGACTATGAGGGCTGGAGGCATCATCTAACCCATAATAAGGCTTCCCCTTTTGTTGTAAAGGCACCATAAAATCAACACTCAATCCATTTTGATGTGTTCTGTGAGGCCAAATTTTTCCACCTTCTTTATTTGAGCACTCCATGATTCCAAATTTTCTCTTTGGATACAATTTATTAAGTTCTGCATAAGTAGAAAGCAACGCATTTTTTACTTTTGAATGGGTATAAGCTCTCCCTTGTAAATAACTTGACTCGTTGTAATAGAAAAAATTATCGCCGTTAAAAGGCATTAACTTAGCATTTTTAAGTCCTCCTTCCGACACAGAACCAACTGCGATACTAGGAAAGCTATCTCCTTTGTTTGCTAAATAATATCTCTCTACCTCCGACTGCGCATAAATATTAAGAGAAAATAAAATTGCCTTTAAAAGTAATGCAAAATTTCTCATGTTTTATTTTCTCTTAACATTTTTAAATGGAAATGCCTTTATACATGGGAATTTATAATCCAGTTGCTTTCATTTCTTTTTTAATAAACTCAATTAACTCTTTTATATATGGCCCAGAGAAATCAAATTTAATTCCAGCAGTTTGGTATACTTCACGAATAGGTTTTGTATAACCTAGTTTGAGAGCATCTACATATTGAGCGAATCCTTTTTTTGGATTCTCTTTGTAGTTTTTCCAAACAGCAATTGCACCTAATTGGGCAATACCATATTCAATATAATAGAACGGTACTTCATACAAATGAAGCTGTTTCTGCCACATGAAATTACGATATTTTTCTTGTCCTGTAAAATCAGTAATCGTATTTGCAAACATACTATATACTTCGTTCCATTTTTTCTTTCTATCTTCTATAGAATGTGTAGGATTTTCATATACCCAATGCTGAAAACGATCAATAGTGGCCACCCATGGAAGTGTTTGTATAATACCTTCTAAGTGCTCACGTTTAGCTCTTGCCAATTCTTTTTTATCTTTGAAGAAAATATCCCAATACTCCATACTTATTAATTCCATGGACATAGAGGCTAATTCAGCTACTTCAGAAGGTGGGTGTTTAAATACATTTAATTCAAGATCTTTTGCTAGGAAGGAGTGAAAAGCATGACCACCTTCGTGCACCATTGTTACGAGGTCACGGAGGCTTGAAGTTGCATTCATAAAAATAAATGGAACTCCAATTTCATCGAGTGGATAATTATAACCACCTGGCGCTTTTCCTTTTTTAGATTCAAGATCTAAATGCCCCATCGTTTTCATTGTGGCAATACACTCTCCAAGATAAGGATCAATTTTACTAAAACATTCTATCGTTTTATCAAGAAGTTCTTGTGATGTTTCAAATGGTTTCAACGGAGTTTTACCAAAATAATTCACACTAAGATCCCAAGGTTTTAATTGATCCAATTTCAATTGTTTCTTACGTTCTATAGCCAATTCATTTAGTACTGGCACCACTTCCGACGCTACAGAAGTATGAAAATTAAAACAATCTTCCGTTTTATAATCGAAACGCCCTAATGCGGTAAACATGTAGTCACGGTAGTTAGGGAAATCAGCGTTAAGAGCCGCCTTGTGTCTTAAATTTATTAGTTTAGTATATAGATCGTCTAGCTTATCTTTTTCTTTATACCTTCTTTCTGCAATCTTTTTATACGCTAGTTCTCTTTTCTCTCTATCCGTAGATTGAAGAAAATCGGAGGCTTGTTGCATGGTAAGTTCTTTACCGTCGATCTCAACAGACATTGCTCCCGAAATGGCGCCATATTTATGAGCCTCTTGTTCCAATTCTGTAAAGAGTGGAATATTTTTTTCTCTGAAAATTTTAAATTCTTTTTCTATATTTCTTACTGCTACTGCATAACCAGGCTCACGCATATCTTTTAAGAAAACACTTCGCAGCGCTTTCTCATCAAGAGCATTAGAATAGGGAGCTATATTAGGTTGTATCTCTGCAACAAAAAAATTGAATGCTTCTGTATATACTTTATTTGTTGTATCGCCAGTCATTCGTATATAACGCCAAGCCATATCTTCTTCTAAGATAGATTCTAACTCACTCCTATCTTGAAACCATTTTCTTAGGTTTTCTTTTGTAGTAATTTTTCTACTTTTAAGTTCTTCAAAAAATGGTTTAAGTTTATCCCAAGTAGTAACTTGAAAATCTTCACTTAGAAATATTCTAGGTTTTCTTTTTATTGCTTCCACGTTTTTAATCAGTAATTTTATAACTATATTATTTTTAATTATTTTTTTTATAAAAAGATAATTAATCTATTTCTATCATTACATCAGCCGATGCGGGTCTTCCCACGCAGGTGAGCACATAACCTTGTTTAATTTCATTAGCAGACAAACCATCAGGATCAGCCATCGTTACTTGCCCAGTTTTACATTTACCCATACAGGCTGTACACATTCCACTTTGACAAGAATAAGGCAGATCAATGCCTTGATCTAATGCCGCTTCTAAAATCGTTTGACGAGGAGAAACATTCACTTTATGCAAATGTTTGCCATATTTTATAGTTACTACAAACGTCTCTCCTATTGAAGCTGGCTCTTGTGACTTTTCTTCTGTATGGACCAATGTGGTAAAACTTTCTCTTCGTACATTAAGAGTCGGAACGTTTAAAAGATCGAAAGCATGAAAAGCCTCTTCCATCATGCCTTGTGGACCACAAACAAAACAATGAGCAGTACTAAAATTTATAGTTTTGAAATTTTCTAACAGTTGCTTAATACTTGACTTATGAAGTCGACCGAAAATTTCATTTATAGGTTTTAATGGTTTACTATACACATGAACCATTCTAAATCGATCAGAAAAGTCAACTAACAATTTTTCTAATCCGGATTTTAAAATTATAGAATTTTCATCTCTATTAGAATAAATGAGATAAACACGACTAAGTTTTTCTTGGGATAGCGCTGAACGAATGATAGAATACAACGGTGTAATGCCACTGCCGGCGCCAACAAGAACAATGTCAGTTGTATTAGAGGAAACTGGCTCATAGATAAACACTCCTGTAGGTGCTAAGGTTTCTATAATGTCTCCTTCTTTGACCTTATCTACAAGGTAAGTTGACATTTTTCCGCCTTCTACTTTTTTTACAGAAACAGCTAATTCCTCCTCTGCAAAAGGCGATGAACAAAGTGAATAAGATCTTCTAAGTTTTTCACCTCCTATTTCCATTATGAAAATAAGGAATTGGCCAGACTTATAGGGAATTTTAATGGAGGGTTTATGAAAAACTATGGTGACAGCATCTGCTGTTTCTTTGATTACTTCTTTTACTATTAGAAAATTGTATTGACTCATAAAACGTATGCTATTCGTACTTTTGAAACATATATATAATAAGACAAAAATACATAAAGCGAAACAAAATACAATCTTACTAATAATAGTTTATACGTCTTATTATCAATACTATACAATATTTAAAAATAATAAACAGACGAACTACTTATTTTCTAGTTCATTTTTAAGAATACCAATCTCTACTTCTATTTCTTTGATTGCTTCATTCTTGCACTCTATTTCATTTTGAATGACTGCTTTTTCTAGCTCATCACGAAATGAAAAGGCCTCCTTCATGAGAGCATCTGAATTTGCTATTTCATGAGGTATTTTTTTTATTAAGCTTGTACAAAAGTCAAAATACCTTTGTTGTAATTCTTTTATTTGGTTGTTTGAAATCATAAAAAATTATAAAAATGAAATGAATAAAATAATTATGTTTTACTAAAATACAAACTAAAATAGTATTAAAAAATACGTATAAATACTTATAAAACTTAAAACAGTAGAAAGACACTGACAATTACGATTTTATAAAATAATAAGGAACAAAATAATAAACCTTATAAACAAAAATAAGTTAAATGTATAAATATAAATAAGTAAGCTATTAAAAATAGCTTACTTATTATTCATGATTTTTATTTATTACATTCTATCAGAAACAACGATATTGAATTCTGCTGCCAATTCATCGTCTAATTTATCAGCCCACCATTCAAGATCAGCAATAGTAGTAGATACCTCTTCGAAATCGATACCGTTAATATCTCTTTCAAAAGTAGCATATACTTTATCGCTGTTTGGAAGAAGGGAAAGTTTAAGACCTAAATTGGTATCGTTCAATTCTAACAATCTTTTATAAACTTTTTGCTCGCTTCCAGCAGGCACTTTAAGAATATGAGAAAATACTCTTAAATAAAATCTTGAATAGGTACTTAATTTAATTTCCTGAATAAAAACCTCG
The DNA here is from genome assembly GCA_031416415.1 of Cytophagales bacterium. GTDB lineage: Bacteria > Bacteroidota > Bacteroidia > Cytophagales > Cytophagaceae > JANYCO01. Next base: position 29,782 of record JANOTP010000180.1, on the reverse strand, counting down.
ATACCAGCAGAACCTCTGCTCCAGTACCATGCTTTGCGTTCAGGATTATATGTTTGTGCTTTGGTTAAACCAATTTTCACCACATACTCATCGATCATTACTTCTACTTGTTCTTTTGTTGTTGCCATTGTTTTGTTTTTTTAAGTTAATTAATATTAGTTTTTAAAAATATAAAAATCATACTGGGCTATTCCAATGAAGGTAATAAACAAAGTATAGTGAAATGAAGTTATGGCTTTTCAATGAATTTCCAATCCTTAAACCAATTATTTAATAGGCTTAATATGCTGTAAACAAAGATTTAATATTAAAATAAAGAAAATATAATAGAAACAATAAAAAGATTAAAAAGGATTAAATTATACGACTATCTTTCTTATTTATTAAGCATTCGGCTCAATATGAATCAGCACATTTCCCAGTTTAGGAATTTCAAGCTTTAAAGCATCTTTTAAATTGTGTGCGATACTATGCCCTTGTTTTACAGTTTTATTGGCATCGACTATAGCATGAAGATCTACATGGTATTTTAAACCTGCCTTGCGGATAAAACATTTTTCAGTAGTTATTACACCTTCCACTTTAAGAGAGACGATTCTAATTTCTGATACCAGATCATCGTAAACATGCTCGTCCATTATTTCTCCGAGTGCAGGTCTGAAAATTAAATAACTGTTGTAAATAATAAACCCCGCAGCAAAAAGGGCAGCCCAATCGTCTGCAGACTCATAACCTTTTCCTAATGCTAACGCAATAGAGATCCCTATAAATGCAGAAACGGAGGTGATCGCATCGCTACGGTGATGCCACGCGTCTGCTTTCAAAGAAGAGCTATTGGTTTCTCTACCTTTTTTAATTACGATACGGTATGAAATTTCTTTCCAAATAATAATTCCTCCAAGTATAAAAAGAGTAAATGGCTCAGGTAAATCATGGGGCGTTCCTATATTTTGAATACTTTTATAAGCAATAATTGTAGCTGAAGTAATTAAAAAGCCACAAACAATAAACGTAATAAGTGGTTCTGCTCTACCATGACCATAAGGATGATTTTTATCGGCAGGTTTGTTGGCATATTTTATTCCAAACAAAACTAAAAAAGAAGAAAATATATCTGTAGTAGATTCAATCGCATCAGCAATTAATGCATAAGAATTTCCAAAATAGCCTGCCAACCCTTTGATTATAGCCATGCAGAAATTTCCTATAAGACTGAAATAAGTTGTCTTGATCGCTATTTGTTCTTCATTCTTCATTATTAGAATTCAAAAAAAGATAGAATTTTACAATTCTAAATTTCAATTTAAAACCACAAACTAACCTTTAATGTTAATAGGTAAATTAATATAGATAATAAATTGATAGAAATTAAAAAATAGTAATTTAATTTCTATCAATTTTTGGAGCTAAATACAAGGTTTACTTTTTCTTCTTACTTACTAAATAATATAAAGAAGGAAAAACAAATGGCACCAATAGCAACGTTGACGTCAGACCTCCTATAATTACTGTAGCAAGTGGTCGTTGCACATCAGAACCTATTCCTGAAGAACGGGCTGCTGGAATAAGTCCTATAATAGCAACGAGCAACATCATCATGATAGGTCTTAGTTCATGAACCGATGACTCATTTATAAGCTCCTTCCAACGAACATTATCGATATCTAAAGAATTCTTTTTCTTAGCTCGGTTATAAGCCGACACAAGTAATACACCTGCCATTGCAGAAACACCAAACAAAGAAACAAAACCTACCCCTGCAGATACGTTAAAATTATATCCACGTAACAACAATGCCATTGCCCCTCCTATTACTGCAAAGGGTATACAAAGCATGGTAACGAGCGTATCTTTTAAATTTCTAAACAGAACAAACAATAAAAGGGAAACCAACAAAAACGTAAGTGGAATTACCATAGTCAGTCTTTTACCAGCACGCTCTAAATTTTCAAACTGTCCACCATAAACAATAGAGTAACCTTTTGGAAATTTTATTTCAGCTGCAATTCTTTTTTGACATTCTTTTACGAAACTTCCTTGATCTCTCCCACGCACATTGGTTCGAACAGCTATTAGTCTTTTGCCATCCAGACGAGTAATATTTGTTTGTCCATCAATCAGACGAATTGTGGCAAGCTGCTTCATGGGAATACGTGCTCCGTTGGGTGCAGGTATAAGCATATTTTGAATAGCATCTATATTGTTTCTATACTCTGGGAGAAAACGTACCATTATATCAAATTTTCTAGCCCCATCATAAATACTTCCTACCGATTTACCACCAATCGCTGCTTCAATCATGAGTTGAATATCGGCAATGTTTATACCGTAACGTGCCGCATTTTCGCGATTAATTTCTACTGTAAGCTGTGCTTGAATTCCTTCTTGTTCTATACCTGTTTCACTAGCTCCTTGCACCTGTTTTACAATCGCCACCATCGAATCCGCCTTGGCTCTCATAAATTTCAAATCTTCCCCTATAATTGAAATCGCAAGGTCGGCAGCACTACCTGTAACAACTTCAGTCACCTGATCGATGATAGGTTGACCGAAAGAAAAATAAGCACCTGGTATCTCCTCTTCTAGTTCTGCTTTTATTTTTTTAATCAAATCGTGTTTTGAAGTATCTGCTACCCATAACGAATAGTCTTTCAATTCCACCATTACCTCGGTACGGTTTGAAGCGAAAGGATCAGTTCCATCGTCGTTTCTACCTGTTTGTGTTATAATATTTTTGACCTGAGGATGTCTTGCTATTATTCTACGAATGGTCGGCGCATAACGAGCATTTTCCTGAATAGATACTCCTGATGGTAAAAAACAACGAGCAAAAATAGATCCTTCATCTAGTTCTGGTAGAAATTCAGTTCCTATTTTTGGTAATATTACTACAGCACTAATTAGGAGAAAACTAAAGCCTATCAATACAGCAAAGACAGGTTTTTTTAAATTAAAGGAAAGATTTTTAGAATATAATTTTTCTATAAAATGGAAAAGTTGAAATTTACTCCTAAAGCTTTTCTTCTTCTCTGTTGCAAGTTCTTTCGTAGGATTTTTTTTGTAGTAATTGGAAAATACAAAAGATATCAATACAGGAATTAAAGTGAGTGCACAGAGCATGGAACCAATAACGGCAAAGGACAATGTGTAAGCCATTGGTGAAAATAGTTTACCTTCTACACGTTGTAACGTAAAGAGTGGTAGATACGCAAGAATAATAATAAGCACGGTAAAGAAAATTTCTTTCCCTATTTCCTGTGCACCTTTTTTTACAACATGAACTACACCCAATTGTCTTTCTTCATCTGAAGCTTCTTTCACCCTTCGAATAATAGCAGCGGCCATTACACATGCCCCATCCACAATAATTCCAAAATCAATTGCACCAAGTGAAAGTAGATTTGCTGGAATACCAGAAAGTTGTAGAAGTATAAAAGAAAAGAACAACGAAACAGGTATTGTAATGGCCACTACCACAGCCGAGCGGAAGCTTCCCAGAAACAAAACAAGTAAAATAGTTACAATAGTAATGCCTTCTATCAAGGTATGAGAGACCGTATCGATGGTATAGTCCACTAGACTAGAGCGATCGTATAAAATACGAATACTGATACCTTCGGGCAACTCGTTAGCTGAAAGTTCTTTTATTTTTTCTTTTAATTTCGCTACTACTTCAGAAGCATTTTCACCTCTACGAAGTAAAATAATTCCTTCCGTAGCGGAACTATTGTCAATCATTTCATCGGGAATTGCGTACCCTAAAATTCCTGAGGGAGGAGGTGGAGCAATTTCTACCTCGGCTACATCTTTTATAAAAATCGGGACGCCGTTAATAGAAGTAATTACTATTTTTTCTATATCTTCAGCAGACCGTATAGCACCAATACCCCGCACCGCAAAGCCTTGTCCACCACGCTCAATAATATTTCCACCTGTATTTAAATTATTATCTTCAATCGCAGCGATGATGATTTTTAGGGTAAGATCATACCGCTTCAATCGTTCAGGACTAGTGAGTACATGAAATTGTTTGATAGGTCCACCAAAAGGACTGATATCAGCCACTCCTTGTGTTTGTAATAGATAAGGTTTTATAGTCCAATCGTGTAATGTTCGGATGTCCATCGGTGTAAAGCTTTCATCCGATGCCTCTACAACATAACGGAATACCTCTCCCACTGGCGTAGTCATAGGGGCAAGTTCCGGGCTTACACCATCTGGAATTTCAGCAGACGCTAGTTTTTCATTGACTACTTGACGCGCATAAAAATCATCTATACCGTCTTCAAAAGTAAGCTGTACCACAGAAAGCCCAAAAATAGTACGTGAACGTTTAGAAATCACGTGAGGGACGCTGTTTAACGCTCTCTCCACTGGAATGGTTACCTGCTGCTCCACTTCTTCTGCTGCACGACCATCGTACTTAGTGATGACTACTACGTTGGTATCCGAAATGTCGGGATAAGCCTCTATTTTCAATAAGGTATAACACCATAAGCCAATCACACTGATGAGCATAATAAGTCCTAGTACTACCCATCTTTTAGAAAGAGAAAAATCGATTATTTTTGAGATCATGCTGCTGTAAAATTAATAACCAATACTCATACCTTTCAACAACATTGTTCCTTTTGAAACAACTGTATCTCCACTGATCACACCTTCTTTAATAATAATTTGTCCACCAATCTGTTTACCTATTACAACTTTGACTCTGTAAAAATCATTTCCTTTCTTTTTAAAAACGTAGGTCTCACCTTCTGCTGTAATCAATGCCGATTGAGGAACGGCGAGGATGTTACTTTCGCTCAGTCCAAAACTAATTTTTGCATACATTCCCGACTTAAATTTATTACCTTTATTATTAATCGTAACCCTTACTTTAATCGTTTGTGTACTATTATCAAGTACATCTCCGATAGCAGAAACTCTGCCTACAAACTGCTCACCAGGATAAGAAATAAATTCTACCTTGCAATCTTTCCCCGTTTTAATAGCACTTAATGCAGATTCGTTTACATTTGAAATCAACCATACGATACCAGGTCTAGCACCTCTGAGTTCATTGGGATCAAAACCATACATTTTTAAACGAGCTTCTTTTTCGGATAGTTCAGTCGCTGCTTCAATCATACCTGTGCGGGCTTCGGTAAGGTCTTTTCCAGTAGCTGCACTATTGTTATACATATCTTGCATACGATCAAACGTTTCTTTATCACGGGCATAATGGGCGATACTTTGCAATAAAGTAGTATATAAATTTGTCATTTCTGGATCGTCAAAAAGGATGATCGTTTCAGAATTTCTATTTTCAGGTTTTAATACAGTTGCCGCTACTTGTGCGGGTGCTTCTATATTTCCATTAAGAGAATTTTGTGCAATCGGAAATAATTCAAACGTTTTAGGAGTTTTTTTAAACCGTATCAATTCTCCCTTATTTAAAATCAGAGGTTTTTCATGATCAGATGTTAGTTTTACTGTTTTTTCATCTTCTATGCAAGCAGAGAGCAAAAACAAAATAACTGGAACATAAAAATAGTTGCGCATAAGTAATAAGTTAGTAATCGTTTATATGTCTGCTATAAGGCCTGTGGTATACAATACATCAATGTAGCTTTTTCTAAAATTGAACAATGCCTCATTGTATAGACGTTGCGTTTCAAGATGTGTTCTTTGGGCATCAAGAAAATCAATCAATGTAGTATTCCCTTTCAAATATGAATATCGAACAGTATTTAAAACTCTAAAAGATTTTTTTACAATATCCTGAAATTCCTTAAGATTATTTTCATGAGTAATGTATGAATTATAAGCATTTTTCACTTCCATTTTTATCAGCATTTCTTTGGCTGACATATAACTTTCTGATTGCTTTAAAATGTGCTTAGACTTTTCTACTTCTCCTTGATTGCGTGAAAATACAGGGATTGATAATGTGGCAAAAGTTCCTGCATAAGGAACAGCATTTTGAGGGTTAAAAATAACACCACCTTCAAAATAAGGTAGCCCAGCAGCTCTCTGGACGGCTACGTTTTTTTTACTTAACTCAATGTTTGATTTTGCATAAGCAAGATCACTTCGTCTGTCCAAAGCAATACTCATTAGAGTATCTTGATTGTTTAAAAATGTAAACGTTATTAAATTAATCTTGTCGTTAATGTCAATAGAATCTGCAAGGCCTGTTATGTATTTGAGATTTCTAAGTTCATTTATATAGTCGTTTCTCAAGGTTTTTAGTTGTAGATTATACTGATCTGAAAGCAACTGTGTTCTGATTAATTCTATTGGAGTGATTACCTGATTTCTAAGTCTTATTTCATTTATATAAACAAGTGAATCTATATTTTCTTTGGCTTCTTTGAAAATATAAAGATTGGTTTTCAACAACCATGCATCCATCCATTTAAGCGCTACTTCATAACTTACATTCCTATTCAATTCGCTATAAACTGTAGACGCTAAAACTACGCTTTCTCTTGCAAAGGCAACTTTTTTATAACGGATGTTTCCCAGTGGTATAGGCATAGTAACCTGATACCACGCCTGACGGTTAGTACCTCTTATCGGATTAGTACTAGCAGGAGCAAAACGGGGATTTACTAATTGTAAGGTTTGATTATTAAACACAGGATTAGGACGCAATCCCGCAGTAGTAATATCTGAAGTAGCAATATTGATGTTGAATTTTTCCGTTCTTAAAACTGGATTGTTAGTTCTTGCCATTCCTACGGCCTCACTTATTGTATATAATTTTTGAGCTGATAAATGATAAACATTTAACAAAAGGACACTAATAAAAATTATGTAACGCATTGTATAGTTGGAATAAGTAACCAATGTAAGGATTATCGGATAAAAATAGTAAAAAAAGTTTAAAGTTTAAAGTTTAAAGTTTAAAGTTTAAAGTTAACTATTTAATAGTTAGCTATTTTTTTTCTTCTCCCCCTACTTCAATAAGTCTTAAAAGCTCTGAGTACCATGCCTCTCCATATTTTCTTGTAAGTGGTCCTTTAAGAAATTTATAAAGTGGCACACCGAGTTCTTTACCATTGTGACAGGCAGCCTTACAGATGCTCCAACGATCATAATTAATAGCATCGTAGTGCTCGTATTTTGTAATCCGAATAGGATATAAATGACAGGAAATAGGTTTCTGGTAAGTGATTTTACCGTCCAGATAAGCTTGCTCAATACCACATTTCAAAATACCCACTTTATCGTATATCGCATAGGCACATTCTTTATCTTGTATAGTGGGTGTTGAAAAATCACCTTCCCAATCTTTTATGTAAAATCCTTGCTCCTCTATCGCTGCAACTCCCTCTTTAGATAAATATGGTTTCACTTCGTTGTAAATACTTTCAAGCACTTCTAGTTCTCCTTCTTCGAGAGGGGCTCCAAGATCGCCTTCCACACAACACGCCCCTTTACATTTGTTGAGTTCACATACAAAAAACTGATCTACTATATCATCACTAACTGCTGTCTTTCCAATCGTTATCATATGTGCAAAGATAAGAACTTTGATTTAAAATACGGTGTTAAATAGTGTAAAAAAGAGTTTAGAAAGGTTATTAAAAATACTTTTCAACACAGCCAATTCCTAGATAAAAATCTGCCCCTGAAATAGTAAATTCGCAAATACTAGAAAATAGAGTAGAATGAGTTTTATTGATAGTTTGAACGATGTTCAAAAACAAGCGGTAACCCAAATAGAGGGCCCTGTTATGATTATAGCAGGAGCTGGTTCTGGCAAGACCCGTGTGCTTACTTACCGCATTGCTTATCTTATGCAAAAAGGAGTAGATCCTTTCAACATACTTTCGCTTACGTTCACTAACAGAGCAGCGAAAGAAATGCGTGAAAGAGTAGAAAAAGTAGTGGGTTCAGATGCTAGAAATTTATGGATGGGTACTTTTCACTCCGTTTTTGCGCGAATTCTGCGCTCTGAAGCAGACAAAATTGGGTATCCAAACAATTTTACCATCTACGATACAGACGACGCAAAATCACTCATTAAATTAATACTGAAAGAGAATAACCTTGACGATAAATTATACAAACCAAGTACGGTGCTTGGTAGAATATCCGCTGCCAAAAACCGGCTTATTTCATGGGTAGAATACAACAACAATGGAATTCTAATGGGAGAAGATGCAGAAGCTCTTCGACCAGAAATTGGTAAAATATATAAACTATATAGCCAACGTTGTTTTAAAGCAGGTGCAATGGATTTTGACGATTTGCTTTTTAACACCAGCATACTTCTACGCGATCACTTGGAGATTCTCAATAAATACCAAAACCGATTTCGTTATGTAATGGTCGATGAGTTTCAAGATACCAATCTTTGTCAATATTACATCACTAGAAAACTAGCTGCACAAAATCGCAATATCTGTGTGGTAGGAGACGATGCACAAAGTATTTATGCTTTTCGTGGAGCGGACATTCAGAATATTTTAAATTTTGAAAAAGATTACCCAGAATTAAAAGTATATAAGCTGGAACAAAATTATCGTTCTACACAAACCATTGTACATGCCGCAAACGACGTGATAAGTCGTAACAAAGCACAGTTCAAAAAAAACACTTGGACTTCCAACGACGAAGGAAATCCTATTGAAGTAATAAAAGCAAGTTCTGATAACGAAGAAGGTAGACTTGTTGCTACTTCTATTTTTGAAGAGAAGGTAAACAACCATCTTAAAAATAGTGATTTCGCTATTCTATACCGCACCAACTCTCAATCAAGAGCTATGGAAGAAGGTTTAAGAAGAATGAATATTAAATATAGGATCATAGGTGGAATGTCTTTTTATCAACGAAAAGAGATTAAAGATCTTGTTGCTTACATCCGCTATACTGTTAACCCAAACGATGAAGAAGCGTTTAGACGAATAATAAATTATCCAAAAAGAGGGATTGGTGATTCTACCATAACAAAAATATTAGTTTTGTCAGAAGAACAGGGCGCACCTGTTTGGGATATTTTGTGTAATATTCAAAGCGTGATGCCAGGTAGAGCTGCAGCGCCCATTGAGGAATTTGTCAATACTATTAAACTTTTCAAAAGAGCGGTAGAAACAAAAGATGCATTCGAAGCCGTTACTGAGATAGCAAAAGGTTCTGGAATACTTCGCGAACTCTACGAAGACAAAACCATAGAGGGTTTGAGTCGCTATGAAAACGTGCAAAATTTGCTTAATGCGGTAAAGGCTTTTATCGACGATCCAGAAAAAGAAGACAAAAGTTTAGGTATATTTCTTCAAGATGTTTCCCTTTTAACGGATGCTGACAACGATAAAGATAAGGACAAAGACAAGGTGACCCTTATGACAATTCACTCGGCAAAGGGTCTTGAATTTAAACATGTTTTTATCGTAGGGCTGGAAGAAGATCTTTTTCCGTCTCAAATGATGCTGAGTAGTCGTGAAGATCTTGAAGAAGAGCGAAGATTATTTTACGTAGCCGTTACTAGAGCCGAAACCTATCTTACCTTCAGTTATGCAACTACGCGCTATCGTTTCGGAAAACTGAAATCTTGTGAGCCTAGTAGATTCCTTACAGAATTTAATCCCAAATATTTAAAATTAAGCAATAGAATTCTTATTCCAGAACCTGCCGGTGAAGCGGTAAACTATGCACGACCACTTGCTAAGAATCTAGTTCAACAGCCACTCAAACCAAAAACTTCTTATACTGTACCTGCAGATTTTCAACCGAGCAATACCGCTTATCTAAAGGAAGGAATGAGAGTAGAACATCCTAAATTTGGATTTGGCTTAGTTAAAAAAATGGAAATTTCTGGTTCCGATAAAAAAGCAACGATAGAATTTAACGAAGTTGGTGAAAAAACATTAATTCTTAGTTTTGCAAAATTAAGAATACACGAATAAATTATTCATTACTTAAAACTCAATACTATTAACTAATTTAAAAATAGAATGAAAAAAACAGTCCTTATATTCTCAATTGCCTTATTAGCGATAGCCTGTGTGAGCAAGAAAAAATTCAACGATATGGCGATGAAAAAGTCACGATTGGAAGCTGAGAAATCTTCTTGTGAAGACACGTTAAAACTTTCTGAAGCAGAACGAAATAGGCTTAGAGATCAGGTCGCACAATTGCTTACTGATAATTCAAAAATGCAAGGTGATACTACCCAAAAAGGAGTCGACCTTCGTAGAATCAACAAAGATTACGAAGAGCTTAGTCATTCTTTTGAAAAACTTTTGAAAAAACACGACAAGCTTACAAATTATAGTGCTTCAGAAGCAGATCGACTTACTAAGGATTTAATGAAACAAGAAAAAGACTTGCTAGATGCTACTCGCAAAGCGGAAGCCTTACAGTCAAGTTTAGAGCAAAGAGAGATACGTGTAAAAGAGCTTGAAAAAATAATGGCTGATAAGGACAAAGCGGTAAATGATCTTAAAGCGAGTGTGAGTAAAGCACTTCTATCTTTCAAAGACAAAGACCTTACGGTAAATATAAAAAATGGTAAAGTGTATGTGTCTTTAGCAGAACAATTACTCTTTAAATCAGGTTCGACTGATGTAGACCCAGCGGGTGCTGAAGCATTGAAAAAATTGGCTGCGGTATTAAAAGAACAAAAAGACGTAAATGTAATGGTAGAAGGTCATACCGACGATGTTCCGGTTGCGAAAGGCACTGCTGGTATGACAGACAACTGGGACCTGAGTGTATTACGTGCAACCTCTATTAGCCGTATTCTTACTAACAATGGTGCGAATCCAAAAAATATATTACCAGCAGGAAGAGGTGAAAACTCTCCCGTAGCAGAAGGTAAAACGGTAGAATCAAGAAAGAAAAACAGAAGAACAGAAATTATCCTTACTCCAAAATTGGATGAATTGTTTAAAGTGTTAGGGACGAATTAGGGTTGAAAGTTTAAGGTTAAAAGTTAAAGGTTGAAAGTTTAAGGTTTAGGGTTTAGATTTTAAAAACTTTAAGCTTTAAACTTTCAACCTTTAACCTTTCATCGTGCTAAAAAAAAGAACTCTCGCTCTAGATCATATTTCATTTTTTTTACCGAGCTTCTCATCATAAAATAAAGTATCCCAACCATTAAAAAGCCATGACCAACAATAAAGGAAAGAGTAAAAACTTTTTCCATACCTAACATTTCTTCCTGCACCATCAAAAAAGAAAGTAAAATTGGATAAAACAATAGTATAAATACTCCTATAACAACCCATTGTCCATGAAAGCCATTTATTTCAGTATCAACAGTAAGTTTGTCGCCCACTTCAGTTAATAAACCTTTTGCTTTAGCATGATTTATTGTTGTGTCAAATAATTTTTTCTTTCTTTTTAATTGAAAACTATCGCCTTCTACCTTACCATTGTATTGATACTTAGTAGAATTAAATAAATCACCAAGTATATTTGAACCCACTACATCAATATTAGCTTCTAGCCTTTGCTTAAACTCCTCCTTCTTAATCGATAGTTCAAGTACTAATGTATCTACTAGCTTTATTTTTTTTAGGAAATTTTTCATATTGATTTCAATAATATTTAAAAAAGAAAAAGACTCCAGTTTATCCAGAGTCTTTTATCAGTAATTCTAACTTGTAATAGCTTATGCTAGTTTTGGTTTTATTTTAATGATACGTACAAAATCTAACACTTTCATAACAGGATAAGTAGGATCAATTTCATACCATTTTTTAGCAAAATTAGGACTGTCTGCATGTTTATGGTGATTATTTTGGAACAACTCTCCTCCCATCAATACATCTATCACTAAAGTATTTTTTGATTTATCGTTGTTGTCAAAATTTGCATACCCTAATTTGTGACCAAACCAGTTTACAATAGCTCCGTGTACTGGACCCATTAAGAAATGAACAGGCAATAATAAATACAACCACCAATATTCAGCAAAGATTATGTAGAATATAGCATAACCAGTACCCCAAGCAAGTCTTGATATCCAATTGTCTCCTAATTTTTCAACAAAACTCCAATAAGGGATATCCTTACTAAAACGCTCTTCTACTTTTGCATTTACATCCAAAAATGAATTATAAATAGCTTTTGTATGCCACATCATAGTAAAGGCATTTCTATGGAAATGAGGCGAGTGTGGATCTTTTTCTGTATCGCTGTAGGCATGATGCATACGATGCAAAATAGCATATGCGCGAGGAGAAAGGAAAGAAGACCCTTGAGTCAACCAAGTGAATATATAGAAGAATTTCTCCCAGAATCTATTCATAGCAAACATTTTATGAGCACTATAACGGTGCAAAAAGAACGTTTGACTAAATAAAGACAAATACCAATGTGCAAAAAAGAAAATTAAGACTGCTACCACGATTTTTATATTTTGATGAAACTTAATTTATTTAACCTTGTCAATTTATATATAGATGCAATTTAAGTATTTTTTACTTAGTAATTCAACACATGTAGTAAATATACCTTAATCATACATTATTGATAAGTTGATGTTATAATCAAATAAATATGAATTAAGTTCATTTAAATTCTCAACAGTAGATATTTTAATCTATAGATAGAAATTTGTTTTGTTTACAAAAAAAATCTACTAGTTTTGTGACCGATTTAAAAAGGTCGTGTGGCCGAGAGGCTAGGCAGAGGTCTGCAAAACCTCGTACAGCGGTTCGAACCCGCTCGCGACCTCTTATAGGTGTTAAGCCCCTGAATTTCAGGGGCTTTTTCTTTTAAGGAACTTTTTACTACTTCATTTTTGTATACATTGTATTAAAAAGAGTCCATGAAAACATATAAACTAAACACTACACAAAAATTACCCATTAGTATTGATGAGGCTTGGGACTTTTTTTCATCCCCTTTAAACCTAAAAGAAATTACTCCAAAAGAAATGGGATTTGACATTACTTCAGCTCATAATCCCAACGAAAAAGCATACGCCGGACAAATTATTACGTATCTACTTACTCCTCTGCTAGGAATTCCAATAAAATGGATGACAGAAATAACGCATGTAAAAGACAATGATTATTTTGTAGATGAACAGCGATTCGGCCCTTATGCATTATGGCATCATACACATAAATTCAAAGAAATCCCTGGTGGTATAGAAATGTTTGATACCGTACACTATGCTTTGCCTTATGGCGTCATAGGACAATTACTTCATGCAATTCTCGTAAAAAAGAAACTAGAAAAAATATTTGAGTATAGATTTGAGGTCTTAAAAAATAAGTTTGGCGAATACAAGTCTTACTAAACGTAACGATAGAAATTTTCTATCGTTAATACATTACTTCTCTCTGTATTAAAAACTCAGACTATATTACTGTATTATTTTATTTCGCATTCCAGCATTTTTTCATCTTCTAAATACACTTCTAATAAGTCTCCGATCTTAACAGGTCCAACACCTGCAGGCGTTCCCGTATAAATTAAATCACCGTTTTTCAACGTTATAAATTTAGAAATATACGCTACAACTTTATCAATCGAATGAATCATATTAGAAGAATTCCCTTCTTGTTTTACTAAGCCATTTTGTTTCAATGAAAACCCAATTGAATTTATAGATGAAAATTTCGTTTTAGAAACAAAAACTGAAATTGGAGCAGAACCGTTGAAACCCTTTGCCAATGCCCATGGCAATCCTTTTTCTTGTGCTTTTTTCTGTAAGTCTCTGGCTGTAAAATCAATTCCTACCCCTATCTCTTCATAATATTTAGGCGCAAATTTTTCTTCAATATTTTTACCTTCCTTATTGATTCTTACTACCAACTCTGCTTCATAATGAATATCCTTACTGATTTCTGGATAATAAAAAGGAGCATTATTTTTAAGTAGCGCAGTATCTGGCTTGAAAAATATAATTGGTTCTTCAGAGACCGAATTATTTAATTCTTTGATATGCTCACTGTAATTTCGACCTACACAAATTATTTTCATTGTTAATATTTTTTTATCATAAGTGTAAAGTATAAAAGTTTAAAGTTTATAGTTTAAAGTTTTAAAAAGACCATCCTCAAGTCAAACTTTATACTCTTAACTTTCAACTTTTATGCTTTATTAACTTTGTTTTTCTCTACAAATTCAGTCAACTGTTCTGCATTAGCTATATGAAACGCTCCTATACGTGTACGACGTAGTGCACTCATGTAGGCTCCGTTGTTTAAGGCAACACCAAAATCTCTTACCAAACTCCTTATATAGGTTCCTTTAGAACATACTATTCTAAATTTCACTGATGGCAATTGTACCTCTGTAATTTCAAATTCAGAAATAGTCACTTCTCGAGATTTGATTTCCACGGTCTCTCCTCTTCTAGCTTTTTTATATAAGGGAACGCCATTCACTTTTATTGCTGAATATAATGGTGGTACCTGTTGAATAGTTCCTATAAATGGCAAAACATTTTTCCGTATCATTTCTTCTGTCAGCATAGAAATATCAAATTCCTGATCCACTTCCGTTTCTCTATCAAATGAAGGAGTTGTTTTTCCTAGTATTAATTCCCCTTCGTATTCTTTTTCTTGTGCTTGAAATTCGTCAATTTTTTTTGTCATTTTACCCGTGCAAAGTATCAAAAGCCCTGTAGCCAATGGATCCAGAGTACCTGCATGTCCAACTTTTTTTACTCTGATGGTATTTCGTATTTTTCCTACCACGTCAAAGGAAGTCCATTCCAATGGTTTGTCTATGAGTATAACTACCCCTTCTTCGAAATTCATTAATAAATAATTATGTAGTTGATAAATTCTTATTTTCTCTTTTTAATCCCTTCTCAATAACTAGTTTGCTTTAGGAGTAGCAACTTCGGTAAACTCTAAAATAAGATTTTCATTTTCATAGAGATAGAGCATATTTCCTACTATTTTCCATGAAGTACTTTTTTTAATTTTCGATATAAATAAAGCTTCTATTTTATCAGTAGCATCGTCACATGATCTTTTCAAAGGGGCTATATTATTAAAGGCTATGGCAGAAGAGTCTTGAAAAGTTACAGTACCCTTAATAAAATTGCAAGAGGTATAACCTGTTAGTTTTTGTTCTTTTTTATTTATGATTATAAAAGCTTTATTGCCAATTGTCATTTTTTTTGACTTTACACCAACGATTTTTTTCAGAATCCACGCACTGCTGTCCGGAAATGAAAGAGAACTATTGGTAGGTACACTACAATTCAAAATAGAATCAACTTTTTTTGCATTCACTCTACTAGCATTTAATTGGATCAATGCTAGTGAAACTAGCACTAAGATTAAAATTTTACTTTTTTTCATATACCGTTATTCATTTACTTCAATTCTTTCATAATTTCCAAATACTGTACTAGCCCCTTTTCTGTAAGAGAAGCAAGTACTGGCACAAACATAAGCGAAAGATAGTAATTCAGTTTTTCATTTTCAGGTCCTTCAAACATTATTTCTGCACGTGATACCCAAAAATCTCCTACTATAAAATTTACTTCTATGATGTTAGCATAGTGATCTTTTATAACCTCAGGTTTTAAATAGCCACCTTTTTCAAGAAACTGCATAGCCATTCCAAACTCTAACCTTCTTTTAACCACTAATTGTCTATAATGCGTTCTAATAGCCTCTATTCGTCTCATAATGCCTACAAAATCAAGCATCAGAAATTTATATTTATACAACAGAGAAAATGTAATTTTTCCAGAATGATAAATCATCCAAAGGTCTACTTGGTTAACAGGTAATTTACTTATTTCTATATTTAATTCTGCTACTAGATTTTCATAAAGCTTAAAAATAATATCATCAGTAGTAGGATAATGATAACAAAGATTACCATGGCTAATACCCACTTCCTTTGCAATATGTCTGACTGTAATACTGTCTGTACCTTTTTCATTAAAAAGCGATAAAGCTACTTCTACTATCTTCTCCTTCGTATTCATATTGTAAATCTAAAAAAAATACACTAGAACATTTGTTCTATATTTAAAAATTAGTACATTTGTTCTAATAATTACACAATCTTCTAATTACTAGTACTATGGTAACAGTTTTAAGTCTTATAAATGGAAGCATATTTACTTCAATCGCTATATTACATCTCTATTGGGCATTTGGAGGGAAATGGGTAGGAGCTTCGGTAATTCCTTCAAAAGTAAACAGTGAGTTAGCTTTTGCACCAACTAAATTTGCAACAAGTATAGTGGCAATGGGAGTCTTGATTTTTGCTATAATCTCGTTCGTCAATAGTTGTGCTATAAAAATTCCATTTTTAACTACAATAAACTGGTTCATAACACTTCTTTTTTTTATTCGTTTCATAGGTGATTTCAACTATGTTGGGATAACAAAAAAAATAAAAGGCACAGAATTTTCCCGAAACGATTCACTGTTTTATAGTCCTTTGTGTCTACTAATTTCAATAAACAGTTTAATTCAATCAATTAATTAAAAAAGAAACTATGAAAATAATAATTCTAGGTGGTGGTATTGGAGGATTAACTACGGCTATTGCACTAAAAAATAGTGGTATAAACTGTGAGGTCTACGAGGCCGCAGAAAAATTTAGTCCTGTGGGTGCAGGCTTGTCTATTGCAATTAATGCTTGGAAAGCACTTGAGTATCTTGAAATAGACAAAGCCGTGGCACAGAAAGGGTATAAATATGATTTCGGAAAAATGTTAAGTACAAAAGGTAAAACGCTTCAACTAATTGAAATGTCGAAGATGAGAGAAAAATTCAGTAGTAATGCAGTAACTATACATCGTCACGATCTACATGAAATTCTTGCTACTACTATAGGAACGACTCCTGTATATTTTAATAAAAGATGTGAAAAAATAGAACAATCTGGCAATCAAGTTCATCTTTATTTTTCGGATGGAACAACTACAACTACTGATTATCTTATAGCCGCTGATGGAATTCATTCGGCAGTAAGAACACATCTGCTTCCAGATTCCAAAGAACGCTACAGCGGACAGACATGCTGGCGTGGAATATGTAATACAGAGATCGCCGACCTAGATTATTCTGTACTAAGCGAAACATGGGGATTGGGAAAAAGGATTGGAATTGTCCCTTTATCAAAAAAAACTGTTTATTGGTTTGCAGTAGTAGATGCTAAAAAACCTGAAAATCATTGGGCAAAAAAAACTCCTGAAGAACTAGCCGATATGTTTAAAGATTTTCACAAGCCAGTGAGTGAAATCATAAGAAATACTTCTACTGATTCTATTTTCTGGAATAATTTAAATGATCTAAAACCAATTAAAAAATTCGCCTTTGGAAACATACTTCTTCTGGGTGATGCTGCACATGCCACCACTCCTAATCTTGGACAAGGAGCTTGCATGGCTATAGAAGATGCTGCAGTGTTAGGTAGTATTCTAAAAAAAGAAAAAGATCTTACAAAAGCTTTTGTTCAATTTGAAAAAGAAAGGATAGAACGTACTACAAAAATAACTACTACTTCTTATCAACTTGGGAAAATAGCTCAAACTTCTAACCCTATACTAGCAGGACTTAGAAATTTAATATTTCCTCTGCTTCCAGAATCTTCTAGTGCTCGTTTCTTTGAGTTTTTGTTTGGTATAAAGTTTAAGTAAGTATTCTCTTTCGGATAAAGAACTTCTATTCACTAATACTAATAGAAGTAGAGTTTTAGTTTTCTTAGATTAATTCTTTAGCGCATAAGGCTCTCTTACTATCCTATCACCAATGAAAAGCAAAATTTATTACAGATAAGTTTGTCATTATTATTTTTAACAAACTTATCTGTATAAAAATTAGAGCCTAATTCTATATGAAATTTTTCAGGAGTGATAGTTTATATAGTTAGTACATGAGTCATTTTTTCTGCTTCTACAATATTTTCAATTCCCTTAATCAAGGCATCTGGATTAAAGGAAATGCTGTTAATACCTTCTTCAACTAAAAACTTAGCAAAAGCTGGGATATCACTTGGTGCTTGTCCACACAAACCTACTTTAATATTGTTTCGTTTTGCAACACGAATAGTTTCTTTTATCAACCCTTTTACCGCGGCATTTTCTTCGTTGAACAAATAACTCACTAATGTAGAATCTCTATCTAACCCCAGTGTAAGTTGAGTTAAATCATTTGATCCTATTGAAAATCCATCAAATAATTTTGCAAATTCATCTGCTAATAACACATTACTCGGAATTTCAATCATTACATAAATTTCTAATCCATTTTCTTTTTTTATCAACCCATTAGCTGCCATTTCAGCAATAACTTTTTCTCCTTCTTCAATTGTTCGACAAAATGGAATCATTAATTTTACGTTAGTCATTCCCATTTTATTCCGCACTTTTTTCATTGCTTCACATTCTAATGCAAAACCTTTTCGGTAAAAATCACTGTAATACCTTGATGCTCCCCGTAGACCAATCATTGGATTTTCCTCTTTCGGTTCAAAATATTTCCCACCAATCAGGTTGGCATATTCATTACTTTTGAAATCGCTCATTCGCACAATTACATCTTTTGGATAAAATGCCGCAGCAACCGTTGATACTGCTTCAGCTAACTTATCAATAAAATATGTTTTACCATCAACATAACCTTTTATCTGTTCATTTATTTCTGCTTTTGTTGTTTCATCAGTGATTTTTTCAGGTTCACATAACGCAAGTGGATGTATACGAATACTGTTGCTTATCGCAAACTCTAAACGTAATAAACCAACACCTTGATTTGGATAATTGCTTAATTCAAAAGCACGGTCGGGGTCGGCAAGAATAAACATAGGGGCAGTTTTCGGCATTGGCAATTGGCTGTAATCTTGCTCTTTAATATCCCATTTTAAAATGCCATCGTAAATATTTCCTTCTTTCCCTTCGGCACAGGAAACTGTAATTTCCTGTCCGTTTTTAATTACTTCCGTAGCATTTCCACAACCTACTACTGCAACGGTTCCAAGTTCTCTTGCAACAATAGCAGCATGGCTCGTTCTACCGCCTTTGTTGGTAACAATGGCTGCCGCTTTTTTTAATATTGGATCCCAATCTGGATTCGTTATATCTGTTACTAATATTTCACCTTCTTGTAATTGATCACCTTCTTGAGGATTTTGCAAAATCCTAGCTTTACCAGTTGCTATTTTATCTCCTAATGCAATACCTTTAGTAAGCAATTTTCCTTTTTCTTTTAGTGTGAAAATTTCTCTTATTTTCTTTTTCACTTTTCCATGAATAGTTTCCGGTCTTGCCTGTACAATGTAAAGCTGATTATTCAATCCATCTTTTGCCCATTCAATATCCATTGCTTTTCCATAATGTTTTTCTATTTTATAACACCATTGAGCTAACTGAATTACTTCATTATTGGTAAGCGAATATTCTTGCTGTTTTTCTAAAGAAGTATCAATATTGGCTATGGTTTTTTCGGCAGATACTCCTTCAGCATTTTTAACATACAACATTGTGTATTCTTTTCTTCCACACTGACTTTTTAAAATTGGATTCAACTTTTCATCAAAAAGTGTAGGTTTAAAAACCGTCCATTCATCGGGCGTTACTCTACCCTGCACAATATTTTCACCCAAACCCCAACTACTGTTAATGACAATCCCATTTTCAAATCCGCTATCAGGATCGATCGTGAATGCTACTCCCGATGAGGCTTTGTCGCTTCGCACCATTTGCTGCACACCCACTGAAATGGCAATATCCATACCTGTAAAACCCATGTCGTGACGGTATTTTATTGCACGGTCGGTAAACAAAGATGCATAACAACGATGAACTGCATCAAGTAATTGCTTTTCTCCGCTAATGTTCAGGTACGATTCCATCCTTCCTGCAAAACTTGCCGTAGGTAAATCTTCTGCTGTGGCACTACTGCGAACCGCTACATCCAAATATTTAATACCACAATCATCCGAAAGTGCTTTATAGGCTACGTTAACCGCCTCAACAATTTCTTTTGGAAATACTCCTGAAAAGATCAACGCTCTAGCCGTTTCTCCTATTTGAACAAGATTTGAATAATGCTCTGTATCTAATGATAACAACAAATCATTTAGTTGTTGCTCTATATTGTTTTGTTTACGAAATAAACGATATGCATCGGCAGTTAACGCAAAACCATTAGGAATACCAATACCTTTCGGATTAAGTTGGTTATACATTTCCCCGAGTGAGGCATTTTTACCACCAACTTTAGCAATATCATTGATACTTATTTGCTTAAAAGATAAAATGTGCGTTGTAGTTTCCATTTTCTAAAAATTTAAATAGTGACACTATAAATATTGTTTTTTATAAAAGTATTTCCCACAAGCTGATAAATGTATATTATCAATTGCTTTAATAGAATTTAAGTTAAATCCTACTTCATTATAATCTAGTATTATTTCGTTTTAACTATAGATTTTCTGATTGAAAGCAACGGTAATTTTAATTGATTCGCCAACTCTTCGGTCTTACTACTCATAATAAGTTTATCAAACCAACCTTTGTCTTCTGGGAACATAACCAAAATTTGTGGTTTACGTTTTACTAAATATTTTTTTATCTGCTCAATCATGGTATAGTCAATAGTAGCTTTCTGTTCAATCAACTTAATTTTTTTATAACTAAGTGCTTTAATTTTCTTTTCTATCAGAAGCTTCTTATCATGGTTTTGATTATAGATATAATTTAAATTTAATACTTCAATGGTAGCATTTAATTGTTTTGCAATTGGAATAATATGCTTCAGTTCATTCATCGTATTGTTTAAGTCAGAGGCATAAACAATAGTAGTTATTTTTTTAAAACGATATCGTTGTGGAATAGCAAGAACAGGGATGTTTGATTTTGATATAACATCCGAAGTATTACTACCAAATAAAATTCGTTTTAATCCACTTGCCCCATGAGTTCCCATAATAATTAGCTGAGATTTGCTACTGCGAGCTGTTTCAATAATTTCCTCAGTAGGATTACCCATTTTTACTAACTCTTTAATTGGCACTTTTGTATATTTGCTTCGCACCTTTTCTAGTTTCTTTTCACTACTCTTTTTTTCGATAACATCTTGAGAATCTATACCAGGAATAATAGTATATTTTCCCACTAATGGAATATAGACATGCAACAATACTATTTTGTTGTTTATAGCCTTGGCAAAATCGTTAGCGTACGTTAAAGCGTTGTTCGCATTGTTAGAAAAATCGGTAGGTACAAGTATTGTTTTCATACTATTTAATTTTTTAGTTGTAAAATATACTAGATTAAAATAGTTAAGTTAATTAACCAAACAGTAACTTCATGTTTTAATTATGATGCAAGCTGAATGGCAAAAACCTATTTCACTTTAATGTAGTTAAATTGTAGTAGCTACTATCCTTTTTGTAGTTGTTTAAATTGTTTTATCGTTAATAGTGGTCTACAGTAGTTTTTAGGGGTAATTTAAATAGCCTATTTTATTGCAGTATCAACGCAATGGACAAAATCTATGGGTATAAGGATAGTTCTCATTTTCTTAGGTTATGATTTAGTAAAAGCAAAGAAACTTAAACCTATCAGAAGATTCAATGAAATTAATCAGCAGAGTAAATGATAACAATCATATTAATCTATTCTATCTATATGTCTATCAATATAATTTTGCTTTAATTAAAATTAAAAAAAATCAAAAAATGTACTTAAAATAGTCAATATCTTCTTTAAATAATCAGCTATTATTTGTCGTGAAGTAATACGAATTTTATTTTCCCATTCCTTACAGGATAATTATCTTCGTCTGGGGATTTGATTTAAAAAAATATTTACTCTTACCTATATTTTCATAGACTAAGATTCAATAAGAGTGACAATTATTGATTTTAAACCATTGCTTAAACTTTTATAAAAAGCAAATAGTAAGTTTAGAATATACTTATTCCACAACCACTCTTCGGACAACAGAAAGCTTATGCGTATAAATTCTTCTATCCACATTAAATATTCCATTCTCGTCCAATACATCTACTCTAACCTCTCCAGAAGCATGAATAATTTGATTGCTTGGAAGAACAATGCCTACATGAATGATTCGGCCGTTTACATTATGAAAATAAGCTAGATCACCAGCTAAAATGTCTTCAAAAGGAATATTTTGTCCTACCTCTGCCTGCTTAAAACTATCGCGTGGAAGCTCGTAGCCATTTATCTTATATACTTGTTGAACAAATCCCGAACAATCAATTCCAAAATGAGATTTCCCACCCCACAAATAAGGAGAATGAAGAAAGAACCGAGCTGTTTTTTCAATAGCGGTAGCGTTTGTTTTTTTAGGATAAATAAACTCCCCTTCAAATTCAAAATACTCATCGTCTAGGCGAACCACCTTCTCTTTCAATAAAGGCAAAGTACTTCCCATAAGAATAGGAAAAAATCTTCTTTCACCTTTGATAATCCCCATCAAGCCGTGAGACAATGGAGAAGGGGTATTGTTGAAAGTATCAAAAAATTCTTTGCTTACCTCTTTAAATTGCTTGGAATCTATCCATCCTATATATTCATCAAATTTTGTTTCGATATAAACCCATTTACTGTCCTCCGTTTTTTTACTAGCCGTAAAAACTTCACCAAATAAAAGTTGCGAACCTATCTCTGCTTTATCAGAGGGTTCTGTCCTAATAGGAACAATACTTAGATTGCATATCCCGTAAATTTCGTTTATTGTATTCAAAGTAATAAAAAATTAAGCTTTATATGTTAGTTTAAATAATTATACTATTCTATTTTAGGTATCGTTTTTGTCTGTAAAAACGGTTCAACGCATTGATAATTGATAATATTTAAACAAATTATACAAAAACCTTATTAACAACAAATAAATTGTACTTACAATTATTAAACTTATTATTAATTTCGCAAGTGCGAAAGTTTATATACACGGTTATTATTTTAGTATTCATTTCCTTTTCAGGCTATTGTCAAATACAAGACGATAGTACAAAGCAGATTTATAGTGCAGCAACTACTCAGTTTTTTACAATCGAGGATGTGATTGGTAATACTAATCATAAAAATCATATAGATACTTCTTTATTGAACCTTCATAACTACAACTATTATTATAAAAATAATATTCTTTACCAAGACTTAGGCAATTTTGGAACTCCAGTAAATAGAATATATTACGAGCCGCCTATTACAATTGGGAAAAAATTAGGATTTTCTACGCTAAACGAATTTGGCTATACTGCTGATAATTTAAACTACTACGATACCAAATCACCTTATACAAAATTATTTTACATACAAGGCTCCAAAGGTCAGCAATCATTGGAAGTAGAACATACAAGAAATATAAAACCCAACTGGAATGCTGGTTTTATATTAAAAAGAGCAGTCGCAGTAAAACAATTGGCTTCCGGAGTTGCAAAAGAATTTCAAATGTCGCACTACTCATTTGCTGCACATACTTCGTATTTTAGTAAAAACAAACGTTATACATTTTTATTTAGCTTTACGCATTTAGATCATTCGCAATATGAAAACGGTGGAATCTTTGTCGATAGCAATGAAACTAAAGAAGATATGTTTGATTATAAACTTGAGAAGGTACAACTCTATTCCTTACCAAATTCAAGAACAAGAGGCACACATCTTCGCTCCTATCAAAAATCTAGTAATTTTAGATTTTACAACGATTACTCTATTCTGCCGAAAAAGAGCTTACAACTTTTTCATCAATTCGATTATCAAACTATTAAAATACGATACGACGACGATTATTTATCATCAATAAACAGCAATGGCTTAGACAGTAATTTGCTTTACTATCCAGCAATTAACTTTGACTCAACGGCAACACGGGATAGAATTTTTAATGAGTTGTACGAAAATAAAATAGGTATAAAAGGTAGCTCTGGAAAATTATTTTATATGGCTTATTTACGAAGAAAAGATTTTAGCTATATACAAACCAACTATACTAATGTGGTGCGTTCCTACAATGAAAATTTCATAGGAGGAAAAGCAGAATACCGTTTTACAGATACGCTAAAACTTGGAATTAAAGCTGAATACTATTTAGGTAGAGACTATACCTTTCAAGCAGATTTCTCTTCTCAGTTGTTAGATGCAGGCTACCAAAGGATCTCCTACTCTCCTACTCTGTTTCAGTTAAAAAATGTGAGCAACAGTTATGAATGGGATAATAATTTTTCTAATACTATAACCGATGTTGTATATGTGACAGCAAAACTAAAAAACAAGTTCTTTTTTTTCTCACCCATGCTAAATTTTTCAAACATCAACAATTTTATTTATTACGATACACTGTCTATTCCTAAACAAAGTTCCTTACCCACACAAATTACCTCTGTAGGATTTTCTGCGGGTATCAGTTATCGGATACTACATTTAGAAAATTATTTACGTTACTCAAAAGTATCTGGTGCAGATGTAATACGTGTTCCAGAATTATTCAACCAAACAAAGCTATATCTTTATGGTGCGCTATTTAAAAAAGCCTTACGATTGCAGATAGGAGTTGATCTTTCTTGGAAATCGGGTTATTATGGAAATTCTTATTCTCCAGGTACACAACAATTCCATTTAAGCAGTACTACAAATGATTTTAATTATCTGGATGGATATTTATTGGCAGATGCATTTATTAATACTCAAATTAAACGAGGGTTCGTATTTTTAAAATGGTCGCATGTAAATATGGGAATGTCAGAGAAAGGTTATTTTATAACGCCCTATTATACGGCTTTACCGAGATCTTTCGAATTTGGAGTGAGATGGTTATTTTATGATTAGAAGTACAACCCATCTTCACCCTGAGGAATATTAGCCAAAGGTCCCAAATGCCGAGGGAGACAAAAACTATCTGTTAATAAAGAGAGCCCTTTTTCGCAAAAAGGAATAGAATATAAAAGACCCAAGTTATTAAAATAAGTATTATTATTAAATATCGAATTATTTCATGTAATCAGAGAACAATTAATGAAATAAACTAACTATTCGAGTGGGAAATCGTTATATTTACTATAAGAGCTACGTATTATGAATATTCAGACTGAAAAACTCATTGTTATCGAAAAGCTTCTTCAAACGCAAGAAGAGTATATTATCGACCAAATAAAAGCTATTTTGGAGGAGGATGGAAAAGACCATTGGGATGAACTCCCTGACTATGTTAAACAGTCAATAGAACGTTCTGAAGAGCAGATTAAAAGTGGTGAAACAAAACCACACGAAGAAGTAATGTCAGGATTTAAAAAGAAATTTTTGAAGTAAGATGCTCTATTCTATTTTTTGGTCTATAGAAGCCGAACTCAGTTACCTTAAAATTCTTGAATACCTAGAGGAAAAATGGACACAAAGAGAACTTGATCGATTTATCAGTAGAACCGATGAAGTAATGGATTACATTAAAAAAAGTCCCTTCCAATACCAACGAATTAAAAACAATACACATAAAGTTATATTGAGTAGACAGATTTCACTTTTTTATAAAATTGAAGAATCAATCATTTTTCTACATTATTTTTGGGATAACAGACAAGACCCAAAGAATTTAAAACTATAAAATAACTTTACCCATTTTATTATAAATCTCAATTATAAAACTAAACATCATTCCATTTCAATTTTACTAATTACAGAGAGTACTACCCTTGGATAACCCAAAAAACAAATTTCCTCTTGATTGACCAATATTAATAAGTCATTCAAGAGGAAAACTTATATTTAAGAAGGTAAAAAGTAAATACTCATACTATAAATAATCTATTTAACCGCAAAAAAATAGTGAATATACACCTCAATTTATTTTTGTAATTACTTTTTCTTTATCCCTTGCATCTCTTGTTGCAAGTTTACCACCATAGAGGATAATTTTTCCAAAGACATATCTGCTTTAGGAAAATCTGTACAGATGTATGCTTTTGCTTCCCAAATTTCATTAATGTCATTTATGTCTACTTCGTAGGGATCATAAACTTTATTGTCTGAAACTAAACGCAGGGTTTCGTTTTCTTTTATATTACTATAAACTCTTTTATATACAATGCCATCAGAATTGGTGACCAACACATAGGTCTTATCGTCTTTTATGTTTTTCCAATTCTCTACATATTGACCAATGATGATACTACCTGTAGGCAATGGTAACATGGAATCACCTTTAATCTCAAATGCTCTGTATGTCCCATTTGTAAAAATAGGCAAATAGAATTTAGGCAATTCAGAGACATACTCTGGATCAGAAAAGCCATTCATATAACCCGCTGCTGCTTTCTGAGGAACAAGATGAATATTTTCTTTGTCGTCTTTGTCTACAGTAACCGCTAACACCCTTAATTTATTCCCTTCAATATCTTTTTTCTTGATTTTCTGAAGATTATTTCCTTCCGCAATTTTTTCCTGAATTAATGCTTCAACAGGTATTTCAAATATTTTGGAGATCAGCAATAGGCAATTTAGATTTGGCTCTGCACGACCCTCCTCGTATGCTCCTAGCAAGGATCTTTTAATTCCTAAGCGCTCGGACATCTGCTCTTGAGTAAGGCTTTGTAGCTTACGCAGAAATTTTATATTTTCACTAATTAGTGTCATAAATGAATGTATTAAATATTAAGCAAAATAACTGCTTTCTTTTTCTTCAATCAATTCCCTGACAGCAATTCTTGCTTCGTACATCAGGTTTGACTCTTTGGAAAGTCTTCTTAATTTATCTAATGGAAAATTACTGAAACTTTCCTTAAAGATACCTATCACTGCCATGTAATGTGTCGATTTTTTCATGATCTGAACATTTAATAAATTTGTTAGTTTAAAGAGGAGGAGTAGAGCGCTTACAGGCACAACACACTCTTTTTTTAATCACCAATATCTATGCTTTTAGTTTTAGTGTTAATTCCTTTAGCAAAGATATGCTAAATAATTTGACAATACTAACTATTTTAGTAAATATTATTAAGTAATTTATAAATACCTGGTAATTAGATGCTAGATTCTATATGCTAGATACATGATAAACGAACTTAATTATCTGGTATCTAGCATCCAAGATCTAGTATCTTTCAATATATTTTCATACCTTTGCAGTCCCTTTCACAAGGCGTGAAAGTAATTCAAACAAAATTTCAGTCTCCATTGCTCTAAGGCTGATGTACTCAAAAGAGCAGAAAAATTTTATGACAAATTTAGTAGATGATTTTGACTGGGACACAGTAACCGACAGAAAAGGTTTTGGTGGTAATTACACAGCAAAAGAAAGAGAGCAACTAGAGCAATTGTACGAAGGTACACTTAATCAAGTTGAAGAGAAAAAAGTACTAACAGGTGTAATCGTTGGTATCACAGACAGAGAAGTTATTGTAAACATTGGATTCAAATCAGATGGTCTTATTTCCATTTCTGAATTCCGTGATCAAAATGAAGAATTAGTAGTTGGATTAGAAGTTGAAGTTTTCATTGAAGATCAAGAAGACAAAAATGGTCAACTTATTCTTTCTAGAAAGAAAGCAAAAATCGTTAAAGCTTGGGAAAATATTCAAGGAGCTCTTGAAAATGATCTTATCATTGACGGTTTCGTTAAGAGAAGAACTAAAGGTGGTTTGATCGTAGACATATATGGTATCGAAGCATTCTTACCAGGATCTCAAATTGATGTTAAACCAATTCGTGATTTTGATATTTTCGTTGGTAAGAAAATGGAAGTGAAAGTTGTGAAAATCAACAACACTAACGATAACGTTGTAGTATCTCACAAAGTGTTGATCGAAAAAGATATCGAAAAACAAAAAGCAGAAATCCTTAACAATCTTGACAAAGGTCAGGTATTGGAAGGTGTGATCAAAAACATGACCAACTTCGGTGTATTCATCGACCTTGGAGGTGTAGACGGTCTGTTGCACATTACAGATATTTCTTGGGGAAGAATCAATCATCCAGAAGAAGTGCTTAAACTTGACCAAAAAGTTAATGTTGTGGTACTTGATTTTGATGATGAGAAAAAGAGAATTTCTCTTGGTATGAAACAACTTACTCCTCACCCTTGGGAGTCTTTATCTGCTGACTTGGCTGTTGGGTCAAAAATCACAGGTAAAATTGTAAACGTTGCTGATTACGGTGCATTCCTTGAAATCCAAACTGGCGTAGAAGGTCTTATACACGTTTCTGAAATGAGCTGGTCTCAACACTTGAGAAACCCTCAAGACTTCATGAAAGCTGGTGATGAATTAAACGCAGTTATCTTAACTCTTGACAGAGAAGAAAGAAAAATGTCACTTGGTATCAAACAACTTTCTGAAGATCCATGGACAAAACAAGATTTACTTTCTAAATATGCAGTTAACACTAAACACACTGGTATTGTAAGAAACCTTACAAACTTCGGTCTGTTTATAGAATTAGAAGAAGGTATTGATGGTCTTGTACACGTATCAGATCTTTCTTGGACTAAGAAAATCAAACATCCTTCTGAATTCGTTAAAGTAGGTGAAAAACTTGACGTTGTAGTACTTGAACTTGATGCTGAAAACAGAAAATTAGCACTTGGTCACAAACAACTTGAAGAAAATCCTTGGAACACATTCGAGACTATCTTCGGAATCGGTTCTATACATAAAGGAACTGTTGTTTCTAAAAACGATAAAGGTGTTATGGTAGAACTTCAATACGGTATCGAAGGTTTCTGTGCTTCTAAAAACTTAGTGAAAGAAGATGGTAAACTTGCTGAACAAGGTGAAAATCTTGATTTCAGAGTACTTGAGTTTTCTAAAGACGAAAGAAAAATCGCTCTTACTCACTCTAGATTAAATGAAACTCCTGTTGCTGAAGAGAAAAAAGACAGCAAAAAAACTGCTGCAACTGGTTCTAAACAAAAAACAGTAAAAGAAGTAAACAAAGAAGTAGAAAAATCTACTCTTGGAGACATCTCTGCGCTTTCAAACTTGAAAGACAAGATGAACGAAAAGAACTAATTCTTCTATAACTTTTATCTATTAAAAACGTGGTGCTTTAAGTACCACGTTTTTTTTTAACTAAATTTGAACAACTAAAATTTATTTTTTAAAAACAATGAATTTAAAAAAATCAGTTCGATATTTATTCATAGTAATGGTTGCATGGATATTGCTACATTCATTAGTTATTACTATAGATGGGCTTAACGACAATCTTCATAAAGCCGATTGTATTCTTGTATTAGGCAACACTGTAAATAAAGATGGCACACTTTCCAATCGCTTACAAAGCAGAGTAGAGAAAGGCTTTGAACTTTACAATTTAAAATTTGCATCAAAAATTATAGTTAGTGGAGGATTAGGAAAAGAAGGTTATTATGAAGCTAGAGAAATGAAAACTTATCTTTTAAAAAAAGGAGTACCAACAGAGGATATTCTACTAGACGATAAAGGCCTTACTACCTATGAAACTATGTGTAATTATATTCCTTTGGCAAAACAGCATAACTTAAATTCTGTTATTATAGTTTCACAGTTTTATCATCTCCATCGTAGCCGTGCTATGATCAAATCTTTAGGTGTACAAAATTACTACACGGCTCATTCTAATTATTTTGAACTACGTGATTTTTATTCCGTGTTAAGAGAGTTTTTTGCTTATTATGTTTTTTTGGTTAGTTAACTCTAACTAATTAGATTTAAATCTTTAAATTTGATTCTAATTAAAGTATAAGTCAATTGGAACTACACAACCTTGGAAATCAGGCAAGAAAAGCTGCAAAAGAAAACAAAAAGCTTTTTGAAAAATTAAAAAAAATAAAGCCTAAAGACTTGGACGAAAAGTTTGAAAAACTCCATGATGAGGTCTTTGAAACTATTGATTGCCTAAGCTGCG
>JANOTP010000179.1:0-21024 GCA_031416415.1 Cytophagales bacterium | reverse complement strand
ATCCTATAGGGCTGATACCAAGAAGCCCAAAAATCTAGAAATATTACTTTTCCTTTAAGTGAATGTAAATTTATTGTTTTGCCTTCTGGATCTGTTATAGAAAAATCAGGAGCTTTATCTCCTACGTTTAAACTGTAATTTGTCCTATTTCTATCTGCAAATAAGTCTGTAATACTACTTACTGTAAGAAAAAATAACAATATTAGTATGTTTATTTGCATTACAATTATACTCTTATGGTGTATGTTGTAAAGTTATGCAGAAAAAATGAATTTTAAAAGTTTAGTCTAATTATCAACGCCTTCCCCCAAAATAAATATTTACATAAAGAGAAGAAAAGAACCATCGATTATACGTGGGGAAAGAAGACGAAACATCTAATATTTCAATTCTCTTTGGGTAAGCATCTAACATTATTCCTGCTTCTAAACCAGAAACTCCTGAGTTAAAAGCACCAAACTCGAAGCTTAGTCCTGACTTAAGGTGAAACCCAGGTATTATTTTAATATCATCAAACCCCTCAAAAAATCGGCCTGGTCCTATTATACCACCCCCTTTGGTGGCAGGGTCGTGCTTCTGAACATCGTAAGGAACATTTTCTACCTTGAAACCATCGTCAAACTGAATGTAATAAGGTTTTACAAATCCAATTGATGGTCCTGCATTTATAAGTGCATCTACTTGAATTCCATCTTCTTTCCCTTTCGTAAAGAGGACGAATTCATACCCTACATGAGGCCTAAAAGTAAAAAAATAATTTTTCTTACCCAATACATAAACACTTCCCGTAACAGAATTTGGATAGCGAGCTTCGTTTGGATGTTTTATATAGACCATCTCTGCTCCTATATTCAAATACCTTCCTGTTTCTAATTCTCTACTATGGCGAAACATTATCCCACCCAACAAACCTCCACTAGTATTGAAATTTGCACCAAAGACAGTTTCTGAACTATATTCATTTTCCTCCTGTGCAGTTACTGTCTTCATACCAACGGTAAGAATAAAAAATAATATAGTTAGAAATTTAGAGTGCATATCTTAAATTATAGTTCTAAAATTAGTTATTTTTATACGTAACACAAAAACAAATAAATTATGAGTCAAATGACCACCCAATATCTGGGAAAATTGAAAACAGAAGGTACTCACCTGAACTCTGGAACCAAACTTATAACCGATCCTCCTCTTGACAATAATGGAAAAGGAGAATCCTATTCCCCTACCGATTTATTGTGTGCGGCATTAAGTAGTTGCATGATCACTATTATGGGCATATTGGCAAACAAAGAAAACTTAGATATTTCGGATATGAAAGCAGTAGTTACTAAAATAATGGTAGCCAACCCTAGAAGAGTTTCCGAGATTATTATAGATATGACTTTACCTGAAGATAAAGTTTTATTATTATCTACCAAAAACAAAGCAGACCTCAAACATGCGGCACATACATGCCCTGTAGCCTTAAGCATACATCCTGATATAAAACAATCAATTAGTTTTAATTTTTAATACGAAAGCGGTCTGACAATAAAAATCATCAGACCGCTTTCGTATTTTATCTTTTCAAAAAACTATCCCAATCCATAGTATTTTTTCACACCATTTGAATACATTCCTTCCAGCAATACTCCACCAGTTTGATTGCGTTCTATTAGATCGATTATTTCTTCGGGATTCGTTACCTTCTTTTTATCAACTGAAATAATGATGAAACCTTCTTTAACACCAGCATCTTTAAACTTACCATTGTTTACTTTGGTTACCTTAACTCCATTTTCCAATCTTAGTTTTTGAAGTTCTTCTTTTGAAGCCGCTATCAAATCAGCTCCGAGGGCACTTTTTATTGCTCCAATTTCTAATTTAACGAGCTTAGTATCTCCCATTTTATTTTTAAGAACAATTTCTGCTATTTTCACATCTCCTCCTCTTTCGAAAGTTACTTTCATTCTATCTCCAGGACGATAACGAGCTACTTGTTCTTGTAACTCTGAGGAGGAATTTACATTCTTTTCATTTACTTTTTTTATCACATCACCACTTTGTAACCCAGCTTCTGCGGCTGCACTTCCATTGTTTACAGCGTTGATGTAGACACCTGTGATACTTACAATCCCTTTTTCTTTTGCTAAAGCAGCCGTTACATCTTGAATCTGTACACCTAATAACGCTCGTTGTACTTGGCCATACTTCAATAAGTCGTCCATTACTTTCTTAACTAACATAACTGGAACAGCAAAAGAATACCCAGCAAACGATCCAGATGGAGTAGCGATTGCAGTATTAATTCCAATCAAATTTCCTTTTAAATCAACGAGGGCGCCACCACTATTCCCTGGGTTTACAGCAGCATCGGTCTGAATAAAAGATTCGATAGAAAGATTATCCTTATCGCGTAAAATATTAATATTTCTTCCTTTTGCACTAACAATTCCTGCGGTAACCGTTGAGGTAAGGTTAAATGGATTTCCAACGGCTAACACCCACTCTCCAACTCGTGTATTATCAGAGTTCCCATACTTTACAAAAGGTAATTTTGTCTCATCAATTTTAATAAGTGCAAGATCAGTAGTTGGATCTACGCCTATTAACGTAGCACTATAACTTCTTTTATCGTTTAGCACTACCTCTATCTTAGCAGCCTTATCTATAACATGGTTATTTGTTACAATGTATCCATCCTCTGTAAGAATTACTCCTGAACCTGAAGCTTCTTGTCTACCGCCAGGAGGCATTCCGTGAGGAGAGCCTTCTCCAAAGAAATCATGAAATAATTGATCCATATCCTCCTGTTGACCGCTCCCTTTTTGAGCTTCATACATGGTTTTAATGTGGACCACAGCAGGTGTTACTACATTTGCTGCATATATAAAGTTAAGGCCTTCAGGTACTATAACTGCTGCAGTGTCTGTAGCACTCATAAAGTTTGACAACTCGTAATTTCCTTGATTTTCAGAAATGCTTTGGTATTGTTTTTCATGAAAGAAAAACTTGTAGCCGGCAAGTGCGAATACACCTCCCAAAATCGACGAAAAGAATGCTGCTAAAATTAATTTTCTCATATTCATAACTATCTGTTTTTAATTGGACAAAAAAATAACGGATTTGGTTCAGCAAAATTATAAAAAAAGAGCAGGAAAATTCCTGCTCTTCTCCTTATTTAATTTGAATAGTAGATTTAACGACTTTCCCTTCCTGTTTAGGAATAGTAATAGTCAAAATTCCATCTTTGTAATCGGCCTCTATTGCCTCGGCATTTACATTTTCAGGTAATTTAAACGACCGTTTGAAAGCCCCATGATTAGATTCTATACTATTGTATTTTTTACCCTCTTCTTTATGAAGCTTCTTCTCTCCAGTTACAGAAAGAATTCCTTCATTGAGCTCAATACTTACTTCCTCTTTGCTCACTCCGGGCAGGGCAATAATTAGATAATAGCCTTTTTCGTCTTCCGCAATATCGGCAGTGGGCAAAAACTTACCATTTTTATTTTCAAAGAATGAGTCTTTGAAAAAGCTATCCAATAAATCGGCATACGTGCCTGGAACAAAATTTCTGTTATGTAAAGCATTTTTTACGATAGTGTTCATGTTTCCTCCTTTTTTAAAGTTTAACTATTTGAAAAACTTATTAGAAAAATCTATACCAACGGCTATTTTTGGAGTAAAATACGCCATTACGTCTTACTTATGTAGATTTTTCAAAAATAAATACGCCATTATGTCTTAAATAAATATTTTTAAAATAATTTCGTCAAGTTTATTGCATAATTTAAAAGGATAACCTAATATTGCACTCCAATTTATAGGAATTCCTCCTTAGCTCAGCTGGTTAGAGCACATGACTGTTAATCATGGGGTCCTTGGTTCGAGCCCAAGAGGGGGAGCAAAAGTTCAAAGCCTTAGTACTAACTAAGGCTTTTTTGTTTTTATTTCTTCTTGTATATATTAAAAAGGAAAGCGGGAGTTTGAGCAACAGCAAGAGTATTCAGAAGTCTCCCAGACATTCCGATTGATCCAAAAATTTTATCCAAAAACAAAATGGCCTCAGCAATCGATCGATTACTGAGGCCATTTATAGTATAGTTTAACCAGAATTAATTCATGTAATAAGGTAGATTGCCTCTTAGAAAGTAGTAGCCAAGCACTCCTGCCATTACCATGATTACTGCTATCGACATAACAACTGCAAAAAGAGTAATTTTAGATTGATCCAACTCACCGGATGGTGTTCTCATTTTATTTGACAATGAAAATATAACACCTGCATATACAGACAGGATAAAACCTACAACGATAAGTACAATACTAATAAGAGCCATAAATATTAAGTTTAAAATTCGATGATGCTAAATTATGGATTATTTTAAAAGAAAAAAATCAATTTCAGAAGGTTTTTACTAAAAACAAAAGACACTGCTGATTAGCAGTGTCTTTATGTGTTCTCGTAGGGATTCGAACCCCAAACCTCCTGATCCGTAGTCAGGTGCTCTATCCAATTGAGCTACGAAAACATTCCATTTTACTTATCGGACTGCAAATATAGTGCTTTTTTATTAATTATATAATTTATCCTAAGCAGATATCATTTTTTCGTCCAATAATAATCTAGATTCTTCTAAATCTAATTCATACTCCAATTTCCTTAAAACTACCTCACTTACAGAACCTTGTTTATGCATATCTAAAATCGCCTTACGTTCAAGATTCAATAATTGCCGTTGCATCCCATGTAATTGTTGAAACAGTTCGGAAGTGTTTTTTCTGTTTTCTTCTGTTCTTACCTTTCTATTGAGATGATTGATCTTCAATTCGTATTTATTTTTTACTTGATTTAAAACATCGTCATGTACCACGCCAAAGGCATAGTTTTCCTCAATATGAACAATAACAGACGAAGCTAATTTAACCCTAGCCTCTTGTTCTTCTGTTTCTTCTTGGTTTGAAATAGGCAAGTTCAATTTCTTTACCACAAAGGGCAAGGTAAGCCCCTGAAATAATAGCGTAAACATTATCACTATAAATGTTAGAAATAAAATAAGATCTCTTTGAGGAAAAGGTTGCCCATTATCCATTATAGTAGGTAATGCCAATGCAGCAGCCAGAGAGACAACCCCTCTCATTCCTGTCCAACCTGTTAAAAATACAGCCCTTGGACTTGGTCTAACTTCCGTTGATCTGATTTTTTTACTCATCATTCTTGGAAGATAAGCACCAGGATAAACCCATAGCATTCTAACAATCATAATTATAATTCCAATCATAACTCCATATCCTACAAGGGATGGCAAAGAATATTCATTTCCAATTCCTTTCAAAACAGAAGGGAGTTGTAAGCCTATAAGAATAAATATTATACCGTTTAAAGTAAATACTACAATTTCCCAAACCGCAAAAGCATGAATTCTAGTTTGGTGTTTAAAGATTTCGGAAGATCGAAACGATAAAAACAAACCTGCCACTACTACCGATAATACCCCTGAGGTATGCAATCGCTCGGCAACGATGTAGGCTACAAAAGGTGTAAGTAAGGTAAGCATCACATCCAACGTGGGTGTTACGGTACAAATTTTATGTATATAATAAAATAACAACCCTATCAATAAACCTATTGCGATCCCTCCTGCTACAACAATTATAAAATTCAATCCTGCTTCCCAAAAAATAAAATTACCTGTAGTAACTGCAATTACTGCGTATCTAAAAGCTATTAGTCCAGAGGCATCGTTCAACAAGCTTTCACCTTCAAGAATTGTGAGCACTCGTTTAGGTACATTTAAACCTTTCGTCACAGAAGTAGCAGCCACCGCATCTGGAGGAGAAATAATTGCTCCTAACAAAAAAGCCAATGGCCAAGAAAATCCAGGGATAATATAATGCGCCGCTACTGCAACCATTGTTGTTGTGAATAAAACCAGACCAGTAGCGAGTAGTGTAATTGAGCGTTTTAGTTTTTTGAAATCATGCCATGAAGTAGACCAAGCTGCTTCGTATAATAAAGGCGGTAGAAAAACAAAAAAAACAATTTCGGGATTTAGTTCCACCAATGGCAATCCTGGGACTAGGCCAATACCTAGGCCAACTATAACTAATAATACCGGATAGGATATTTTAATTTTTTCAGCCACAGCAGCCAAAGCGGCGATTACTGACAATAGGATTACTATAACTTCTATGTTATGCATATGATTTGAAGCTTAGAAAAAGGATTCTGAAATAAATATAGTAAATCGAAAAATGGATAAAAAATTAATTATTTTTCGGCTCGAGTCATTTCCTTCTTTCCAGGGGGTCCTACCAATGTTTCCACTGTAAAACCAACCGCTTTGAGATCTCTTTTAAACTGTCCACGAGCACAGTAGGTGACCAATATCCCTCCTTTTGTAAGAAGATTATATACTTTCTCAATATTTTCAGGAAGCCACATTTCTGCTTGTTTGCTAGGTGCAAAAGCATCGTAATAAATAAGATCAAAATATCCTTCTTGAGGTTTATACTCTTCTAATTTTGCCTTTATCTTCTTTAATACAAAATTACTATTCAACTCTACTTCTTCGTCCCATGGTGCAGTATGAAGTTTTAGAAAAAAATCGTTTAGTGATTTATCTTCTATGTCTTTAGTATAATTAAGTTGTGAATAGATCTCCTCTGAAAGCGGATAAGGCTCAATACTATGATAGATTATCTTACTAGCAGATCCTGCAATAGCTTTATACGTGAGCCATGCGTTCAATCCTGTACCAAATCCTACTTCAAAAATATGTATGCAAGTTTTGCTTGAGATTAATTGTTCTAGCCCTGCTTTTATAAAAACATGTTCTGACTCTTGCACTGCGCCATGCATAGAGTGATAAGTCTCATTTAAACCTGAATGAAAAATAGTATGGGACCCATCTCCAGAGGCTACAATTTTAATTTCTTGAGGTGTATTTTCCAAGGTTAAGATTTATTATCTGGTAAATTAAAAAAGAATGTTGCGCCTTCTCCTTTTATAGATTCTAACCATATAGAACCACCCTTTTCTTCAATAATATTTTTAACTATAGAAAGCCCAATACCAGTATTATCATAGCCTTTAGTGGCTTGACCCGTATTGAACAAATCAAATATTTTCGATTGATATTCTTTTTCTATTCCTGCTCCGTTATCGGAAATAAAATAGCGCTGATAACCATTTTCGATCTTACAGCCAACTTTAATAAACCCTTCAGACTTGTCGTTGTATTTTACTGCATTACTTATCAGATTTTGAAAAATCTGATAGATTAAAACCTTTTCAATTATTACAATAGGAAGTCTGTCTGCCACTAATAATTTAATATGATTTGGGATAGCAAGAATACCTCTGATATTATCTACAACATCATTTAAATCTACTTCTTCCGTATTTCTGCTTTGAGCTTTAAGTTCGGCATGCTGCAGAATCCCTTTTATCATTTCCTTAGTTTTTCTGGATTGATCATGAATTTTCATCACCAAATCCAGTTGATCTGGATTTATTTTGTTGCGAAGTTCAAGTTTTAAAAGATTTGCTAAACCTTCTATCGAATTAAGAGGGGCTTTAATATCGTGCGAGACAACATGGGCAAATTTATCGAGCGCATCGTTGGATCGGTTAATGTCTGATAATTTTTGTTGTAGATCTTTTTGCGCTGCCACAAGGCTATCAGTCATTTTATTGAAAGAAGAAGCCAACTGCCCGAGCTCATTATTATTCCTAATTACAACTCTTTTATTAAGATTCCCCTGACTAATTTCCTCGGCGGCATCGGCTAAATCATTAATTGGTTTTACGAAAAAATAAGCAAATAAATAAATCAAAAGAGAAACGCAAAAAGTGATCGAAACACTAGCTATAATAGCCATCTTACGAAGTTTCTCCATATACGTAAATGTTTCACTTACATCCATCTTGGTCATTATTTTCCAATCTGTCTTAGTTATATTATTAATCGATGCAGTTACTTTTTTCTTTCTGTAATCTAACATATTAGAATATACAGCAGTGCCTTTTTTTATATCTTCTTGAAAATTTACCCAGTCAGGATTCTTTACTTCTTTAAGAAATGCTTTACTATAAAATCTTAATGGCGTTAGATAAATAATATTACCTTCTTCGTCTAACTGAAAAATTGCTGTTTCCCCAGAGGCACCAAGACCTGTATAGTCTTCTGTAACAGAAATAATTTGATTGACATCATTTTCTATTAGAAGTATATATTCTCCATCTATAAATGCTGCTAAACAAAGTACCAATTCATCGTGCTCATTATATCGATATTCAATATTAGCTTTGGTATTGTCTGAAAAGTTAGCAACCGATTTATAATCTGAATAATTTTCTTTTAATGTTCTCGCAGGATTAGAAGATATCACAACGTTGCCTGAACTATCCAAGATCATGAGTCTGTTAATACCCTCTATGGCTTCTTTGGAACGGATGATGTTGTTATAAAGCGAAATTTTATTTACTCCATTGCTGTCTCCCGCTACATATTTATAGAGTTCAGAGCGTATTAAAGGCGAACGACGAAGAATTTCAAGTTCAATAATTTTATTTTGAATAATCGCATTTACCCTTGCAGACTTATCTTTAGAAACTGCCTTTAACTGATTAATGTTTTGTTCAATAAGAATAGTTTGTACTTGATCGTAATATAAATAACCTGTTACTGCAATTACAGCAATACTAGTAAGCATGAAAAGTGTTAATATTTGAGCTTTTAATTTCAAGAGGTTCTGTTATTCTGAGAGCAATATAATAAGTAAAAAGGTCAGAATAAATCTGACCTATAATCTAATACGAATAAAATATAATAATGTTGTGATTTTCTTATTTTAACATCAAAAAGAAGATTTTTTATTGGACAAAAACTATATTGTCATTATTTCGGCTTCTTTCTTCGCTAACAATTGGTCTATAAGCACTATATATTCATTAGTCATGGTCTGTACTTTATCTTCAGCAGCTTTTACAGCATCTTCAGAAGCTCCGTCTTTTAGGAGTTTTTTTAGCTCGTCGTTCGTATCTTTTCTGATAGTTCTGATTCTAACCTTGCCATTTTCAATTTCTGTTTTGGCTTGTTTTACCAAATTTCTCCTTCTTTCCTCTGTCATAGGAGGAATATTTATAATAATTGACTCTCCGTTATTCTGAGGATTATACCCAAGATTAGCATCTCTTATAGCTTTTTCGATGGTAGAAATCATACCTTTCTCCCATGGTTTTATAGCTAAGGTTCTAACATCAGGAGAAGAGATGGACGAAACATTCTGTATAGTAGACTGAACTCCATAATAATCTACCATTAAACCGTCAAGCATATTAGGAGACGCTTTACCAGCCCGTATTTTTGTAAGCTCTATTTCAGTATGCTTAAGAGCTTTATGCATTGAATCTTTTGCATCATCGAGGTACAACTCTATTTCTTCCATTTTTTATATTATAATATTTAACGTTAAAAGTTTAAAGTTCAAAGTTTAGAGTTTAAAGTAAACTCTAAACTAAACTTTACTATTTACATACTTACTAAAGTACCTACATCCTGACCATCAATGATCTTCATTAGGTTACCTGGTTTGTTCATATCAAAAACAATAATAGGCAGACCATTTTCTTTACATAAGGTAAATGCGGTCATGTCCATTACATTTAATTTTTTTTCATATACTTCTTTAAAAGTAAGGTTAGAATATTTTGTAGCGGTTGGATCTTTTTCAGGATCAGCAGTATAAATTCCGTCTACCCTAGTTCCTTTAAGTACCGCTTCTGCATTGATTTCAATCGCTCTTAAACTTGCAGCGGAGTCTGTCGTAAAATAAGGATTACCAGTACCTGCACCAAAAATTACAACTCTACCTTTCTCCAAGTGACGAACTGCTCTTCTTCTTATAAAAGGTTCGCAAACCTGCTCCAAATTTATACCTGACATAAGTCTAGTATAAAGACCACTTTTTTCTAATGCACTTTGTAGTGCCATACTGTTTATCACAGTTGCCAACATACCCATGTAATCGCCCTGCACACGGTCTATACCCATGCTTTCGGCTTGCATTCCTCTATATATATTCCCACCACCTACTACGATGGCCAACTGAACTCCTTTATCAGCAATCGATTTTATTTCTAAAGCGTATTTGCCAAGAATTTCAGGGTCAATACCATACTTCTGATTTCCCATCAGTGCTTCACCACTTAGTTTTAGAAGAACTCTTTTATACTTCATTGTGAATATATTTTAGACTTTATATGTTAGAAAGCGGAAGAAAATATAGTATTGGATAAATACACCAATAAAATCTATTTAAACCCAACAAACCTACATCAAATTATCAAAAAATACAATTGGTAAAAGCCTTATAATGCTATATATTGATTAATTTTTATTAACACTGCTATAATTCCCAGTTGTTAAATTACTTGTTTTTGTATTTTATTATA
Source organism: Cytophagales bacterium (assembly GCA_031416415.1). Taxonomy (GTDB): domain Bacteria; phylum Bacteroidota; class Bacteroidia; order Cytophagales; family Cytophagaceae; genus JANYCO01. The sequence continues at coordinate 10,583 of JANOTP010000179.1, read as the reverse complement.
AGTAATGTACTATTGATAATAAAACAAATTAAATTATTAAAAACTCAAGAGATTGATCCATAAATACTAATTCACATACTTTATTAATATTTTATTTTTCTCAACGATATCTCCTTTTTTAGAAAAAACCTCTTGTATTATCCCATCACAAGGAGATTTAATTATATTCTCCATTTTCATTGCTTCAAGAACTAATAGCGGATCTCCTATCTTTACTAAATCGCCTGCTGAAACATTAATGTCTATTATCAAACCCGGCATAGGTGCTTTTATCTCTTGCATCTTTACAGACGAAATAGTCGAAAGTCCCATCTTATCAAGTAGAAGATCACTTTGATCTTTAATTTCTAAGGAAATAGATTTACCATTAATTCTGATTTTTATTTTTTTCTTGTCCTCAAAATCCAAAAGTTCTGCTCTATATGACTTACCTTTGTATAGAATATGATATTGCCCTTCCCCTACGCTTTTAATATCTGCGTCGATAAAAAAATTATTCAAAAATTTTTTATCGTTTTCCTCTTTATATTCAATTATTTTATCTTTATTAACTATTATATTAATCATAGCACGAAATCTAACTTTAAAATATGTACCTTAATTTAATCAAAAAATTATTCTTTATAGGATTAATTTTAATATTTATTAATTCATGCACCACAAGCAATTTTTCGAAAAATAATTCTAAAAAAAATAAATTAACGGAAGGGAGAAAAAAAAATGAACCTAAAACAGCCAATGGTCCTTATAATCCTTCTCGTACAATCAAAAATGATTTACTTCATACTAAATTAGAAGTAAGCTTTGATTGGAAAAAGCAATACGTTTTTGGAGTGGCAACTCTTACTTTCAAACCTTATTTTTATCCTCAAAACACGCTCTTACTCGATGCCAAAGGCATGGACATTCATAGCGTGGTACTTTTAGGCGAAGAAAAAGAATTAAAATATTCCTACAATACTAAAGTCATCACCATACAACTCCCTAAAACCTATTTTCGAACAGATACTTTTTTGATAAAAATCAACTACACTGCAAAGCCAAATGAATTACCCAAACAAGGTAGCCTAGCAATAACAGACGATAGAGGCTTATACTTCATTAATCCTGATGGAGCTATAAAAGACAAACCAAAACAAATCTGGACACAAGGCGAGACCGAATCTAGCTCCTGTTGGTTTCCTACTATTGACAGCCCAAATGAAAAAACTACTCAGGAAATGTTCATTACTGTTGATAGCAACTTAACAGTACTTTCAAACGGAGAACATATTTATACCAAAGCAAACACTGATAGCACAAAAACAGAGTATTGGAAAATGGATTTACCTCATGCTCCTTATTTATTCATGATGGCTATAGGTAATTTTAAAGTGATAAAAGACCATTGGCGTGGAATCGATGTTAATTATTATGTTGAACCAAAATATGAAAAGTATGCAAGAAACATTTTCGGAAATACACCCGAAATGATCGAATTTTTTTCTACAAAACTTGGCTACAAATACGCTTGGAATAAATATTCTCAAGTAGTTGTCAGAGATTTTATTTCAGGAGCAATGGAAAATACTACTGCCACTGTCTTCATGGAAGCTTTGCAATGCGACGACCGTCAACTGCTCGACGAAAACTGGGATGGGATTATTGCTCATGAACTTTTTCACCATTGGTTTGGCGACCTTGTAACGTGTGAGTCCTGGGCAAATCTCCCGCTCAACGAATCTTTTGCAAACTACTCTGAATACCTTTGGTCTGAATATAAATATGGAAAAGACGAAGCCGATTATCTTGATGTAAAAGAAGAGGAAGAATATTTCGACGAATCAGAGAATAAACAAGAACCTATAATCCGTCATCATTACCTTGATAAAGAGGATATGTTTGACCGACATAGTTATAATAAAGGCGGAAGAATACTACACATGCTCCGCAACTATGTTGGCGATACGGCTTTTTTTGAATCCCTTAAATTATACCTTACTAAAAAACAATTTAAAACAGCTGAAGTGCACGACCTACGACTTGCTTTTGAAGAAGTAACAGGAGAAGACTTAAACTGGTTTTTTAACCAATGGTTTTTAGCACCAGGACATCCAGATTTAAAAGTTTCTCATGTACACAGTGCCGGTAATTTAAAAATTTCAATTACACAACTTCAAGATACACTTAAAGCTCCTGTATACCGCCTCCCTCTGACAGTTGACGTTTGGGAAAATGGAAATAAAACACGTTACTCTATTGTAATAGATAAATCGACACAAGAATTTACACTTCCTGTTTTCAGCACTCCCCAAAATGTTTTAGTAGATGCCGAATTTCAACTACTAGGAAAAATATATCACGACAAAACAGATGCCGAGTTTATTTTTCAATATGAAAATAGCGAGCGATACAGAGCCAGAGCTATTGCCATGGAAAGATTGTTTGCTAATAAGGATAATATTCCCAACTACAATCCATTTTCGGAACCAGCCAAAGTAGACATTCTAATGAAAGCATTGGCAGATAAATTCTGGGTAATTAGAGAAACCGCATTGGACCAATTTGCAAAACATGTAGTTCCAGGTCCTGATGATTTCATTTTAAAAATTGAACAAATTGCAGTAACCGATCCGAAACCTCTTGTTAAAGCACATGCTATCACAATGATCGCTTCTTTCAATCTTAAAAAATACACGTATGCCTACGAAATGGGCTTACGTGAAAAACCATACTCTGTGGTAAGCGCCTCCCTTAGCGCTTACCTGAAAACAGAGGCTAGCGATAAAGATAAAAAAATAGAACAGTTTGAAAATAGTGAGAATGGTGACATACTTATCTCTATTGCCGACTATTATATTTTTAGCAAAAACTTAACTAAATACGATTGGTTTAAAGATAAGATAATCACTAAAACAGGTAAAGATCTATATTACTTTATTGGTTATTATGGAGAATATATAAAATTGATGAAAGATGAAAATAGAGAAGATGGTAAAAAAGTTTTAGAAAAAATCGCCTCTTCTAACAAACATGAATGGATCAGGCAAATGGCTAAAAAATATTTGAAGGAAATATAATCTACAGTGAACATATAAATTAAACAGGTAGAGGATCAAGCAGTAAAAATGGAGTTACACGAAGATTTTTTTACAATAGTATACGAGGATAATCATCTAATCCTAGTCAATAAAAAAGCTGGTGTACCTACACAAGGCGACAAGACTGGCGATACACCACTTACGGACCATGTACGCGAATACATTCGAGTTAAATATCAAAAACCGGGAAATGTATTTACAGGTTTAGTACATCGTATAGATCGTCCAGTAAGTGGGCTTGTTTTATTGGCTAAAACATCCAAGGCACTTGAACGGATGAACAAAATTTTTCACGATCGACAAATTGAAAAAGTATATTGGGCAATTGTAAAACAAAAACCTGAAAATAATGAAGGTACATTGATTCATTGGCTTACACGCGTACAACAAAAAAATATTACCAGAGCGCACAAAAAAGAAGTGCCCGATAGTCAGCGGGCTGAATTGAGTTATAAATTAATTTCTAGTATAGAGAATTATCACTTATTGGAAATTCGCCCTATCACAGGACGCCAGCATCAAATACGAGTTCAACTTGCCTCTATAGGATGTCCTATAAAAGGCGATATAAAATACGGCTTTGACCGCACTAATAAAGATGCCAGTATCTGTCTACACGCAAGAAGATTAGATTTCGAGCATCCTATACAAAATGAAAAAGTTCATTTTATCGCCCCGCTTCCGCAAACTGATATTTGGTCTAAGTTTGGGATGGAATAAAAAAATCCTTCCAATATTGAAAGGATTAATGATTTATATTCATGAATAAAGTGTAGAAAATTACACTGAAAAACTCTCTCCACACCCACAAGTACGTGTTGCATTCGGATTTATAAATTGAAATCCTTTTCCATTCAATCCGTCAGAAAAATCTAACGTAGTGCCAGCCAAATAAAGAAGACTTTTCTTATTTACCAATACTTTCACTCCATTGTCTTCAAATACATGATCGCCAGGATTGATGGTGTCATCAAATTTAAGGTCGTACATAAGACCAGAACAACCTCCCCCATCTACAGAAACTCGTACATGATGATTTTCGGTAAGTGCGTCTTTTATTCTTAATGCACTTACGTGCTCTTTTGCTTTATCGGTTACGTTGATCATCGTTATTTTTGATTTAGACTAATAACTGTGTACATTACTTTACTATTCTTTAAACCTTCTATGATAAAGAATAGTTCATTAGTATTAGGTACAAATATACATCTAAAATGTTAAAAATAGAACATATTGCTATTGCTGTAAAAGACCTAAATTCATCAAATTCACTGTTTTCAAAACTTCTTGGCAAAGAACCTTTTAAAGAAGAGGAAGTCGCTGGCGAAAAGGTGAAAACTTCCTTTTTTCAGATGGGAGAGACTAAAATAGAACTTCTTGAAGCACTTTCAGAGGAGAGTAGTATTGCAAAATTTATAAACAGAAAAGGAGAAGGCATACATCATATTGCTTTTGAAGTACTCGATATTAAGGCAGAAATGAAAAGACTACAGGAGGAAGGATTTGAACTGCTAAATGAAGAACCAAAATTAGGAGCAGATAATAAACTGATCTGTTTTATTCATCCTAAATCGGCAAATGGAGTACTAATTGAGCTGTGTCAGGCAATCACTTAACTGGGATTTATGAGATTAATAGATTGACAGGATTTTATGGTTTAACGATAATTTATTAGACTAATAGGATTGACTAGATTTTTGTAAATTGATACACTATTATTTATTTACCATTTATTTAGACCACCTTTAAGATTAAGAATTTGTGTAAAACCATATTCTAATAATATTTCTGCTGCTGCTTCGCTTCTTTTCCCACTCTGACAAATAAGGATAATTTCTGTATCTATTGATAATTCATTTTTTCTACTTTTTAATTCGGATAAGGGAATTAGTTTTCCGCCAATATTAAATCGTTGAAACTCCTCTTCGTTCCTTACGTCTATCAATTGAAAAAAATATTCTTTATTAATTCTTTGCTTTAGTTCTTCCGCCGATAATTGTATTGTTTTGCTTTTTGAAATACCACAAAAAAAATCGTAATCAATAAATTCTTTTATAGTATTATTCTCAGGAAGGAGTGAAAAAGTAATTGTATTAAAACTCATAGATAAGGCATCAACTAATAATAATTTGCCACTCAGCACCTCTCCAATACCCGTAATTATTTTTATCACTTCATTTGCTTGCAGCGTACCAATAATACCCGGCAATACTCCCATAACTCCTATCTCTGAGCAATTAGGGACTTCTCCTTCTTTTGGTGGCGTCGGATACAAACAACGATAAGTTGGACCATCGTTATAATTAAATACAGATACTTGTCCTTCAAATTTAAAAATGGAACCAAATACCAATGGTTTATTTAGCATCACACAAGCATCATTTATCAAATAACGAGTAGCAAAATTGTCTGAACCGTCAACGATTATATCATAATTTTTTAACAGTTCTACACAATTATTTTTATTAATCTTTGTGTTATATGTCTCGATATCAATAAACGGATTTAGCAATTGAATTCTTTTTTTTGCTTGTTCAACTTTGGACAATCCGATATCTTCAGTAGTATATAAAACCTGACGTTGAAGATTACTTTCGTCAACTACATCAAAATCGGCAATGCCAATTTTGCCAACTCCTGCAGCAGCCAAGTACAACAATACTGGACATCCCAAACCACCGGCACCTAATATAAATACAGAAGCTTGTTTAAGTTTTAGCTGTCCTTCCAACCCTATTTCAGGAAGTATAATATGACGGTTATAACGTTTTTTTTCTTCGTCAGTCATACAAAATTAATTCACCTTTCTACTCTTCATTTCTATTATCCGCTTATACGATTCATCGATCCGGCTTTCGCTGATCTCTCCCGATTTCACTAGCTTCATAATGATAGCATGAATTTCTGAAGGGGTAATACGATCTGTAGCATTTACATTATTTCCAAACACTACTACGTCAACACCAGCGAGTATAGACATTTTAACAGCCTTTTCAATACCATAATTTTTGCTGATCGCATGCATCTGCATATCATCCGAAAAAATTACTCCATTAAAATTAAGCTCTTTTCTTAAGAGATCTGTAACTATTTTTTTTGATAATGTTGCTGGAAGACAAGTTGTGTCAAGACGACAATTTACAATATGTGCAGTCATGATGGCGTCACAATATCCAGATTCTATAATCTCTTTGTATGGAAGCAATTCTATAGCATTCCATTGTTTTGTGACATTGGTAACACCATAATGTGAATCTGTCATAGAACTGCCATGGCCAGGGAAATGTTTTAAAACGGTTTTAACATTCGCACTATGATGTGCTTTTATATTTGCTATAGAATGCTTGGCTACTTCTTTTGGAATCGAGGAATAACTCCTCCCTGTTTTCACAATTACGGGATTTTCTGGATTGAGTGCTACATCTACACAAGGAGCGAAGTTTACATCAATACCTAGTTCTGCAAGCAATGTTGCCAAATCTTTAGTATAATAAAAGGTAGAATCAGTTGTGGGAAGGGCACCTAAATACGCTGCGGATGGCATTTTTATAAAACCATATTTCTCTTTCAAGCGATGTACTTTCCCTCCTTCCTCATCAATACTCATAAACAAAGGGATAGAAGACTCTTCCTGTAATTCTTTGATCAGCAATTTTAAATTTTCTTTTGAATCAATTGGCGAAATATTTTTTTCAAATAAAATAATCCCGCCTGTTTTTCCAGAAGCAATATCTTTTCTAAGTGTATCGGTTGGAGAGAGCAATTTTCGGTCGTTGATTCCTACCAATATCATTTGTCCAATTTTTATTTCCAACGAAACCTGTTTTTTTATAGAATCGATTTTTTTTATGATAAGGGAATCTTTTGCAGTTATTGTTTTTCCTTTCGAAACTGGCTGTTCAGTCTTACAACCATAAAGCAACAACATAACTATAAAGACATAATATATTCGCATAACGTTTTTTTTAGAAGTATAAAGATACAATAGATCAGTTAATTATTATAAAGAAGTTTTTTCTTCTAATAATTATAAAATTCGATTTTATGCAGAATTAATGAGTTACCAACTCATTAATAAAAGTTGATTAGTAAATACTATAGGCAATGATTGTAGCTACACTATACGATACACAAATCCAATAGGTAGGATAAATTCTAATGAACCGTTTCAATACAAAATCTTTCCAATGTAAGGTATTTCTCTAGCGTTAAATAAATCACAAAACTACTTAACATAAAAAATAAGTCTACCCCAGTAGCACCATTTTCAAGTAGTTTAGAGCGTCCTTCAATATCAACCGAAACAAATATAATTCTGCGTAGCAAAATGTCAATAGAAGAATCCTTCCATGGAGCAAGATAGTTTATGAAATTAACCTACTTACTTCAAGCTCTGAAAGATTAAAAATAGCACTTATTTCAGTGCTGTTCATCCCAGATTTTTTTAACTTTTTCATTGCTTCTGATATTTTTAACAAGGCCTCCTCTTTTAACTTTCGCTCTTCTTCCAGAGCAATGTCTTTGCTATTATAGTCGTTTTCCATAGCTTCCTGTGCTTCCATTGCATAGCGAACTTCTTCGTCTGTAACAGCAAGGTTAAGTCGTTTTACAATTTCTATATATTGTTCAGGGATAGGGAATTTCATTTCAAATGTCTGTATACTCTGTACTTCAAATATACTTAATATTTGTTCTAGTTCGTTCCTTCTTTTATGTTTTATTTGTGGCAACTGAATTATAATAGTATCATGGCTAAGCGCCTCAATAAAACTATCTTTTTGCAAAAGAACTTCTTGGTTAAAATTATCAATATAAGCTCTTTTGATTTTTAAAATGGGGGATTGTTCAAAATTTCTCAAACTATAACCTAGAAAATAAATCGTAATAATAGGCAATGGCATTCTTCTTCCTTCAATAGTCACTATATTTTTGGGGTCAGCGTACTGAGATCCTAAATATTTCCTAAAACGCATCATATCAGTATCTATCTTGACTTTTTGCAATTCTATCAAGACTAACATAGATGTACCATTAGGATAAGTTATTCGAGCTTTAAAGTCTATTCGCAGGACTTGTACAAGGGTTTTTGTTTCATCCATTTCGTCTGATTTCGAAAATACAATTGGAATTTCTTGAGGTTTAAATTCCAATTCTGAAATTTCTACTCCAAGAATAACTCCAATAAATAATCGTGCAACTTTCTTGTCGTCTAATAAATACTTGAATACAACATCGTATAATGGGTTTGCTATTAGCATAAAAATAAAGTTGAAAAATGTAAAATTTAAAAAATAATTTATCAAAAATAATAAAAAATATGACTAGAACAGCTATGGAATAAAAATTAAATCTTGTTTTGTTCTAAAATATGGCTAGTAATGCTGGGTAGATAAAATATCAGGGAAGACTCTATCAGAGAAGCAAAAAAATCCTCAAACCTAATTTAGTTTGAGGATTTAAATTAACGCATTTTTTCAGATAGGGTATTTAATTTAAATACTCTATCTTTTAAATACCATCTTAGTAACTGTCTTACCACTTGAAGATACTCTAAAATAATAAAATCCTTCAGGATGATTTGACAAATCAACCTGAGCTTTAGAATCACTTAAAATAACACTACCAAGACTATTCAATACTACGACTCCATCTATATTACCAAAACTTTTAATTGTGAAAATTCCATTAGAAGGATTAGGATAAACACTAATAGTCTCAGACGATTGATCTGCCAAAATATCAGCAGATGTACCTGTTAAGTCCTGACTTGATAATACCTCGAAAGAACCAGTGCGACAACCATTATAAATGCAAGAACCAATGGAGGCGGTAAAAGTTGTATTGGAAGCAGAATTAAGTACTACATCAGGATTAAATAGTATGTAGTTTGCAGCTTTTAAAGCAACGATGGAACCAGAAGTCAGTGTACTATTTCCAGAGGCTGTAATATAATCACTGGTATAAGTATCTATCAGTGTTTGATTATTATATACTTTGTTTGGAGCACAACAAGGCCCTGTAACTGTTATTGTGACAGTCTTTGACCCTACACAACCAGTAATAGTATTTGTAGCAATCACTTTATAGGTTTTTGTTGTACCAGGCGATGCAATAACGGAAGCTCCAGTAGTTTGATTTAAAGCAGTAGAGGGAGTCCATGCATAACTCGAACTGCTACTAGAAGAAGCTGTAAGGGTTACAGAACTTGTCGAATTAATTGATGCACTAGAAGGAGAGACTACAACAAATGGAGCAGAGGTTGCATATATGGTACTAAAATAGTTAGGGCCATTTGTATATTGAGCATAAAGCTGCCCATTATCTAAGCTATATGTACTCAGAAAAATCGAAGACATATTAAATGAGGCCGTTCTTGTATAAACAGTGCCACCAGCAAATTCAGCATCAAATACGATCCAATTATCAATATAAGTATAACTGCCATCAGAGCCTTTGAATACTAATTGATAATCTCCAGTACCATCGTCAGTTGACTCCTTAGTTATTGTTACTGTAAAATAATATATAATATTATTCACACACAACGGAGGAATAGCAGCGGAACCTCCAGATGTAGTCGATAAAACTAACTGTACAGAAAAGCTAGCTTGTGATTTTACCGATAGTGCCATACAAAATAATAATACAAATATAACCCTATATTTTTGCCATAAATTACTTGAATATTTTTTCATAGTTTTATAGCTTAATTATTTACTTTTTAAAATTTCTATCTCCTTCTTCATCTCAATCATATAAAGCGTAAGCTCCTCTATCTTCTGTAAAAGTTTAGCATCCATTGTAGCTACATCAATTCCTTCTTTCACTACTTCTTCTGCTGAAGGTACTCCTGGCAAATGTTTATTTTTTGCGATAAACGATTCTACTTCACCTAGAGAAAGTAGTTTATATTCTTTATTGAATACAAAGTCAGACCAATTAGAAGTGCTTTTTACGGCTACTTTCACTTTTTCCGTAAGAATTCCCGATTCCACATAAAGTTTATAACCTGCGGGTGTTGTTACATTGCCAATAACCGCATATCCACCAGGAATGTTTAACATATTTCCAGTAGAGCTTGCCAGTCCAATTGATAATCCATATTGAGTATAAATACTATATGGAAAAGCATATGAACCCGGAAATCCAAATAAACTATTATCTCCTAGATATAAACTTCCTGAATTGCTAACAGAAAAAACTGTTTTCCAACCACTTCCATAGTTGAAAGAACCGTTTATAAAACCAGCGCCTATTTGTGGGTAATTATCATTAATGTTTACGCGTTGCTGAGAGTTTAATTCGAAACTTGCATTAGTACCCACACTATACATTCCATATTGCCCTGTTGCGCTTCTAACTAATAATCTAGGAATTCGATTTCCTAAAGCTTCTGTTGGTAAACCAATTGTTGTAGTTCCTGTTGTTGCCCCGATTCTTATTTTTTCAAGACCGTTTGTTTTGAAAACTAGATCATTCGCATCAGTAGTTCCTACATAATTC
>JANOTP010000178.1:0-10870 GCA_031416415.1 Cytophagales bacterium | reverse complement strand
CCGAGACGACATTTAATGAAAGTAATTATACATGAGGCTATAGAAACAAAGGGTATGACTCTAGCCGATCTCGAAAGTTTAAAAAAGAAAACTCACAACATTATCTTTCAAGAATTACAAAAACAACATAAACTACTTCACGTAGAAAAATAATAGAAGTATCCATAATTTTATAATAAAAAAATGAGTGTAGATAAAGAAACCATCAGTAAGATAGCGCATTTGGCCCGTCTTGAATTTAATGAAATTGAAGCAGCTAAAATGTCTGATAATTTCAACAAAATTATTACCTGGATGGATAAACTAAATGAAGTGAATACAGATCATATAGAGCCGCTAATTCACATGAGCGAAGAAGTAAATGTCTTGCGTGACGATATTGTAAATAATTCGTTGAAACATGAAGAAGCATTATTGAATGCGCCTAAAAAAGATTCTGATTATTTCAGAGTACCTAAGTTTTTGGGTTAATAGAATTGAATACTTTAAAACCTCTGGAAATGATAATTCTGGAGGTTTTCTCTTTTAATATATATTGCTACAAATAAATTACACTAATGAATAGTTTATACTTCTGGAAAAACTGGAACAGTCCCTACAAACAAATCTATTTTTTTCTTTTATTAATTTTTGTTTTTTTGATTTTAGCGCTTGGTTATGCTTCCTTAAATTCTATGGAAGGTGCTGTCAAGTGGGAAGTTGAGAGTGAGTTGGAACCTGTAAAAGTAGTGGTCGATCAGTTCGCCAGAAATCTACTGAATTTCACTGTAGAGTCTGAAAGTTATTATGCACTTGATAAATATGTGACGTCAGAAATACAGGTTAATGTTAACTATTCTTATTTATATCTATCTCTTGTAATATTAGGTGTGTTGTTCATATTAACAACCTTTTCTTTTCTTGATCTGTACTGGTATATGGCAGGAATGCTATTGTTCCTGTGTTTTTTATTTAATCTTAAAATTGATATGTTACAGCTTTTCGGGAGCATCGGTCATTTACCTACCGTATCAATCTTTTTAGTTTATGGTAGCGTTAGTTTTGTTTTTAATTCCTTTTTTAAATCAGTAAGTTATTTAGTACGCTTTTGTATATTTTTTGGTTTGACTATTATACTGTTTTTTTTAATTAGTAAGTATTCTTTAGTAGCCACACCCTTCCTATATATGGCAAATTTTGGTAGTTTATTTCCCTTATGGATTACAATACTATTCGTATTGGTAATTGGTTACGATATAATAAAAGGCTTGTTGTATGTAGTATCTAGTAGTAGTACTGTAGGAAGTAAAAATGCTCTTTTGAATTTTTTCTTCGCCTCTGTTTTATACTTAGTAAATGTCTTTCTGTTATTAATGAAAAAAATGTATGTTTTTAAATTAGATATTGTTTATTTAAATCCATTTTTATTATTGACAATATCTGCTGTACTAGGAATATGGATGTTTAAAAAAAGGTCGGAAATGTTTTCCACTGTACTTCCCTTTGCACCAGCTGGAGCATTCGTTTATATCAGTCTAGCTATAATTTCGTTTGCTGGTATTTCCTATGCCCTAATCAATGGCAACAAAGGAATGGTAGAAGCCTATGAAATCATTATTGTTTATGGACACATGTTTATAGGCTTTTCTTTTTTGATATATGTTTTAATTAATTTTTTGAGATTTTTTAACGATAAAACTTCTATTTATGAAATGGTCTATAAACCTGTAAGGCTTACGTTCTGGGCAGTACCAGCATTTTCAATAACCATGTCAGCGATTTTTTTCATTTACCAGCAAAAGTACCCTTATCATCTTGCCTTGGCGGGTTATTATACAAACGCAGGAGATGTAATGGTCTATGAAAAACAATATCCACTTGCTTTTGAGTATTACAATGAAGCAATATCATATGATTATCCTAATCAACGAGCTAATTATTCTGTAGCTTCTCTGGCTAGTATTGTAGATAATAAAGAGATAGCTAAAGGATATTATGAAAATGCATTGCTTAGAGATCCCTCTGTTCAGTCGTACATTGGTCTGAGTAATAATTATGTTGAAACAGGTGAATTGTTTAAGGCTTTATTTCAAGTGCAGGAAGGATTGAAAAAATTTCCTGGTGATGGAAGACTTTATAATAATCTAGGTGTTCTTTACCATAAAGTAAATTTGGTAGACTCTTCCGTCTATTATTTTCTGAAGGCAAAGGATGTGATGGATGAAAAACAAGTTGCGTCCTCTAATATACTTTATTTACTTGCTAAACGAAATTTATACGACGAAGCAGATTCTATTCTTCAGCAAGAAAACTACCCTGATCATATTTCTTTTCAAAATAATAAACTAGCCATCTTAAATCAATTAGGGAAAAAATCTACTGACTTATTTAATAATTTATTTATAAAAGATTCTGTTCTCAATGCCAATACGTATGCGTATTTGGTAAATAGTAATGTAAACACCTTAAAAGATACTACAAGTAGTGCATTTAATAAAATTGTAGAATTGAAAAATAAAGTTTCCAATGAATCCTATAAAGACCAGCTTTCTTGTCAAGCCTCCCTTAAAAAATATTATAGAGGTAATCAATTTGAAGCAATTCAAGATATGATTCTTTTAAATGCATTGTCATCTCGTAAGGAAGTTTACTCAACGTTACTTGGTTATTGGATGTTTGAACAAGAACAAAATAAAGCTGCATCTGATTATTTCAAAGTTGCCTCTGAGGGAGGAAACGGCAATACACAAATTAATTATGCTTTAACAGCATTACTTTCAAACCAACTAGAGGATGCTTTATTCATACTTCATCAATTGAAATTTTCTCCAGATAAAAATATAGCAGGGATCGCAGCTAACTTAATAAAAATAACATCGGTTAAGAGTAGTTCTGTGTTGACGGAATTAGAGGAATCGGATCGTCTTCAATATTTTTTAATTACATTAAGAAATAATTCAACAGTGCAATTAGAGAAGATATATACTTCTTTTACAAACGATCAAGTAAAGGTTTATGCTGGCAGTGCTCTTTGTAGGTACTATATTGAAAAAAATGAATTAGAGAAAGCCATTGTTGTGTTTTCTTCTATCGAGACTATTCAGCAATTGAACCCTTATGCATTGGGCGAACGAAATTATACTCAATTGTTATTGAAGTCAGAACTTAAGGAGGGTAAATTTCTTGCAGAGAATAGTGACACACAAAAGCTTAATTCCGATAAGGAGCTTATGCGCCCTTATTTTAGAGCAGTTGCTTATGAGGCTAACAACGATAGTATAAAAGCTAGTCAACAGTATTTAAAAAGTATTTCTTCAGCACCTTATGTAGACTTAGTTTTTACTAAAGCAGTTAATTATTTAAGTAAACATGGACAAGGTCAGTTGGCTTATAATAAAATGGTAGAAATTGTACAAAATAATCCAACAGTAGCCACGCAAAAAGCTTATTTGGAAGTATGTTTTGATATGCATTTTATCAATTATGCAGAGTCTACCTTAAAGGAGTTGAAAGGTCAGATTAGTGATTTAGAGTATATTCGCTATCAACAAAGATTAATAGAAATTCAGCAATAATACTTAAAGAGTAAGGTTTTTGTACTTTTTAAGTAAAAATTATATGATTTTTACTATACCTTTTTTTTATTGCTACCGTATAAGAGAATAATATAGCGTCTTTTTTTATGCAAAAAATTAAACAATTACTTTTAATATTATTTTTCGGAAGCTATTCTGCTTTCGCTCAGGATATTCAATTTTCACAATTTTATGCGGTGCCAACCTACCAAAACCCCGCTTTTGCAGGTAGTGCACATGCAGCAAGATTAACATTACACAATCGAATTCAATGGCCAGGTGTAAATAGTACTACAAGTAGTGCTGCACTAAGTCGTTATACAACTGCTTTTTTTGCAGCAGATAATTATTTTGCTAAATATAGAAGTGGTTTAGGTATTCAAGTTTTCAGAGACTGGCAAGCAGGCTCGATACTTAGTTCTACTCAAGTTGGTGTACAATATGCATATGAGTTACCCGTATCCCCTACCTTCACTTTTCGACCTGGCTTGCAGTTAGATTATATGGATAGAAATGTAGATTATTCTAAATTAAGATTTCCGGAAAGCTTCGATGATAAAAGTGGTTGGAACGGTGATGTAGTAGCGGGTGGACCAAGAAAACGATTTGCGAATATTTCTTCAGGATTGTTGTTATACTCTGAAAAATTATGGGGAGGAATTTCTTTTCATAATATCAATACTCCAAATGAATCTTTAACAGGCGGCAAGAGTGATTTGCCTATGAAATTTGCTCTTACAGGTGGGTACAAAATCTACTTAAAAGAAAAACGTTATTTAGCCTATCTTGAAAACGAAAAAGAAGTAAGTCTTACACCTACTTTTCATTATAAATCTCAAGGAAAATCCGATCAAACCGACATAGGAGTTTATTTAATTTATGATCAATTAATGGCAGGAGTTTGGTACAGAGGTATACCTTTTAAAAGACTACAGGATTTCCGAAACAATGAATCAGTAGTTGCTTTATTAGGATGGAGATACCAAACTATAAGTATCGGCTACAGTTATGATTTTACATTATCGAAACTTCAGACGGTTGGTACAGGTGGAGCTCACGAATTGAACATAACCTATGTTTATGCTAAATCGAAGAAGTATAAACCAATGAAAAGACTTCCTTGTCCAAGTTTCTTTAAAAATTAATTTTTTTACAACAATATCCAGATTTTAGTGTAAATTTATATAATTGATGATAAGTTGTTGATTTGCAATTGCTCATTTATTGATTTTATTAATTTTACAACTGTATTAAAGGTATTTGCTTGGTATTTTTTATAGAGAACCCATTATTTTACTAACTAAGTATGGTATTTAATATTAAAAAAATTATTTTTGGGTTAAGTTTCTATACTGAATATTATAAATAAAGAATAAATACATGGCCGAAGTGATTAGAATGCCTAAAATGAGTGATACTATGACAGAAGGTGTCATTGCTGCATGGCATAAAAAAGTTGGAGATACTGTGAAATCAGGTGATTTGCTAGCTGAAGTAGAAACCGATAAGGCAACGATGGAGTTGGAATCTTATGAGACAGGCACTTTATTATATATAGGAGTTAACGCAAAAGAAGCAGCACCTATAGACGGTGTTATTGCAGTAATAGGTCAATCAGGGGAAAATATTGATGCTTTACTAAAGGATATTAAATCAGGCGGTAACGGCAACGGAAAGCCAAAGGAAGATAATAAAGTTGAATCAGAAGTTAAAGCTGAACCAACGGTAGATCTTTCTGGTATTAAAGCCGAAGTAATTAGAATGCCTAAGATGAGTGATACCATGACAGAAGGTACAATCGTTGCTTGGCATAAAAAAATTGGTGATAAAGTTAAATCAGGAGAATTGTTGGCTGAAGTAGCTACCGATAAAGCTACGATGGAACTTGAATCTTATTCAGATGGTATACTGTTATACGTAGGTGTAAAAGAAGGTGAAGCAGTTGTTGTAGATGGCGTATTAGCGATCATTGGTGAAGCGGGTGTAGATTACAAACCTTTACTTTCAGCTTCGGTAAAACCTGTAGTTACTACTGAAGTAAAAAAAGAGGAACCGAAAGCACAAAATACAACTACTTCTACGTCTAGTTCTACAACTCAAAATTCATCTTCCGATAGTAGATTGAAAGCATCTCCTTTGGCAAAAAAAATAGCTAAAGAAAAAGGCATTGATATAAAACAGGTAAATGGTTCAGGTGAACAAGGTCGTATTGTTAAAAAAGATATTGAATCGTTTACTCCAACATCTTCTACAACTCAAAAGGCAGAATCTAACTCTTCCACGCCAAGCGTAACTCTACCACAAGTAGTAGGACAGGAAGGATTTGATGAAATTTCTGTTTCTCAAATGAGGAAAACAATTGCTAAACGACTTTCTGAAAGTCTTTATACGGCTCCACATTTTTATCTTGTTATGGAAATTAACATGGATAAAGCTATTGAGGCAAGGACTAGTATTAACGAGGTTGCAGCTACAAAAATATCCTTTAACGACATGGTGATTAAGGCAACTGCTGCTGCTTTGAGAAAACATCCAAAAGTAAATTCGTCATGGTTAGGAGATAAGATTCGTTACAACCATCATATTCATATTGGTGTAGCAATGGCAGTAGACGAGGGACTTTTGGTTCCAGTAATACGATTTGCTGATAATAAATCCCTTTCTCACATAGGTGCTGAAGTAAAAGAGTTTTCTGCTAAAGCAAAAAATAAACAACTTACACCTGCCGACTGGTCTGGAAATACATTTACTATTTCTAATCTTGGAATGTTTGGCATAGATGAATTTACTGCAATTATCAATCCTCCCGATGCTTGTATTCTTGCCATTGGTGGAATTAAACAAACCCCTGTTGTGAAGAATGGACAAATAGTACCAGGGAATATAATGAAAGTGACTTTATCTTGTGATCATAGAGTAGTAGACGGAGCCATAGGTGCAGCGTTTCTTCAAACACTTAAATCATTACTAGAAGATCCAATTAGGATATTAGCATAGTTAAAATAAAAACCTCTCTATTTGAGAGGTTTTTTTGTGCTTTAAAAAGTAATAGTTTTTAAGATTTCCATTTCTTGTAGTATAGTAAGTTGGAGTTTTTAATATAAAATTTAAAATAGATAGTATTTTTTATAATTATGAATAATGAATTTCCAAAGATAAGATCTACCACCGTATTAGCAGTGATGCACAATGGAAAGGTAGCCATAGGAGCAGACGGGCAAGCTACCATGGGTAATACTGTGGCAAAAAGCAATGTAAAAAAAATAAGAAAACTTCAAGATGGGAAAATAGTGGTAGGCTTTGCAGGCTCTACAGCGGATGCCTTTACATTGTTAGATAGATTTGACGAAAAGTTAAATGCCTTTGGTGGTAATATGAAACGTGCAGCTATTGAGCTAGCTAAAGACTGGCGGACCGATCGGTACTTGAGTAAACTAGAAGCCATGATTATTAGTGCTTCTAAAGATGAATTACTAATTATATCTGGAACTGGGGATGTGTTAGAACCTGACAATCAGATTGCAGCTATTGGCTCAGGGAGTATGTACGCACAATCGGCTGCTATAGCACTCAAACGACATGCTTCACATATGACAGCGGAAGAAATAGTACGTGAATCGCTTACTATTGCAGCCGATATTTGTATTTATACTAACCATAATTTTATTATAGAAAATCTTTCTTGAAAATTAGTATAATTAAATTAAGAAAAAGAGTAAATTTAGCTTATAAATATAGAGTATTATGCCTAGAATATTAATTGTTGCTGGATTTTTTCTATTATCGTTCAGTTCTTTTGCACAAATTTCTACTCCAGAAAAACACAAATTTAACATTGGTGTTTATGGTGGATTAAGCATTTGGAAATATAGACCAATGCTAGCTATTGATTTAAGCTACAAAGGCACTACTTTACGATTAATGCCTAATTATAATTACTATTCTGTAGGAATAACTCAGGAAATACTTCAAATATCTCCTGTATTTTATAATTTATATTGGACAGGATCTGTGTATGGAGGGTATGGATATGAATATGATAATTACCCAAAAATATCTGCTGAAAATTTCAAAAAGGTAACATATACAGGTGTTGTTGCTACAGGATTAAAAACTTATTTTTCTAAAAGAATGTATACACATATAATGGGAGGTGTGATGTACAATAAAACTCAAGTAAACGGATTGCCAGAAGAAGATAAAAGTCAATTGCTTCCCTATTTTGAATTTGGATTAGGCTTTCAATTTTTCAAAACTTTTCCAATTTTGAAATCTGAAGAAATGGAATAGTGAATTTTCTCGCTCATTCATTATTGTCAGGGAGTTCAAGAGATCTCATAATTGGAAATTTTATAGCTGATTCTGTGAGAGGAAATCAGTATAAAGATTATAGGGAAGGAATAATTAAAGGTATCTTATTGCATAGGAAGATTGATTCATTTACGGATCAACATCCTGTTGTAGGAATTACTAAAACTAGACTTCGACCTTATTTTAGTAAGTACTCGTCCGTTGTTTCCGATATTTATTTTGATCATTTTTTAGCTCATCATTGGAGGGATTATTCTCAAGTACCTCTTAAAGAATTTACTGAAAATATTTATTCAATTATAAGGAGTGAAATTGATATAATGCCCGAAGGCGTAAAGTATTTTTTTCCTTATATGGAAAAAGATAATTGGTTATATCATTATCATTCTTTTTTTGGTATGGAGCAAGCATTTAAAGGCATGACACGAAGAGCTAAATTTGATTCTAAGATGGAAAATGCGGTCACTGTATTAAAAGAAAATTATAGTTTTTTTGAAGAAGATTTTCGCCTATTTTTTCCTGAATTACAACAGTATGTATTGTCTGAAATAGAGAAATAAAATCTATTTATTTTCATACTAGAGTGTAATATTTAAAAAGATAACCCTTCATTAAAACACCACGTCAAGTAATAACTTTTTTTTAATTTACTGTTTCAAAGTTGCTAAACTTAGTGTGAATTCTCTTAAAATATATTCTTCTTCTATTTCTCAAGTATAAAAAATAAATAAAAAAGAGCCGAGTTGTTAGCTTGGCTCTTTTTATTTCTAGTGATAATTTTATCTTAAGATAAGTATTTCCCCCTCTTTTCTATAAGGTCCTTTAAATTCATCCTCTTCTCCATCATAGTAGATGATATAAGTGTAAACGCCTTCTGGCATTGGTTTTCCTTTATACATTCCATCCCATCCAGTTGTTTTCATGAATTCAAGTTGGTCAGAAGAGAAGATTACTTCACCCCATCTGTTGAATACCGTAATGCTGAAATTTTTATAGTTGTCACCGAATATTCTAAAGTTTTTATTATTACCCTCTTTATCTGGAGTAAAGACGTTTGGCACAAATACTCTAGGAGCGCATATATTTCGAACAAACGTACTGTCTGAAATTGGACAGGAATTAGTCCCTATTGTACTCGTTACCGTAACTTTATAATAACCTTCCTCTTCTATAGCTACTATTGGAGTAGTGGCATTTGTAGGAGACCAAAGATAACTAAATGTGAATCCTGACTGAGGAGTAGCACTTGCGTTTAATATAAGTATGCTATCTGTTTCTGAACAGAATTTAGCTTTGTCTGGTAAATTGAATAGCGCAAATTGATTATAGATAACATCTGAAGTATCTCTATTATTATTACAATCACCAATCGTTATTTCTACAATGTACCTGCCAGAAGAAGTTACTAATTGAGTCTTACTGTTGTTGTTCAGATTCACACCATCTCTAGTCCATACATAAGTAGGGAAGAAGTCTTCGATAGGAGGTACTGTACCAATACCGAAGTTGCTTGCACTCGCATCTAACGTAGTAAGTTGATTCTGACAAAGTGTGTCGTTTACTAAGTTTAACAATGGTTTCGCAATTGAAATTAAATAAACACTATCACTTGTTGAGCAATTGAATTCATTTGCTACTGAGACTCTATAAGGTATTGTATCAAATGTTAGGTTTGAAGTTACTGCTATAGAGTTGCCATTTGTTGCACCAATTATTGTAGGATCTGGTGTCCAAGTGTAGGTAAACGTTGTTCCGCCACTTACATTAGAAAGACCTAAAATAGTTGTATTGTTTACACAGTTTGTTTTATCTATTCCTGCTACGATCGGAGATACATTCATTGTAAACGGATTTGAAGTGGCCGCACATCCTCCATAAGAATAAGTAAGTAAATAAGTACCATTTACGTTAGGATGAAGCTCAGCGGTATTTTGTCCACTCATAATGCCTGCATTTTTATACCATTGGTAAATTCCTGGTACAGGTGGCAAGCCAGGAAGCGCCGTAGAGTTGATTACATTACTATCTGTAATACAAGGAGTACCCGTAATTGTAAGTGTTGGCATTAAGAACGTATGTATTTGAACAGTATCTTTTATAGAACCACAATTTTTAGCATCATAAACCGTAAGTACAAAGGCTGTATCCTTATCTGCGAATACATTTAAGGCAAGGATATTGGCATTTATAATTGCACCACTAAATCTACTCCACTCATATCTAACAGCAAGCGGATCGGGAGTTGCATTAATTGTGGTATTTGTATTTTGACATACAAACATATCTGGTCCTGCATTAGCAATTGGTATTCGTGTAATGCTTAAGTTTGCCCTTGAGTTTACACTGTTACAATTACCATTGGAAGTTGAGGTTAGTGTTAAAACAACTGACCCTGCTGTAGCATCTGCTGCTGATGGGAAATAGGTAGCATTTAAAGTAGCGGCGTTGATTGCAAATACTCCAGAACCACTAGTAGACCATATTCCTCCGCCCGCATTTACTATCGCTCCATTCAAAGACGCACCATTTTGTATTTCGCAGACTCTAGCAGTTCCAGCATTTACAATTGGCTTTGGATCTATAATAAGAGAGACGGTGTCTTTTTCTGGCAAACAAAGACTATTTCCAGTTGTGGTAAGTACTAACTGTACCGAACCATTTGTAGTATCTGTAGCAGAAGGTCTATAAGTAGTAGTTAAATTTGTACTTGAGGCAAATGTACCAGAGCCAAGTGTGTTCCATATTCCTCCCGTTGCTATTTGAACATTCCCAAGTAGTGATATATTTCCGTTATCTGCACAGACTGTTCTATCTACTCCCGCATTTACGATAGGAGCAGGGTTTATCCTTAATAACATTTTATCGTTAACTGGTTTACATGAACCCAGACCTGCAGTCGTTGTTATGGTAAGCTGAACAACACCCGCTGAATCATCTGTTGCAGAAGGCGAATAGGTTGAGGTTAAACCATTTCCTGAAGGGGTTAGTGTACCAGTACCTGCTGA
>JANOTP010000177.1:0-2435 GCA_031416415.1 Cytophagales bacterium | reverse complement strand
CAATGTGTTTTTTTCGGTAGAGATTGCCTTTTCCATCTCAGGAAAGATTTCGGCAAAATCGTTACTAAAGGACTCATAGTTTTTAACTAGATCGCCAATTGCTTCACAGATAGATAGATTGTAGGAATTGTAACGGGTCATATCTTGAATGTATTCGTTCAATCCGTTTATAGAACTTAATTTTGAAATCAAATTCTTTCTTATAATTCTATTAGCAACTCTTTTTGGCTTGTAAGGAAAAAAATCATTCTGGTTTTTAAGCACAGTAATTATATCGTCACAAAATACCGTATACTTTATTTCAGAATATTTTTCCCAGTTTTTGGCTAAAAAATGATCGTAATAAAGACGTAAAATCGTTTTGTTATATTTTCTAGCCCTAGGAGATAAACGGTCTATGCTTTTTTGACAAATGGGATTGTTTTCAATAAAATTATCAATGGATAGGCTGATCATTTGCCCTAGTTCAACATTAGGCGCAAATTTATTATTGTGATTATTTACATAGCTACCACCCAAAAGTGACCCTACTAATATTTCAGGATCTTGGTAAGAGAAATAAGCATTCAGTAATACTTCCATAAGTTAAATTTGTTATTTGATGGAATAAAAGATTATTCTAGCTTTATCAAAACCTTTTAAGAAAAAGTTGAGAAAATAGTCCTAATATTTGCTTGAGAAAAACAATTTATAAGGCTTAAATAACAATAAAAAGTAATTTATTTCTTTGTTTTAACAGCTTTAAACGCCATTTGCAAGTTCGAAAATACGGATCAACAGCAATTTTTTTAAGGAGCAAATTTTTTGACTTTCTTATAAATTTCTTCAATCAGCTTATTACTAAATTAATGGACAAGAATAGGATAGGAAAAAAACAATAAAACTTGTATTTAAACTGGAACATAAAGAGTAACTTTGTTGTTAGAAAAATTATCAGCATATATCAATAACAGATAGAATACGTTAAAAGCTTTTAGTTTAACAATCCTTTATGAATACTGTTCTAGAATCCTCATTCGTTAAATCTCCAAAAGTAGACAAGATCTCATTTGCTAATCAAAACAGTACTGTTTTTACAGAACTAAAAAAGCGAACAAAAGAATATTTTACAAAAACAGGGATTGATAGCACTGGAGATTCAGGTCTAGCCATTAAAGCAGTCTTTTTTTTGAGTACATATATAGGAGGTTTTCTAGCGGTAGTGTTTTTACCAATGCCAGGTTGGTCAGCATTATTGCTTTGTGCTTATTTGGGATTGGCCGCCGCTGCTATCGGATTTAATCTAATGCACGATGGTTCTCACGGTAGCCTCTCTAACAAACAATGGGTCAATACTCTTGCTGCATATAGTATCAATTTATTAGGAGGTGATGCATTGTTATGGAAAAACAAACACAACATTATTCATCATACCTTTACAAATATTGAAGGACATGATCAAGATATAGCCATGATGCCAGTATTGCGAAGCAATGTTTTGCAAAAAAAATTCGCTTTACATAAGTTTCAACATATATATTGTTTTCTCGTTTATGGATTGTCTTCTATCCTCTGGGTTTTCCTTTTAGACTATATTAAATATTTTACGGGTAAAGTAGGTAACATTAAAATCGTATCTATTTCTGCCAAAGACCATGTTATTTTTTGGATTACAAAAATTTCTTATCTTAGTTTCTATCTGGTTTTACCATCACTATACTGGGGATGGGGTTATACACTACTGGGCTTTTTTGTATATCATTTTATGTTGGGTATCACCCTTTCAATAGTTTTCCAATTAGCACATGTGGTAGAAGAGACAGAGTTTACAGACCAACATATTGAAAACGGAAAAATTGATGACGAATGGGCTATTCATCAGCTAAAAACCACAGCTAACTTTGCCACAAATAGTAAATTTGTAAGTTGGTACACAGGTGGACTTAACTTTCAGGTAGAACATCATTTGTTCCCTAAAATTAGTCACGCGCATTATCCTGCCTTAAATAAAATTTTAAAGCAGGTATGCGCTGAAATGAACGCACCCTATCATGAATTTTCTTCTTTTGGAAAAGCAGTAGCTTCCCACTTAAGACACTTAAAAGAAACAGGAGCAGCAGCTTAAGCTATTTAGTATAGTCAGCCCCAATAGAAAGCTTTTCCCATTCTGTTATTTCTTTTGAAACCCAATCCAGTTTTTTTCGAATGGTATCAACAGCAATTTTGCCCAAGGCAAGTCTTAGAGGAGGATTTTCAACTTCTGTAATATGAATAATTGCCTCCGAGCCTTTAATAGGATCGCCTGGCTGAACACCGTTTACATTTGACAAAATTTGTTTTATTTTACCTGCTGTCTGAATATAATCTTCAATAATAGAAGAAGGATATTTCATTGATCCTCCAGCCCAATCGGTACGAAAAGGTCCAGGCTCAACTATAGAAACTTTAATTCCTAA
>JANOTP010000176.1:0-4349 GCA_031416415.1 Cytophagales bacterium | reverse complement strand
AAGGGCATTTCCAGTTTGATCTTTCCCCGACCAGTTGTTATTATAATTACTTTCATTGTAAACTAAATCCCCGACTCTATTGAATATTTTTAAATTATTGTTACTATTTTTCTCGACACCCCTCACTATGAAAATATCGTTTTTCCCATCTCCGTTTGGAGTTATAAAATTTGGTGTTTTTACACCTTCATATTTATTTATCAATACTAGATAATCTTCTGTTTCTCCTTCTTCATCGTTGGTAGGACAAAAACTATTTGCCGTAAATGGAGCGCTGGACCGTACTCGAACTCTCAATCTTTTGGGACCTAATTCTGTTTCAGATGGAATTTGAATATTACTAACCGTCAAAGCACCTGTTTCAGAATAAGAAGAACCCACATATTCTTTACTCTCGTCAATCTCCCCATCGTTATTAAAATCTATCCATACTCCTGCATAGGTTGTAGCCCCTGTAGCTCCAACATAGTTAAGATAGGCTTGGTAATTATCACCAGAAAATAAGGTATCATAATCGCTTAAAGACGTATTGTCAAAATATCCTGTTTCACTACAACCACTAGTTGTAAGTGCGGTATCATTGTCAATACGAAAAGAATTAATATAACTTGACTGACATCTTGTTTGAGATTGGCTACAATTAGTTTTTGTAAGCATCTCTGCGAGTGTGGGCTCTTGACTTACTTTAATTTCTTTGGTAAGTGTCTTAATAGTAACACCAAAAGAATTTTTTATTATGCAAGTAAGGATTCCGGAAGGTGTGTCACTTTTAAAAAAAAGTGTAATGCTATCGCCTGAACTAGAAACAGAAGAAAAAATATTTGTACTACTGTAACTCCATTGGAAAGTGTAGTTGTCTGAAGCAATGTATGGGTGGACATTATATGTATTTTCTGTAGAAATCGAAACAATATTTTTCCCAAGAATATTAAATTGTTGAGTGTCATACCTCAATTTTACTACTGTCATTTTATTAGTACTATATTCTTTTCCAACAAATACTGCACATTTATCCGATTCCGATAGTGCAGATGCGTTGATCGTCATTAAAGTGGAGACTATTACTTTACCGTCTGTACCAAAAGTACTGTCTAAGTCACCATTTTCTTTGTACCGAACAATTATGCCTGTAGTTATTGGAGTACTTGCCGCTGTAGAATAACCGCTTACAATAACTTTTTTATCTGGTTGTATTATTATACTTGTAAATATATTTGAGCTACCCCCGTAAGAAAATGGTAGTGCGTTGAAAGAATTATCTTTTGAGCCATTAGCATTTAATCTATAAACTGCAAAATTTCCCCCAGCATTTCCACAAACCATTATCTGCCCATTGGGCATAAGAGCTAAGCCTCTAGGCGAACCATAGCTGTAAGTCGGACCTAAATATATTCTAGAAACA
This sequence comes from Cytophagales bacterium, assembly GCA_031416415.1. Classification (GTDB taxonomy): domain Bacteria; phylum Bacteroidota; class Bacteroidia; order Cytophagales; family Cytophagaceae; genus JANYCO01. The sequence goes on along the minus strand of JANOTP010000176.1, from coordinate 2,947 downwards.
CCTGTACCTTTTCCAAAATTAGTATCAAAACTACCATTAGGTTTTAACTTTACAACCGAAATATAACCTCCAAAAGCGGAATCGCATGCTAAAAGAGTAGAGCCATCATCCATATTAATAACTGCCCTAGCATATGTGACGTTAGGTGTTGGAACTAAAGAGCCAAAATAAATTTTTCCATTCCCTTTAAATGAATTATCTAAGATACAACTACTATTAAATCTTAACCCTAATGCGTAAGAGGTTGTAAGACTAACATACCCTCCGACTGCCATACGATCGTTGGTTTTATTGTAAGACATTGAAGTTATAAAATGTTGGTAGTTGGAAGGCGCGACAGCATAAGGACCAACAGGTGTTATAATGTCTGATCCATCCAGCTTAAGCTTCCCAGCAGTAGCAGTTTTATATGGCCCTCTACCTCCCGCGTATAGAATAGTCCCATCTGATTTTTGTGCAACAATTGCACCAATCAGACTACTTGAATCTAAAATTATTTTTGGGGTTCCTGAATTAAATGTAATATCCAGATCACCATTTGAAAGTATTCTATTAATATAAAATCTTTCTATAAGAGGTATGCCCGTTCTACTAACTCCACCCAAAAGAATACTTCCATTGGATTGAACTAAAACAGAACTTAAATTATCAGAAGATCCTGTCCCACTTGGCAAGGTTACTATTCCTTTTGACAATGCAGGACCAAAATTTCGGTCATATGAGCCATCTTGAGCATAAACAGTGACTGAAAGTAGAAGTACTAGAATCAAATTAATGATTGAGGAAAGAAATATCAGTTTTCTCATAATAAAAGATTTATTGTAAGACTATCATTTAAAATTTATGTGGATTAAAGCAAAATACTACTAAAACAAATATCGTGCTATTTCGTTTAATTCCTTTTTTGCTACAATACGTAACCTTTAATACGCTAGATATCAATTAATATCCTGAAATATAACAGTTTACTATAAATAAATCGATATTATTTACTTCGCAACCTTAATTTATTATAGACCTAGAAAATATATTGTAATAAATAGGCAAATAATTTTTTGGGGAAACAGGTCTTCCGAGTTTAGAGGTTATAAATTCCTGCATAAACTCCATAAAAACTATTTCATTATCAATTCTATAAAAAACTGCATGATTTAATTTTACAGCTTGGTTATAAGCCACGGCAGCTTCCTCCTTTTTGTCATTTTTATAAAGTAAATAAGCAGCTAAAACATAGAACTCAGCACTTACTTCCTCCATATTTTTATACCCTACCGTAAGACTTTGATTCATAAGATCCGTTTTAACTTTACCATCACCTCTTGTCCAAAATTTAAGAGCACTATTTTGCATAATAATGCAATCGTTCAAATGATTAATTGCTTTAGGAATTTTATTTACTTTTTCAAGAGATAGCGCCATCAAAAGAGCCGAGCGAATTTCATGACGATTTAATTCCAGCGCTTTTTTAGAATACAAATACGCTTTTTCAAAATTATTACTTTTAAAATACACATAAGAACAAGCAAGCAAATGATCGTCCTTTCCGGGATTTAAGCTCATGGCTAGCTCAATATAAAATAAAGCAGAGTCAGTAGCTCCTTTTAGAGAATAAGCCATGCCTATATTTTGGTACGCACTAGACAAAAGTCCTCTTCTCGAAACTGAATTATCCTTTTCAATTCTAAAGGTGGGATAGATGCTATCTTTCAATAGTGTAACGAGTTGCTTTGAATAATAAATACTGCTATCCAAATCTCTTTGGATAAGATGCAAACCAATGCCTAAATTATTTCCAGCATAAGTATTCATTTTAGTTAATCCTTCACGAAAACAAACTTCACTAGCAGAGTCGTCCTTTAAATAATAATAACATAAGCCTTTATTGTATAAATATTCAGACTCTTTTTTTGGGTCGTATTTTATTAGTAGATCATAATTTGTTAGTGCCGTTTTATATTCTCCTTCTGCAAAATTATAACGTATTCTTGTCAATGCATCTTTAACCTCAGCTTTCTGTTGTCCGAAGGTGAGTGTATGTAAAAACAGAAGTGTAAGAGTAAGTGTATAGTTTTTATTCATTTGTTAAAGTATAGTTATTAGAATCTACCAAATCAATCGAAGAAAAACGGGTGCAGACATTAGAGTTTTTTTCTCAAGTCTGCACCCGTTTTTTAGAATGGCACTATAATTATAAGTACAATGGAAATTGTTCCATCATTTTATTTACTTCTTTTCTAACGGCACTAATTTTAGTTTCGTTTTCGTGATTCATCAACACTTCATCAACAAGATCTACAATTTTTATCATATCAATTTCTTTCAGCCCACGTGTAGTCATCGCAGCAGTACCGATACGCATACCTGATGTAACGAAAGGTGACTTATCGTCAAAAGGCACCATGTTTTTATTTATGGTGATGTCTGCTTTAATAAGTGTGTTTTCTGCAATTTTACCTGTCAACCCTTTAGAGCGAAGATCAATAAGCATAAGGTGATTATCTGTTCCTCCAGAAATAATTTGATATCCTTTTCCAAGAAACACTTTTGCCATTGCTTGAGCATTTGTTTTAACTTGTTTTGCATACTCTGTATAATCATCAGAAAGCGCTTCAAAAAAGGAAACAGCTTTTGCAGCAATAACATGTTCTAGTGGACCACCTTGTGTACCGGGGAATACCGCCATATCCAATACACTTGACATCATTCTGATTTCACCTTTTGGAGTAGTAAGTCCCCATGGGTTTTCAAAATCTTTCCCTAACATTATAACACCACCTCTTGGACCTCTAAGCGTTTTATGTGTAGTAGTAGTAACAATATGACAATGAGGCATTGGATCATTTAAAAGACCTTTTGCAATAAGTCCTGCAGGATGAGAAATATCGGCTAGCAATAACGCGCCTATTTTATCTGCAATAGCTCTAAATCTTTTATAATCCCAATCACG
>JANOTP010000175.1:0-7233 GCA_031416415.1 Cytophagales bacterium | reverse complement strand
CCTGCAACAACAACTTTTTATTTTATTCTCTTCTCAATACTCTTGCTGTTGCTCTTGCTGACACACAATTTATTATTTGGAGCCTATAGAACGCCATTTCAATATTATTGGATATTAGTTGCTAGTTGCTTTGTGCCAGCAAGAGCAACAGCAAGAGCAACCAGATGTTTTTTTGCTGATCGTTTTCTCTCGCCGTAACGTCCATCCTCTTACTTTTAGTATCCAAAAAAAATAAATTTATTTTTAATCTTTCAGGCAACCCTTTTGATGCGAATGTTGTCTTCTTGATAAGAGCATCAAGGCGGTGCTTGACTTAAATTTTTTATTATTTAAATATAGTCTCTTATGAAAAACGATGGAAAAAATTTGCAAATGATTGAAGCTATTGATTTGCAAGAAATCTTAAACGCGATTGAAGTATTGAAAGCGAAATTCATTCCTTATACAAAGGAAGCGACCAACGAAGAAAAGGCAGTGATTGCCAAAATGAGCGACAAGAGTTATGCTTTTGTGGAGAAATCTTTGGAGCGCAGTATTCACCACCCTCTGTTAGTACCAAGTTTTGTAGATATGGAAGAATACCAACAACAAGTAGCGCACATGGAACAACTCCGCATCCTAGAAGCCCATATCCGCGAACTCAACAAAGCAGCGCACGATACCTTAATGCTAGTAAGCAGTGAAGTATACCAAACGAGTTTAATTTTTTACAACAACGTTAAGTCTGGCGCCAAAAACAATATACCGGGGGCACAGAGTATTTATGAGGAATTGAAAGGGAGGTTTGAAAGCCAGGGTCAACGTGGTCCAAAAAAAGAGGATAGTAAAGAAGAATAATATAAAAACAAATTCCTTTTTAGAGTTGATATTCTAAAAAGGAATAGCAGAAGCGTTGCCATGAAAGAGGCAACGCTTCTTTTTTTGCCCTCACGGGTTGATTTGATAAGCTGAGTTCCCAAAACGATAACTCGTGTTGTCGAAAGTATAACAAGAGTTATCGTTTTGATCAATTCAGTTATTGTTGGGGCAACATGAGTGATCTAATCGATGGCTCATGTTCTTGATTTGATGACTCGTGTCATCGATTTGATAACTCGTGTTGTCGTTTTGATGAGTCGTGTCATCGTTTTGGGAACAGCAGTTGTCTTTTTGATAGGATGAGTTGTTGATTTGAAGACAGGTGATCTAATGGTACTTTACACTCCCCTTAAATCTAAAAAAGGGTATACTATTTCAATTGTCAATAATTAATAATTTACTATTTGTGAAAATAATTTTAATGGTAAATCGCACAAAATCAATAAGATAATATTTTTTATTATTATTCTGAAAAATAAATTAAATTCTCAGGCAACCCTTTTTACTTTAATCTTGTCTTGAAAGTAGGAAGAAATTTTTATCACTTAAACTCTATGATTATGTATACCAGAAAAACAATTTTATTTTTACTACTCTCATTATCCTTTAGCTATCTCATGGCTCAACCATTAGCCATTACAAAAAATGTCACTCAAATAGGTTGCAACGGCACTACTGGGTCTGCCACTATTTCGGGAACTGGTGGGTTGGCTCCTTATACTTATGAATGGAAAGATTTTAATGGTATCGTTTTTAGCACTAACCCTTCACAACCTAACCTTTCTAGAGGTGCTTATTTCGTTACCGTTATGGATGCAAATATGGATGTAGTGTCCGATTCCATAGGGATTCAAAATCAAATCATAGGCTATATTCAAAACCTAGTTGGAGCAAATTGTCCTCTTCAGGATGGAAGTGCCCAAGTATATATTTCTGGTGGAAATGCGCCATACACTTACCTTTGGTCCGATGGAAGTACTGCTAACCCTGCTATAAATTTAGCAGCTGATGCAGTAATGCAAGTGCAGGTAAAAGATCTTAACGGATGTGATGCTTACTTTTATGATTATGCTACCCAATCCTATTCTGTTGTTGGAACTGCCACCATACCATCTTATTCTACTGTCACCGCCACCAATAGTACAACTCCAGAGCAATGCCCACTAAAAAACGGAACAGTTACTATGAATCCTTCTGGGGGCACAGCACCGTATACGTATTTTTGGAATACTATTCCAGCACAAAATACTAAGACCGCCACTGGACTTGAAACTGGATGGTACAGTGTGAAAGTAAAAGATGCGATTGGTTGTTCTTCGATTCAATATGTATATGTAAATCCAAACCCAGGAGTATTGAATGTAACAGCAATAAAAACAAATGATTATTGCGGGAAATTACTTGGTGATGCAACAATAACCATAACAGGAGGCGTATCTCCTTATACTGTGAAATGGCCAAACGGTTCTTCTGCTCTGTCTCAAACGGGACTTGGTTATGGCGTATACAATGTCTCAGTTACAGATCAAAATGCTTGCGTATTTAATTTGAGTATTTTTATTGATGATTTGTCTCCAGTCAATACGTTTATTAGTTCTACCAATACAAATTGCACGAATAATAGTGGAACCGCTACTATATCGGCAAACGGTGGTGTTGCTCCCTATACTTATTTATGGAATACAGGCGCTACTACACCTTCCATTACAGGACTTTCTAAAAATTATTATTCGGTTTTGGTAAAAGATGTGAACGGTTGTCCCTCCACAAAATATACGTTAGTAGATATTAATAGTAGTTGTTATGGATATATTTCTGGAGAAATATTTCAGGACAACAACGACAATTGTATTAAAGACGCAGGGGAGCTTCCTATTATGAATACTTGTATCTATATGAATGCGCCCTCTACTAGTAAAACACTTTACGATAGTTATGTGAATACGAGAGGATCTAATAATTATAAAATGCGTTATGTATTGCCTGATCAATATACGGTTACTGCCTATGATCTTCCTGTAAGAACATTTAATTGTCCTGCTACAGGGAACTATTTATTTAATATTCCTGTCTCTGGTGTGAATTACTTAAACAACAATTTTGCAATGCATCCTAAATCGCTCGACGAAGATGTATCGCTTCTTTACAATTGTCGCTACTCTGATCCAAGACCAGGATTTGATTATGCTTATTCTATTTCTTACAAAAATATTGGAACGGTCATTTCTGATGGCTTTGTGGAAGTAGTATATTCTGATTTGGAAACGTTTGTTTCTTCTACACCTGCCCCAGATGTTTTTGATCCGATCAACAAAATCTTACGTTTTAATTATAGTAGTCTTATGCTTGGAGAGATACGCTCTATTGAGATAACGTATAACCTTCCTGCTACTACTTTATTGGGTTCTACTTATAGTCATGCCATCACAGCAGATATTGGCGCTGTAGATCCAACACCCTTAAACAATACGCGTATCGACAACTTCACTGTAGTAGGTTCTTACGATCCTAACGACATCAGAGTATCGCTAACGGAAATGATTGCCGATGTGGATACTTTACTGACGTATACCATTCGTTTTCAAAATACCGGAACATATCCAGCAGAATTAGTAATAGTAAAAGATGCTTTAGAGGCAAACTTAGATACTACCACGATTCAAGATGTTGTAGCGAGTCACCCTTTCAAATTTAGAATGTTGGACAATAGTATTGCTGAATTTGCTTTTGAAAACATCAACCTACCCGATAGTACTCGCAATGAAAAAGACAGTCATGGTTTTGTTTCGTATACCATTAAGCGCAAGAAAAATCTAGTACCGGGTACAGAAATTTTAAACAGTGCAAATATTTATTTTGACTACAACGTACCGGTTCTAACAAACACCGCAGTAAGCAGAATCGCAAATCCAACAGGAGTTTTAGATCAAATAAAAATTGCTTCTGGCAAAGTATACCCCAACCCAGCAAAGGACTATACAGAATTTAGTTTTGAAAAAGAAATTACTTCTTTAAAGCTATTGAATGCAGCAGGTATAGTAGTAATGACTGAAACAATAAACAAACAAAAAGATTTCAGAATTTCGTTATCGCTTTCGAAAGGAATGTATTTTTATACTGCTATGAACGTGGAGGGAAATTTGTATTCTGGTAAAATTGTGATTGAATAAACTAAAAAGAATTGTTAACAGAAAAGGGGCATCAAGATTTAAAAAATCTTGATGCCCCTTTTCATTGCCCTTGACTTCAGTCAAGGGCTTTTTTTTAAATAAAATTTTGATTTAAGTGGTTTGAGGCAAACAAACCAGAGGAAATGACTGTGAAAAATTTGCACCCCTTTATTTTATTACCGAAATCTCTTCAAAGGTTTCATATTCTAATCCAAACGCTTATCTTTAACTTGACTAAATCTGGCTTTTTTTAAATTACTATTGAAATATCATTGGTTTTTAACTAGTAATGAAGGTTTCCGAATTTAAAGTCCAGAAAAGAAAGGAATAATAAGTACTATGGCAGTTAAAAAATCAGAATTATACAGTTCCCTTTGGGAAAGTTGCAACCAGTTGAGAGGTGGGATGGATGCGAGTCAATACAAAGATTATGTATTGGCGATGTTGTTTATAAAATATGTGAGCGATAAATATGCGGGAGTTAAGTTTGCTCCTATTACCATACCACCAGGTTCTACATTTCAGGACATGGTAAAATTAAAAGGTAAAGAAGAAATTGGAGACTTTGTAAATAAGAAAATATTTACTCCAATTAGGGATGCCAATAAGATGGCGGACTTTGCCGACTTCAACGACGATACAAAGCTTGGAACAGGAAAGGATAAAGTAGATAAGATAACTAAGCTTATTGCAATATTTGAAAACCCAGATTTGGATTTCTCCAAAAACAGAGCAGACGACGACGATATCTTAGGTGATGCTTATGAATTTTTGATGCGCCACTTTGCTACGGATTCTGGAAAATCTAAAGGACAGTTTTACACGCCTTCTGAAGTAAGTAGGGTGTTGTCAAAAATTATTGGTATCAATAAATCCAATTCTACTGCAAGCACTACTATTTATGACCCTACCTGTGGTTCGGGTTCTTTGCTTATAAAAGCGGGAGAAGAAGCGGAGAAAGCTGTTACTCTGTTTGGACAAGAAATGGACATTGCGACGGTTGCCTTAGCAAGTATGAACATGGTCTTACACAACCAGGCACAAAATCTTCATGGGATCAAACAAGGCAATACTATTTCAGATCCTAAATTTATCAATACTGATGGTACGCTTCAATCTTTTGATTACGCGGTTGCCAATCCTCCTTTCTCTTTTAGTAGCTGGACAAATGGATTGATCGACGATAAAACGAAAGCGGTAGTAGATAAATTTAATCGCTTCTCAGGTTTCGGAACTCCTCCGGATAAAAATGGCGATTATGCTTTTTTACTTCATATTATTAAATCACTTAAACATAAAGGAAAAGGGGCTATAATTCTTCCACATGGAGTATTGTTCCGTGGAGGAGCAGAAGGAGAGATTCGGAAAAATTTAATTACAAAAGGATATATAAAAGGTATTATTAGTTTGCCTGCCAACTTGTTTTACGGTACAGGTATTCCTGCTTGTATTATTTTGGTGGACAAAGAAAATGCCGAAAAGCGCAAAGGCATTTTTATGATGGATGCTGGAAAAGAATACATGAAAGACGGAAATAAAAACCGTCTTCGTGAGCAGGATATTCATAAGATTGTAGACGTTTTCAATAAACAACTAGAAGTGCCGAAATACAGCCGAATGGTTTCGCTGGAAGAGATAGGGGATGAGAAAAATGAGTATAGCCTAAACATACCTCGCTACATAGACAGCCAGGAAGCAGAGGACATTCAAGACATAGAAGCTCATTTACTGGGTGATTTGCCCAATGTGGATATTGAAGCTTTAGGTAAATATTGGGAGGTATATCCTTTTTTAAGGAAGGTCTTGTTTGCTGCGAGTAAAAGAAAAAATTATAGTAAACTTAAAATTGCGAAGGAAGAGATTAATTCTACAATATTCAACCATCCGGAGTTTGAAAGTTTTACAGATGAAATGAATAAAGTGTTTACTTCCTGGAAAAAGAAAACCACTAAACAATTAAAAGAACTGAAGCCAGGATTTAAACCCAGACAAATCATTGGTGAGATTTCTGAAGATTTGTTGAAAGGATATTCCAATAAAAATCTAATTGACAAATACGATGTATACCAACATTTGATGTCATACTGGAACGAGACCATGCAGGACGATTGCTACCTGATAGCATCCGACGAATGGAAGGCAGAATTGTATAATATCAACAAAGGGAAAAAAGAAATTATATTAGACTCTGATTTAGTTCCTAAAGTGTTGGTTGTCGATCGATTTTTTAGAAAGGAAAAAAAGGCTCTTGAAAACTTAGAAGTTAGTAGCGATGGCATAACTGCCCAGTTGGAAGAAATGACAGAAGAGCATGGTGTTGAAGAAGGTTATTTTGCTTCTTTTGATAAAATAAATAAAACCATCATTCAGAAGCGACTGAGAGAAATCCAACAGAATAAAAAAGCCAAAGAGGAAATAGAAATATTGGAAACTTATTTAAAGCTAACCGAAGAGCTGGCTAGCATAAATTCCAAAATAAAAATTGCTACTTCTGATTTGGAAGCAAGAGTAATTGCTCATTATAAAATTCTCACTGAAGAAGATATTAAATCCTTGGTGGTAGATGACAAATGGATGGCAACGATTGAAAAAAATATTCAAACAGAAATGGATAGAGTAAGCCAAGCGTTGGCGAAACGAGTTAAAGAATTAACCGAACGATATGAAACTCCGCTTTCTGTTCAAGCTGAGGAAGTATCTTTGTTGGAAAAACAAGTAGCTAAGCATCTTGAAAAAATGGGATTTTTATGGAAGTAAGAAAAGGTTATAAAAATACTGAAGTTGGGGTTATTCCAAATGATTGGGATTTTGGTTTATTAGACGAACAAAGTAAAAGAGGTAGTGGTCATACTCCTAATAAAAAAATAAAGGATTATTACAATGGTGGGATAGTATGGGTTTCTCTTGCCGATTCAGATAGGTTAGATAAAGGAAAAATAAACTCTTCGGAGATAAATATATCAAAGGCAGGAATAGCAAATTCATCAGCAGTTCTTCATAAAAAGGGAGTAGTACTGATGTCAAGAGATGCTGGAATTGGGAAGTCAGCTGTTGCGGATTGTGATTTGTGTGTCAGTCAGCATTTTATTGTATGGTCATGTAATGAAAAGTATTTACATAATTGGTTTTTATATTATTGGTTACAATATCAAAAAAATGAGTTTGAAAGGATAGCAATAGGTTCAACTATTAAAACAATAGGATT
>JANOTP010000174.1:0-2573 GCA_031416415.1 Cytophagales bacterium | reverse complement strand
CTCCTTTTCCGCAAGCCACAATCATATTTCCATCATTGCTAATTTTTGCATCGAGAACATCGTTGTTCTCCAAAATATATTGCTGCAATGTAGCAGTACCTAGCTTGTAAATTTTAAAGGTATTATCGTTGGAGCAGGTATAAAACATGTCCTCTTCAGCACCTAAAAATCCTGCATCATTATATGGAAGATAACTTTCATTGCGAACCGTTTTACACACCTTAAAACTATTACCTATTTTTTTAAAAACTTTAACGTAACCATCTTCTCCTGATGTGATAAAATAATTATTTTTGCCAGAGTATTTTACACTATTAATCTTTTTTGTGTGTACATCATACTCAAGCACTGGTTTTAGAGTACATTCTGCATTGCTAAGTTCAAATAATTTAACATTACCTTTTATATCTCCTGTTAGGAGGTAATCATTATTAGAAAACTGGGCAGTAACTATTTTTCCAATTCCTTGTTCTTTGGGAATTGTTTTATTCAATCTGTTTATAATATAAAAATTACCGCTTTCACAACATGCTGCGATAATATTTTCATTCAAAGGGTGCATACATGCAAAACTAATTTTTTCGTCTTGAAATTCAATACTATCAACAAGTGTTACTTTTTCCTCTTTACTATTCCAAAGCCATATTTTAAGCGATCCATCATATGATGAAGTAAGTATTTTATTAGAGCTTTTAGAGAATACAGCTGTTGTTACTTGGGTTTCAAAATATGAAGGTTTGTGTTTTAAAGTATCCAGAACTTTTCCTTCGAGATTTCTTACAAGAGCATAATTATCCATGCCACAGGTGATAAAGTACTTTTTATCAGCAGATACATCGATGTTGTTTAAATAATAGTTATGTATAGCAGGATACGTTTTTAGTATTTTACCTTCTTTAAAATGAAATATACGATCTGATGTTCCTGCTACCAATACATCTGTATCGCTCATAGGAACTGCGCATTTGATACTTGTTTTTATGTTCCCTGAGTTGTAATAATAAAAAGGCAAATCATTGTATTCAGTATGAAAATTTTCTAGGAGCAGTTTTTTTACCTTCGTGTTTGTTTCTGGGATTAGGCCAGGAATAATGTCGTTGAGTTTTCTAAAAAAGTAGTAGGTTTCAAAGTCTTCATTATAAGCGAGTACAATGTCTTTCATCGCTTTTGTATTATCCGTCGTAGTCAACCCAGAATAAAGTATAGCAGAATTAATTTTGCTTGAAATATAATATTGTTTATAGCCAAGGTAGATCATGGTAAAAAAAAGTATTGCACAAAAAGCATATACAATCTCTGTCTTTACACTTTTGAATATTATTTCTCTTAGTTCAGCATATTTTTCAGCTTCCAGTTTTACTTTCAATAATTTTCGTGTTTGAAGATTCAGATAAGGCTTGCGATCAACCTTTCCTAGTAATTTAATTTTTCTGTATATAGATTGGGCTTTATCTTCCTCACTTAAAACACCTTTAACATATTCATTAATGGCAGACACCCACAAATCGTGAATAAGAAAATATCTATTTTCTTCTGTAGAATATTCTTCACTAATTAATATCCGGTTTTCAACATAGACCTTCAGTATTAACGTAATTCGGTTTTGTAATTGAATATCTCCTTTTGAAAATGTATAGTTATTTGCCAGTAAATATGTTTTTATTTCATTAATAGTCAGAGGTAAACCTTTTTTGTCCTCAGAAAAATTACACATACTTTTCAGTAGCCATTTTGCCAAGTCTATATTGTCTGGAATTTCGTTTTCGCAGTCTTTGAGAAAGGCTATAAGCATTAGCCTTACATCAACTCTGCCCTTTCGCTTTAAAAAATCAAGATTGGTCTTTTTCAGAGTACTTAGAATGATTTGTATATCAGCCGGACTTATATAATTTGTTTGCTCATTGGTGTATCTTGACAATTCTTCAAAAAGGATAAGAGCTTTGTCATATAGATTCTCTAGATTATCTTCTGTAAGGCATTCACTTATAATTTCTTTCGCTTCCTCTTCCTTAAATAGTTCGATATTACTATAATCACATAAATTGCTATAACTGCTATCCGACGAATTTATGGTTAAAAAGTAATGCACGAATTCCCTTCGAACTCCCAGTATAATTTTCAAATTGGGGATTTCAAAAATTGACTGAATAAAAATTGCAAGCTGAGCAATACGACTCCCTTCTTCTGCATTGGTAGTAATAAGTTCTTCAAACTGGTCTATGATAAGATATTTATGACTACTAACGTTTATTCCACGTAAATCTGTAGTTATTTTTAAAGTAACTTCTTCAAAAGATGTGGACTTAATACCTCCTCCCAATAAGGTAGGGTGTGATACAAAGAAAATATTAACTCTGTCTGTAGTCTCCAGTAGTTTTTTATATACACCAGCTCTTATCAAGGAAGATTTTCCGCAGCCTGAATGTCCATGAATGATAAAAAGCCTTTTGGTGGAATGCTGTACTTTTTTTAAAATTTCAAATGATATTTGATTTCGTTCTTTACCTGGTAACTTATCATTTTCAGTGAAGGGTACTAAACCTCTTATATAATATAAATTGTCAGTTTTTTCG
>JANOTP010000173.1:0-8595 GCA_031416415.1 Cytophagales bacterium | reverse complement strand
TATTGCAAATACCTATGAAAAAGATATGGCTTTACGTCATGCAGATTTTTTAAAATACCCACGCTCACTCCCTAATCCTATTACGGCTAATTGTCAAAAAATGGGGGCATCACCTGATATAAGCTGTCCTGATTGGCGGGGAGTAGCAAATATCAAGCAAGCACATATCGTAACAGGTGCACAAGGATCTGATAATTATCGTACAAATTATAACGTTGGGACAGGAGCACCAGCAGCTGTGGCTTCTGGAGATGTTGATTTGATCGGAGAAATTTATAGACAATCTGAAATTTTATGGGACGACGTAAATACTTCTATGCCTAAGACTGCATCAGACGATGAGCGTTATATAAAAAGCACTCCAAAATATTTTCATGATTGGTTTCGCTTGTTAGGAATGTTGACCACCTCAGGAAATCTTCATGCGCCAACCTCTATGCTAGCAGGTGCTAACATGAAAGTTTATATGTCTGTCGACAAAACCTATGCCTATGCAAACGACTTGATAACGTACACCGTGACTTACCGAAATTACGGTTCTCTAAATGCAACAAGTGTTTCCATTAGTACTTTGCTTGATAGCGATTATCAATTTGTTTCTGCAACAAATGGAGGAACATTGTCTGGAAGTACTATTACTTGGGCTATTGGAACTGTTCCTGGCTTTAAAACTGCTACCGGAATTGCTCCAACTCAAGGTACTGTGCAATTTGTGGTGCGTGTAAAAAATCCTCCAGTAAATGCAAGAGTATGCTTGACAAGCACATTGACTGCTGCTAATTCTTTACCGTGGACAAGCAACGAATATCCAAATAACGCTAGCTATACTATGGAACGGAATTGTGTAGATTTATTAACTGCACGTTCTTTAAACATTGTTAAGACGGTAGATCGTCCAGTTATGAATCCTGGTGATATTGCAAATTTTAAATTAGCATTTGAAAATACTTCTGATCCAAATTTATGGCTCAATGGAGGACGTGATAGAATTGTTATTTCTTATGGAAATTATTATCCAGGGTTTAATACCTTTTATCAGTTCTACCGTTTTTGGCATACTGCACCTGAGGCTTATGTTAAAATGAACAACTATCGTGTTTCGTATTATATGAACGACCCCGCTGCTGTTGGTTTGTACAATGCAGCAACCAATCCAACAGGCTGGGCATTTTCGGTCGACAATCAAAGCGATTTGGATAAATATTTTTACAATCCTGCTACAGGTCCTATTACATTTGGGTTCCAAGCAATACCATGGGGATCTGATGCTTTCGGCAGTTGGAATCAACGCATTACTATTAGGTTTGCAGATGTACTTACGTCACCTACTACTCATATTTACGACAAACTCGACAATATGTATTTAATTCATAAAGGAGTACTAGGACCTGGATTTATCCGAACTAAAATGGAGTCTACTCCTCCTTCAAGTCTAGCAGCTCGTATTGGTGATGATTGGTCCTATAGTAACACAGTTGATATAGGAAAAGTGGACGGTCAAGACAAAAGACTTACTCCAATTACAAATAGTTGGGCGAATTTTTCAAATCTAAATGCGGTAGTGAACAATTATAGTAAAGATGTATGTGATGCTCCTGTGCCAAATTACAATCGATTATTGGTAGAAGAGTTTGATGGCTATACTTGGCGTCGCACGGCAGGTACTGGGCCATTGCCAGGGAGAGAAACCTATAACGTTGAAGTAATTGATACTATTCCTGATTATTTGACTTGGAATGGTTTTACAGATAATTCTGCACTTGGCATTACTGCTACTTATACTGCGGCTGCAGTGGCAGCGCCTTATTCAGGAATAGTTAAATGGACCATACCAATTATGCTAGTGGGAGATAAAGGAGATTTATCCTATCAGACCATTGCAAAAGATCCTCCATGTCCTAGTCCGGATCAGGTGTTTCCTAATATCGGGTATATAAAATCACAAACAGATTCTCCAGATTCTTCTCGTGTAAATTTGAGAATTACATGTAACCCCGTTCCTCCTACAGCACCTACCGAAACTTCGTTAAACAAAACCGCAAATAAAACAATTGTTGCTGTTGGCGATGTGATAACCTATAGTTTAGAATTTAACAATACAGATGGCTCAACAGCTAATTTTGTAACGAATACTCCTGCGGATTGGCAAGCATTAGGAAGTGGTGCTCTTCCTGATTTAAACAAAGCCTATTTAGATTTAGATCCTAATAATAATACTTCAAAGCCTGCTGCGTTTGGATATGCGTTTGGACATAAAAAATCGCATGGTAAAAATGGCTACATCGAAGCCACTATAGATCCTTCCAATTCTAGTGCATTTTCATTTATATTTCGTCATTCTGCAGGTACACCAGGACAAGGAACCTTTCAGGGTGTTCGTTTGCAAATTTCGCCGAACCCTGTAGGAAACAATACGATCAGTTTTGATGTATACAATAATACAACCTTGCTTACTTCTATTACCAATATTTCTTATGGGGGATCTTATGATCCTTTCTCCATTAGGGCTGAGTTAATTGATGATAAATTATATATATGGATAAATAATTTTGTAGGCGCTCCGCTAAA
The DNA here is from genome assembly GCA_031416415.1 of Cytophagales bacterium. Lineage (GTDB taxonomy): Bacteria > Bacteroidota > Bacteroidia > Cytophagales > Cytophagaceae > JANYCO01. Next base: position 6,027 of record JANOTP010000173.1, on the reverse strand, counting down.
AGTGATAACTGGAATTACTCAATTAACACCAGGTTATGTTGGAATATATACCACAAGTGCACAACAAAAAATTACTGCTTATAAAACTCATTTTGATTCTTCTTTTGATTTGGTAATGACAGATCCATTGCCTACTGGGCTAGGTTCTGTAACGGCAATTTCTAATGCTGGAACATTGACAGCTGGAACAATCACATGGCCAACGATAGCGGGACCTATATTGTCAGGTACTTCCATCATTAGAACGTTTCAAGCAACGGTAACTTCCTGTACTGATTTTATTACCAATATAGGATATGCTGCTGTTTATGGAATTGCTAATATTCAATCACAATATGTGGTTACGTGTCCAATAGTGACTCCTGTGGAGCTGCTGTTTTTCAAAGGGACACGCATTGATGAAAATGCATCTCTATTATGGTCTACGGCAAATGAAATTAACAATAATTATTTTCTATTAGAGCGTTCTTTGGATGGAATAAATTTCAACCGAATCGCTTATATAAAAGGGAAAGGAACGAGTAGTAGTCTTTCGGAATATAATTTTCAGGATAAAAATATTCCTTATGGTCAGTTGTATTACAGACTTGTGCAAGTTGATTTTGACGGTAGAAAAAATTACAGTGAAATTATTGAATTGACCAAGGATAAAAAAGCTCAGCTGCTAGTGTATCCAAACCCATTTACTAAAGAGGTAACGCTGCAAATGTTTTCAAATGAAAAAAATTGTAGTTTCGTTGTTACAAATTTTCTAGGCCAACCCGTATTCCATAGTGATATATTGAAAGAAAATGAACCGTATACTTTTGGTAAAGAGTTTTCTCCTGGTTTATATTTCGTTAGAGTTAATATGCCTTCAGGAACAGAGATTATAAAAATTAATAAAGAGTAGCCTTATGGTTGAAATTTTTTATAATTAAAAAAAGGTATTACAAGAAGAGTTGTTAGCAATATTATTAAACACAAACTAGCTTTTGAGATACCATTAATGATTAAATAGTGTTTTTTTTTAATTAAGGGAAAAAGTAGGTAGTAATCTTTTTGTTGAACGATGGATTAAAGAGTAATAAATAGCTCTAATTTTTTTATTGGATTTATTAAGGTTCCAATTGAATGATAAATATCGCTTAATTACTAGTACTTTAAAGAGAATTTTAGGTATTTTTATCATTTTTTGAACCAATACACGATTTTAAGCAATGATTTTTTAAGTAACGTTTTTAGGGCTATGCTTTATTACCATTTATGAATATAATTTTATACTTATTCAATAAAAAACATAAAAAAACCAAGTTACATATGCATTTTACTTCGTATATAGAAGTGTTATATACTAAGTAAAAAAATATAATAATTTAAAACTTAGTTTAAGTGGTTGTGTTATAAATCATTGATTATGAAAAAAATAGTTATAATTTTAGGGGTTTTACTATTGAATAATTTTCAAAGTATAGGACAAATGTGCCCTATTGTAGCTGGTTCTAATTTGGTTACCAATGGAGATTTTCAGGGTGGATGTACCTCTTTCACAAGTGAATATAATTTTAATGGTACTTGTGATGGTGGTTCAGTCGGTCCTGGTAATTGGACGGTAACAAGTAATGCCAATGCGAGAAATAGCTTTTTCACCAACCCTACAGGTGCAAACCCTCCTGGAGAACCATTGGGTACTGCTAATCAATATTTAATCATCGATGCTGACGGAACACTAGGGAAAGATGCTTATAGAAGTACAGTGAACGTGTTGAATGGTACGACCTATTTCTTTTCAGCTTGGATTTCTAACATAAACGGTACGTATGAAAATCCTCCAGAGCTAAAATTTTCGATAAATGGAGTTCAATTAGGTGCTAATTTAATAGCAAGTAATACTACCCATGATTGGCAACAATTTTATGTGACTTGGACTTCTGCAACTACAGGTCCAGTAGATATTCGCCTTGAAAACTTAATTACCACGTCAAACGGTAATGACTTAGGAATTGACGCAATTAACTTCAATACAAGCTGTGCAAATATTCCTAATATAAGCACATTAGGTCAGTCAAGTGTTTTACCTGACACTGTTTACAATTGTAATATCGCATTTCCTTTAAATCTTAATCCTGGACTTCCTGGAACATATAATTTAGCGTGGAAAAAAACTGCTGGTAGTACTTTATCTTCAGCAGCTACTTATAACGAACCTCCCACTCCAGCCGATGGAACAAAATTGTTTTTGTGTTATGAGTATATTCCTGGTTGCCCAAGAAAAGATTCTGTTATCTTTAAAACTACGCCACTGGCAGTAGAATTAGGTCCTGCAATGGTTATGTGTGCTCCTGTAAACATAGTATTAAATTCAGGCGTAACTAATCCGCCTGTAACGGTACAATGGTTAAAGAATGGAACTCCTGTTGCTACAACAGCTAATTATACGGCAACGGATATAGGAAACTATACCGTAAATATATCTAGAGCAGGCTGTGGAAGTGCTTCTGATGTTGTGTCGATTACAAATCCAGTGTCTACTATTTCAGGAACAGGAAATTATTGTGCAGCAGGGGGCACAGCAGATTTTACAGTTACAGGTTCTTCGCTTATAAAATGGTATACCGTTCCTACGGGAGGTGTGGCATTAAATCCAGGGAATACGAATCCTACTATTACAACTACTTACGCCGCAACAAATACTACAACACCGGGATGTACCTCTGGTCTTTATGCAGAAGATGTTTCTAGTTATCCAGGTGCATTGATGCCTGCCGCACCTTGTGCTGGATCAAACACAAGTAACGCAGCGGATATTATGATAAATGTAACACAAACAATGTCTTTAACCTCCGTGGATTTTTATCATAATACTGGATGGGGAGCAACTGGAACATTTACATTTACATTATATGGAAATAATCCAACAGGTTGTCCATATTGTGGAAGTTGTACCCCAACAGGAAATAAAGATGGCGTTGGGACTTCACTATATACAGAAAATACTCCAAGCTATACTGTTGGTGGAAGTAATACCGTTAGAACACTAAATTTGACTACGCCACAAACGTTGACACCAGGTAAATATTGGTTGAGAATCCAAGCCAACGGAACTGCCTTAGGTGGCTTCTCAGGATGTGATCCTGCTAGAAACATTAGTGACACATGGACAACTCCAGTGAATGATAATACAGGCAATAGTGTTATGCAAGGCATGAAAGGAATGATCAATGGTGGAAGTAATGTTGGTGGATCGGGTGGATTATTTAATATTAAATTTCAAGTGGGTTCAAGTAATGCCTGTCAGCGTTTATTTATCTGCGCGGTAGACAATTGTACAGCACCAGTAGAATTAATACGTTTTGATGTGAAAAAATATTCAAACGGAAATTCTCTCGTGTGGGAAACTGCTTCTGAACAAAACAGTTCTTATTTTATTGTACAGAGAAGTATCGATGGAATTACATTTGAAGATGTACGTCAAGTTGCTGCAGCTGGAAATTCAAGTACTATTATATCCTATAGTTTTCTTGATCAAACCTACTCTAAAGATGCGAGTGTTGTTTATTACAGATTAAAGCAAGTAGATATGGACGGTGCAGCGCATTATTCTGATATAAGATCGGTGCAAAATGATAGTTTTATTCAAGACATTAATCTTTATCCTATTCCCGTAAAAAGAGGACAAAATGTAACGCTTAATTACAGAAGTAGTGCGAGAGAAAATATTACGGTGGATATAATTGACAACCCAGGTAAAGTGGTTAGTTCAGGACAGTTTGGAGTGCAGGAGGGTTCGAATTCGATAGAACTTAATTCTTCCTCTTTAGCTTCCGGGTTATACCATCTTATGATAAGAGGTACGGAAGTTAGAACAACTAAATTTGTTGTAGAATAATAATTAATAATTAAAATTATTGAATAGGATTCCTAAAAGGGAATCCTATTTTATTTTTCAACGTATCATTTTTTGAATTAATATAGATTTGTCCTATATTCAAACCTTACTAAGCCCTTATATTTTACCTTATTATGAAAAAATACGATTTAGTTGTCATTGGAGGAGGTCCATCTGGCTATGCTGCAGCTATGAGAGCACTGGATTTCAATAAAAAAGTTCTCCTGATTGAAAAAGAAAAACTAGGCGGTGCTGGTCTATACAATGGAGCACTTTCTTCCAAAACCTTTTGGGAACTTTCCAAAGATATAGAAGCGGCTAGAAGTAAAATAAAAAGGTATTCGAATGGCAACTTTGAAGTAAAATTCAAAGACGTAGTAAGCGATGTTAAAGAAGCTATTGCAAATAGAAAAAATATTCTTGAAAGTCATATCGAACAACTTCAAGTGATCTATAAAGATATTTTTGATTACAAAAAAGGGACTGGTAAATTAAAAACAAAAAATGAAGTTATTGTAACCAATTCAGAGGGTAAGGAAGAAATTGTACATACTGAATATATAATTCTTGCCACAGGGAGCAGACCGCGTAAGTTAGCACATATTCCTGTCGACGAAGTAACTATTGTGACAAGTGATGGCATTGAAACTTTTGATCATTTTCCAGAAAGTATTGTAATAATGGGAGCCGGTGTAATTGGTTGCGAATGGGCTACGATTTTCTCCAACTTTGGCTATACAAAAGTAAATATAATTGACAAAGGTGATAGAGTATTGCCCGTAGAAGACGAAGATATTACAGATAAAATTGAAGAAAATATGGTGCAGCGTGGAGTAAACGTGCATCGCAATTCTCAATTGGTGAGAATGGAAGTAAAAAACGGTAAGGTCGAATACGAACTTCAATATAAAGATGGACACAATGAAATATTTCATGTTGAAAAGGCATTAGTTTCAGTAGGAAGGGTAGTAAACGTAGAGGGATTAGGTCTTGAAGATGTTGGTGTAGAATTATTGGAAAATGGTACAGTGAAAAATGATGATTCCCAGACTACAGTTCCCAATATTTATGCAGTAGGAGATTTGACAGCTGATATAGCCCTGGTAAACGTAGGTGAAATGGAAGGTCGTCATGCAGTTGAAAAAATATTTGGAGATGGTAAACACGAGCTTGACTATAGGAATATCTCAACCATAATGTTTCTAAATCCTGAAACAGCTGGAGTAGGCATTAATGAACAAGAAGCGCAAAAAAGAAAAATGTCTTATCGTGTTGTAACCATTGATTATAGTATCATTCCAAGAGCTATTGCTATGAGAAATTCGAATGGGTTTTTTAAAATAATAGTATCCAACGACGATGAAATGAAAATTTTAGGTATGCGAGCCATCGGTGTGCATGCCTCTAGTGCTATACAAGCCGTAGCGTTGCTTATTCACATGGATAAAGGAATTGACGAACTCACAGAATTGATCCACCCTCACCCCTCTATTATTGAAGGTATTCAAGAATGTTTGAGAGCGCTAAAAGGAAGGTCTATCTTGAAACCTGAAGTGTTTAAAGATAAACTTAAATGCAAAGTGTGTGATGAATTTGGTTGTTATACAGACTGGAATTGGCTCGAAAAGGCAGTTAAGTAAAAAAAATCCCTTTCAAATTTGAAAGGGATTTTTTTGTTAAACATTTCGAAGGTGAACATTACTTAATTTACTTTTCAAGTAGAATACTTTTGTATTTATTTTTTGTAGTATTCGCAAGAAAAATATTTTTAGTAATTTCAATTCGTAATCGGATAACTCAAAGTGGAAATTTGAGTAATTAAGGAATACCATCTTTGGGTATTCGTCTTCTGTTGCATTTTTCATACGTATAGTATTTTTTGTTATACAGTTGAAAAACGAAATCAAGTATAGAATAGTTTATTTATTACTTTCTACAGATTATTTTCTTAGAATAATTAAAAAAAATAGGTCGTTGAAATGGTATTCTGTAAATAATAAAAAGGGCAATTCTATTTTGCAGTTTGTGCTATTCAATTAAAAAATAAAAAATAAAATAGTTTTATTGGACGATAGCAGTAACATTCATAAGGATAGTAAGAATATTACTGCTGTCTATAATTAATGCTATAATAATTTATTTTAAAGAGGTGCTTCATT
>JANOTP010000172.1:0-3400 GCA_031416415.1 Cytophagales bacterium | reverse complement strand
ATTAAAAAGCGCTAATGCTTTTATATTAAAATTACTCTCGTTAATTTTATAAAGTTCATGAATGAAATTTTCCCTAAAGTTCATCGTTCAATTTTAATGTATAAAGATAAAACATTGAAGAGTATTGTTAACTACATTGTTATATTTTCTGTCACTTTGTTGATAGTTGCTTGTGAAAAAGTGCCTAAATACAGCAAAACGCCTGAGATAAGTTTTGATAGTTTTAGTATAGAAAGAAATGTTTTTAACGTTGACAATTCAAGTACTGTCGATAATGTAACAATTAAATTAAATTACAAAGACGGAGATGGTGATATGGGCCTCACCAATGAGGAGCTCGGTTCTAGTCCTAGTAATTATATAATTGATTTACAGGTTAAAAAAAACGGTGTATTTACTACTTTAGACCTCAACCCTAGATTGGATGGTAAATTTCCTAAATTATCAACCGATAATGTTGTTGGTCCTATAGATGGAATATTAAGTAATGTTATTATTATCCCTCAAAGTTTTCCTTTTGTTCCTAATGACACAATACGATTTGATATAAAGATAATCGATCGTGCAGGTAATGAAAGCAATTCTATCACTACTCCTTTTATTGTTGTTTATAATTAATCACTTGATCAACTGAATGTTTTGAAAATAGATCTGACCGAAATAAGGAAGTTTGGAAATATTGAGATGCTCGCAAAGCAACTCGTGGAAGGTTTTATTACCGGTCTTCATAAATCTCCTTACCATGGTTTTTCAGTAGAATTTGCCGAACATCGACTATATAATGCCGGTGAGAGTACTAGGCATATCGATTGGAAAGTTTATGGTAAAACTGATAAGTTATTTACCAAAAGATACGAAGAGGAAACTAATCTTAGATGTCAAATTCTAATTGATGTTTCTTCTTCTATGTTTTATCCAGCCGAAAACAATGGCAAAATAACCTTTAGTATTTTCGCTGCTTCTTGTATTGCCTATTTGTTGCAAACTCAAAGAGATGCAATAGGAATAACTACTTTTGGAGAAGATATAGAGTCACAAAGTCAAGTAAAATCTACACCTGGGCATATTCATTCGCTTTTTTTACTTTTAGAAAATTTATTAAAGCAAAAACCAGTAGAAAAGAAAACATCTGTAGCTTCAGTAATTCATAAAATAGCAGATAAGATGCATAAGCGATCTTTGATTGTTATTTTTAGTGATATGTTTGATAGTGAGGATAATAATATTGCTTTGTTCCAATCTTTACAACATTTGAAACATAATAAGCATGAGGTATTGTTGTTTCATGTAACAGATTCCTCAACAGAAGAGGAATTTAATTTTGACGACCGTCCTTATGAATTTATTGACATAGAGAATGGTGAGAAAGTAAAAGTTCAACCTTCTGAAGTACGAGATTTTTATAAGGAAAGCTATCGTAAGCTACTACATGAAATCAGTGAAAAATGTGCTCAATATAAAATTGATTTCATTCAAGCTGATATAAACAAAGGGTTTGATCAGGTCTTGTCCTCCTACCTCATCAAACGTTCTAGAATGAAATAATTTTTTTGATTTTTTACTTTTATCCCAAGATTATTAATCTGTAAAATGTGGACTAAAAAACGGCAACATTCTTTTGATATATTCGTTTTAATTATAAATTACCATCATTCATTTAAATTATTTTTACAGAATGGCTAAAGCGAAAAAAGAAAAGAAAATTTTTGTACTCGATACATCCGTAATTATATACGATCATAACTCGATCAACTGTTTTCAAGAGCACGATGTGGCAATACCCATCACAGTGTTAGAAGAACTTGATAATTTCAAAAAAGGCAACGATATTAAAAATTTTGAAGCCCGTGAATTTATTCGATTTCTAGACAGTATTTCAGGTAGCAACTTACTACAGGAATGGATTCCATTGAATGGTCCGAGAAGCGGAAACATGAAAGTAATCATGAACACGCACGGAGCTGGAGGAGTAGATGCTGAGAAAATTTTTGACGACCGTAAAGCAGATCACAAAATTATCAATGCCGCTATTAGTGTTCAGCACGAACATCCTGATACAAAGGTAATACTCGTAACAAAAGATATTAACTTACGTCTCAAAGCAAAGTCGTTAAATGTAACAGCCGAAGACTATACCACCGGCAAAGTACAAGACGTTGACAACCTTTATACAGGCAGTACTATCATTGAAGATTTAAAGCCAGATCTTATAAATGAAATATATGAAAAAGGTAGTTGCGATACCGGTTCTATTCCAAAAGACGAACTAAGAAATAATCATTATTATATCTTAAAAAGTGTTAAAAGCTCTGTGCTAGCACATCATAATTCTGCCGAACATAGAATAGAACATGTTGAGAAAAGAGCGGTGTATGGTGTAAAACCTAGAAATGCAGAACAAACGTTTGCTATCCACTCCATATTAGATCCAACAATAAAATTAGTTTCAATACAAGGTGTGGCAGGTACTGGTAAAACCTTGTTAGCATTGGCGGGAGCATTAGAACAACGGAAAAATTTCAAACAAATTTATTTGGCTCGTCCTATCGTTCCATTGAGTAACAAAGATATTGGATACTTACCTGGAGATATAAAATCAAAATTGAATCCTTATATGGAGCCTTTGTTTGATAATCTAAAGTTTATCCAAAATCAGTTTCACGAAACAGATCAGGATTTTCAGAGAATAACAGAAATGGTCAATAAAGAAAAATTAGTGATTACTCCACTTGCTTATATTAGAGGTAGAAGTTTGTCTAATATTTTCTTTATTGTTGATGAGGCCCAGAATCTTACTCCACACGAAGTAAAAACAATTATTTCTCGTGCTGGAGAAAATACTAAGATCGTCTTTACGGGTGATATTTATCAAATTGATACTCCTTACCTAGATTCTCAAAGTAATGGCTTGTCTTATATTATAGACAGATTGAAAGATCATCCATTATACTCTCATATTACGTTACAAAAAGGAGAGCGTTCAGAACTGGCAAACCTTGCCAATGAATTATTATAAAAGAATAGTTTTGAGAAAAAGGGATAGTGCTTTTAGAGTGCTGCCCCTTTTTCTATTATTTTTAGATGTACTTAGTTAAATATTATTAAAATTTTAAGAAAATGAAATGTCATTGCGAGGAATGACACCACAGGTGGCAGGGCAGTCCGAAGCAATCTGTTTGCTACGCAGCACTGTTGATTTGAAACTTTAGTTGTACTATTAAACGAACTCAGGCTTCGTAGCTGGCAGATTGCTTCAGAATCCTGCGCTACGCTTGTATTCTTGGCAATGACGTCATGATCTCTTTATATAATTATAATAGTTAACTAAGTACATCTAATTATTTTAGTTAGAAGATTCTTGCTTTTATAATGCGGAAGCATCTTTTTCTCCCGACCGTAT
>JANOTP010000171.1:0-38598 GCA_031416415.1 Cytophagales bacterium | reverse complement strand
ACCAGACCAAAGTACACCAGTTGCACCAGAAAATGAACCACCCAGTGAAACGGATGTATTATTAGCACAAGCAACTTTATCAGTGCCAGCAGATACGGTAGGTATATTTTGGATTGTTATGGAAGTTGCACTAACCCCAGTACCAAATCCATTTACAACATTTATTAAACCTGTATTAGCTCCAACTGGTACTGTTACTGTTATAGAATTGTCATTTACAATAGTAAAACCTGGCGCATTTGTACCACCTATAGTAATTGAAGTTGTTCCTGTAAAATTAGATCCTGTTAATGTAACCGTTGCTCCGATACAGGCAGGAGAAGGAGCAAAGCTAGTGATTACAGGTGCTGATGAAAAGGCAGCAAGTGGTCCAGCTGTATAATTACTATTCAACATTGCGCCATTAATACCAATAAAGTTGACTGTATTACTTGCCACGTTAACATCTACAGTAGTACCAGTAGTCCAATTGGTACCGTTCCATCTTCCGGGAAGATATAATGTCTCAGTACTTTGTACGTCTACACCCGCTGATGCATCCGTGTAATTGAAGAGTATGTTTCCTGTTCCTCCTGTCAACCCACTGCTTGTAATTAACCAATGACGGTTCAATGGAAGAGTAGTAGCAGGAGTTATTGTGTTTGGTTCTGTGCCTGCTGTAGTTCTTATGGCAATAGGGCCTGTTCCAGCATATCCAGAAAAAGAAACCGTACATGGAGTATAACGATTTTGTGCGCCTGCTACAGAACCAATAGGATAGGTGAAAGAACTAAGTCCTGCAGACCAAGTAACTTTTACAGCACCAAAACCTGCCGTTCTTATCATGTTGTTGTTTCCAAAAGCTACACCAGCACTTATCGTACTCGTATAAGGCATCGTCACATCATTTCCTTGAAGATCTAGAATCGCACCTTTAAGATTTAAATTATTTTCTATATCAATAACACCTTGAAGTATTTTATCCATACCTGGAGTAATGGCTGAAATTTCCAAATTATAGTAATTTGCAGGGAAGACGTTTTGATTGGCATTCCTACTATATTTAACAGTACCTTGTCCTTTTATGAATGTTCCAATCGAATTGTTTACACCAGATAGGTCAAGGGTATGAGGTCTTAATCCAGGTGATAAGTTTAACGTACCAGGACCTGATAAATCACCTACTACATTGATATTAGAAAATGGCGCTCCATTGTTGGGAGCATACGTAGCTCCACCGTTAATTGTAAGGTTTCCAGAAATGGTAAGATTGCTCACTGCTTTGGATTTTACACCGTTTCCGCTGATGACAAGGTTTTGATAATTCAAAAAAGTAGGAATGTCATAACTGGTATTTCCATAGTATTCTACCGTTCCTTCACCTGTCCCTGCAGCTGCTAAGAAGTCATTAAATGAACCTCCTACCATAGTAATGAAATTTGCAGTAATTGAAACTGTTGTAATTCTTAATGTTCCATTACCTCCCGAGCCTGTATTTTTAAATACTTTTACTATGGATAGTTGATTCCCGTAATTTCCAACATCTAGTGCGGCTCCTTTATCAATTTGTAAGGAGTCAATGTTTACTCCTACTGTACTACCATCAAAATAGACAGAATCGTTGTCACCAATATAAACTGTTGAGCCTGGAGTAGGAGGAGTTGCTGCAGGAGGACCGTTGAAAGTGATGTCCGACCAAGTTGTATTGTTTTGCCAAAGACCTCCGCCACTTCTGGTATAGAAGATGGATGATGAAGAAAGTACTTTCCAGTTTCCAGTTATTTGTGTATTTGCAGCAGCGTTAACACCAAATTGATTAGCTGGCAAATTTACAAAGCCACCGATAACAGCATTGGGTGTTACGCCAATAAATCTTGTAACCGTTGTAGGTACAGTGCCAATTTTTTCAGAAGCGTCTACAGTGAAACTAAATCTAAAATCTGTAATACCGGATACGTTACTCGCTACCATATCTATTGATCTTCGTATGCAATTAGTGCATGTGTTATCGAATAGTGGTCTAAATCCAATTTGAGAGGAGGCGTTTAATGCAGCAGTAAGGGCTGTAATAGCTAACGGGGTATATTTTGTTCCAGAGCCAAATGGAATAGTATTTAAATAGTTTGCAATAGTTGAATTTTTGAAAATTACTTTTCCTGTTCCTGCTGAAACAACATCAATCATAGAAGAAGTGCCGTATATTCCTAAAAATGGATTGCCAGAGGTGTTGTCAAATATAATGTTGTTGTTGTTTAATCGTAAGGATCCATTTCCAGGATTTAAATTAATGTTGATGCCAATATTAATGTCATTATTGATATTAACAAATGTTCCAGCAGATTTTTGTAAAACTAATGTGAATAGGGAAAGGGGAGTTGTTCCAAGTATTGATTGATCGGAAGAAGAATAGAAGGTTACATCATTAAATACACTGAATGTTCCATCATTAATTAAATTTCCTAGATATAGATTTATATATCCCCCCGATAATGAACCACCCGTTCGGTTATATAGGTCGTCGTATGCGTCGAGGGTAGCGCCAGGGGCAAGGGTGAACGTTCCATAATTATTGGTTGTTCCTTTTACTTGAGTAGTGTATCCGTTATTTACGAATAATGCTGGACTGGAAATTGATAAGGTTGAATTTATTATTTTGTTTGTATTTTGGTAAAATGATCCATTTCCTGAAATGATTACAGAGGGCAATGAATAAGCATATCCTGCATGGATTATATTATATGTTGTATTTCCATAAAATTCTACTGTTCCCCATCCAGTTCCTATGATTGTATAAAAGTTTGGACTAGTCACCGCAGGCATAACAACATTTCCTGCAGTTGCAGTAATTCTTAATTTTCCGTTTCCACCAACACCAAGGTTAGAAAAGGTATTTAGTGATAATCCTGTTTGAATTCCCATATCAAGAATACCAGTAGTATTTATTTGTAGGGTATCAAGTGATAATGGGGATGAGGTGGTTTTAGTAATGTTATGTGCAGCGCCGATAAATACCTTGCCTCCATTTATGGGTGCACAAGCACATGGAGCGCCAGTATGTTTTAATACAGGGTCTGTAGACCATACTATTGTAGCATCTTCAAAGTTTCCATTTTGACGAGAGTAGAAGACATTATTAGTAGCAGTAAAGCCAACGGAATATATACCATCAAGAAATGGATAAGTACTTGAAACGCCAAACTGGCTCGTTGAAAAGCCAGAAACAACTCCAGGGCCGGCAACATTAAAAGGAGTACCTCCTGTAGTGCGAGTGACGTCAGAAGGGAGTGTTCCTACTTCATCTGTATTGGTAATATTATTATATTGAAACAACCACTCAAAAGTGCTGATTGAAGTTATGTTTGTAGATATAAATTGAATAGTGCGTGTAACCCCAGGATTGATTGTGTTATTAATGATCGGCTTCATGGAAATCGATGCACCTCCAGAAATTGTAGCAGTTATTAAACTAATGGTAACAGGGCTATAGACTCCTAGAGTACCAAATGGATAAGTAGTTTGGAAATTCGCTGCAGTCGTTCCTTTTTTAATCAGGGAACCTGCGGCAGAATTTAATCCATCGGTTTCAATCATACGACTCGAGCTGAAAGGTCCTCCACTGATGACAGCGGTGGCTCCAAGATTCAAATTGTTAACGCCTAAAACTACTTTAGCGTCTCCTGTGAAAGAAAGTAAATTAACGATATCAATGGGTCCTGTAAGCACTTTATTGAATGTGCCCCCAGAAAACTCAATGTTACGATAAGCATTACTTGCAAATACATCTTGATTGATTGAACCACTGTATCGAACAGTACTGTTCAAATCGGTCATTAACGTACCACAAGAATTTAAACCACCTTTTAATTCTAATATATGACTTGCATTAAGTTTCATATCTATTTTACTAGATGCGTCGCCGATCATATTTCCATTGACAGTAAACATTCTTGGAGTGTTTCCAAAAACTAAGGTGCTATTGGTGTTTGTGAAAGTTTGTAATACAGTTGTATTACCACCGAGCAGTCTGGTTTCTCCTGCACCCCCTAAGAAGGTAAGGTTTTGATAATTTATAAGAGGAATAACATTTTGTCCTCCTGGACCACTGTATTCTACAGTATTTCCAGCAATAGGAGCGGTAAAAGTACCTGCAATTGTGTTATTAATTCCTTTTAAAATTAACAGATTGCCTGCCACTGTATTCATGGTAAAAGTTCCTCCCACGGTTACATTAAAGTTACTATTTACTTGGAGGGTCTTTGCAACTGTTTGATAAGTCAAAGTACTAGCTCCTCCTGTATTATTGATATCAAGAGAGTCACAAATATACGTTCCAGCTACCGTTCCCAAGCGAAGGGTTGCTCCTTTAGTGATAGTTAGCTTACCATTGAAGGTACTGGGAGTACCAAGTGATAAGGTTTTTAGAACAGCTCCTTCAATAATTACATTTTGATAGGTAGATTTATTTGCAATGTTGTGCGTAGGACCTGCAAATATAATAGTACTTTTACTTCCATTGGTAGTAGCAAGTGTTGCGGTAGTTGCCATGGCAAAAGTGCCATTGAACTTAATGGTGTGGGCAAGTCCTGCTCCAGTCATATCTAAAGTAGAAGTTGCTACTGATGCAGATGAAGCACCTGTAAATACAACTGATTTAGCAGTCACCGTTCCACATGAAAAAGTAGTTGTAATTGTACTTGTACCACCTACTGTCATTGGTGCAGTGGTAGTCCCCATGCTAAAAGTTCCTGCTACTACGTTAAAGGTGGAAGAAATGGTTAATGGAGTACCTGGACCAGCAATTGTTTTAATGCCAGTACCAGTAAATGGATTAATAATAAGGTTGATATAATTTGGTGAAATAAAAACAAATTGATCTCCGCTTCTGTCATAATTAATAGTGCTACTGAGGGCTGCGGTAGTAAGGGTACTTAATGAATTGTTTGTTCCTTTTAACGTTAGTACTTGCAAGATTCCTCCAGTCATGATGATCGTGCCAGAAGGTGCTCCTATTAAGTCTCCATTTACAACAAGTGTATGTGTGTTTGTGGTTCCAAAATTGATTGTTCCTCCAGCAGAAATATCACAATAATTATTAATATTGAATGTTACAGTGGGAGTAGCACCAAATGTTAGTGTAGAACCACTGTTAATGGTTAAGCTATTAATGGATAAACCAGTCGTTGCATCATAAGTTACGGTTTTGCCAAGAGGAATTACTACATCGTGTGCTGCTGATGGCAATCCTAAAGACCAATTCCCTGCAATGTTCCAGTTTCCAATAGCAGGTCCAGTGAAGTTGTTGATTTGAGCATTGCTCTCCTGGAAAGAAAATATAAAAATTAAAAACAAGGATAGTACTCCAAATAGTGATTTACGTATCAGTTTTGTCATTTTTTATTATTTTAAGTAATTGTAATTCAGATTTTTGATAAAAATTCCCTACTGCCAACAGATAAGCATTGTATACGATCAATATAGGATTAGGTTTTAAAATAACAAACAAAGGAGTCATGGACTCCTTTGTTTGTTTATACATTATCTGCGTTTTTATATTAACACAGGCACTGATGCTGTAACAGTTGTCCCTTGAACTAATGCGCTGGTACCATCTTGAAATTCAGCTTTTAATTGAATTGTGTAATTCCCTTCGTCTAAGAAAGCGGGAAATAAATAAGGTTGATCTTGTCCAACTGCATCTACAGGAGGTAAAATATCTACAAAGTCATTATCTTGAGCACCTTTTGCTTGAACAACGTATCTTATCAAGGCTACTTCAGTTAAACTTCTCCAACTTACATCTATAGAACCAACATTCTCATTAAACACTGCGCTAAAGCCATTTACCGTTGCTGATCCTCCTGTAGGAATGGTTACGGGTATTGATTGTGTTAACAATATCTTTGGCGTTGCATTGTTAGTGAAATTTGCAACCAAGCGATATTCATGAGTTCCTGTAACGGATGGGACATCGCAGGAAAGATAAGTAGTACCAGCTCCCATAGGAGTTTCGATATCAAATTGTTTCCATGTTGTTTGGCTAGAAAGTTTAGTTTCTGCAGAATATTCTCTAACCATTATTTCTTGCACAGATGTCCATTTAATTTCAACTGTTTTATCATTTAATGCTATGCCACTTGAAGTTGAAATGGTCGATGTAGGGGTAACAATAATTAATTTTCCTTGTTCATCATAACTTGCTTCTTGCACTACTCTAGTACAATTTCTTTTTTTAATAAAAAGTAAGGTTTGTTTCAGGCTTGTATATTTGCATTTTGAATCCCATTTTGCCACCGTACTTCTATGGCAACCATGTTGATCACGATCATATTCATCATCGTCTTCACGTTCATCACGTTCATCTTCTGGTCCCCAACTATTTGGTCTATCATGATCTCTGGTTCTTTTTACTTTTGCAATATCATTGGTTCCTTTTACCTGAATTATATTAGGTAAATCATTCCCTTCTATTGTTGCAGTAAGCTTAGCTCCCTTTGGAGAAGCGTTTTTAAAATAAATTTGTTGTGGTATTTGCATAGTTTTAAAAGGTTTAAGGGTTATAAATAATTAATAATTAAAATGTAAAAACGTACTTAAAATAAAATTTAAAATGAGAAAAAGTTCAACCCAAAAAACAACTCCATTACTGTATTCTCAATATGTAAGGATTTATACTGATAGAAAGGGAAAAAGGTTACATTAAAAATGATTGCAATTGTTTTTAGTGCTTAAAAAGGTTTTTTAAATTAATAATTAGGTGATTAATGCGCATTATGATTTTATTTATGAATGTACTAAATGTTTTAATTTTAGAATTTAATATAGGAGCTTTTTTTATTTCAATATAAAAACGAAAGGTTTAAGAGTATAAAATTAATATTGTTAGCTATAATTATTTTTATTCTAATACTTTAATCAATTATTTATTTTTCATGTATGTTGCCTTAAGTTGTAGTTAAATGATTACTCCCTGTTTTTACTACCGAAGATTTTCTTACTTGCCTTGTCCTTCTTAAACGCAATGGTTTTCGCTGATTCTAATTGGCCCAGTTTACTAATTCTTGATTAATAGTTGTTCTAGTAAAGTACATTTTTCACACTCATAAAAACAATATTTTTACTTTTTTCACAGGATTAAATTTAATTTTTTTGTTCGCAATCTTTCTGTAAAAATGTTAAGTGTATGAAAATAAAGTTATTAAATATGATTTTAGATATCGATTTAGTTGATTGCAGTGTTGAGTAGAATAATTTTTAGTTGTCAATAGTTAGTGTCAACCGCGCTCTTCATACAAACATATTGTAGGAGAAAGCTCCTGCCTTACGGCTTGAAATCTATATAAAACACTATTTTTCTATTAAAACTTACAATTGCATTGTGTTGGTTTATAAGTACATTTGTGAATCTACAGCTATTTTAATTATCAACTAGAATGAAAAAAATCATCTTCTTATTATCAGTAAGTCTAATATCTTTTGTTCCTAGAGTATTTGCTCAATGGAATCTTCCAGCTTCACCTCCCTCCGGAGGATTAGTTAGTTCATTAATTTATGACTCTTCAACAGATGCGCTATACGCCGGAACAAATAATGGATTATTTAAAACTACCAATGCTGGGCTTAGTTGGGATAGGATTTCAATAAATTCGTCTTTTGAATTTAAACAAACAACAAATATTCTTTACACGAATGGAAATGAGCTGTTTTCTGGATTTACTAATTCAGGATTACATAAATCTTCTGATGGAGGAATAACATGGATCAATGCTTCTGTAGGACTTGATGGATATTTTCCACTTTCTATGGTAAAAAATGGAGGAGATTATTATGTAAATACATCTTATCATGTATATAAGTCCTCAGATCAAGGGATAACATGGACTAGTATTAGTAGTTATGCAAATGATGGTATATATACCATTTCTAAAATATTTAGTTTCAACAATAATCTATATGCTGTTAATACGGGAGGTGGTTATAGATTGAATAACTTTACAGGTAATTGGCAACCAATCATAACTAGTATGGTTGGTAATTCTAACGGAGTTTTAGATATAACCTCTCAAGGAAATAGCCTTTATATATCTACAAATGATGGTACCTACCGTTCTGACAACTATGGTGATAGTTGGTATTACACAAATAATTTACCAGGAGCTCATCAATCACTCTATTCATATAATAACGAATTATATACAGTATTTAATTCTAAATTATACGTTTATAGTACAACTAATAATAATTGGTCTATTTCTACTTCTCTTTCTTCTCTTTCATCCGAAGCAATACTAGATCTTGTTATATATAACAACACTGTATTTGCAGCTAGTAATGGACTTGGTGTACATAAAAATGCATTAGGTAATAATAGTGTCAGCATAAGTGCTAATACTGGTCTTAGTGGTGGAATACAAGTGAACGATTTTATTGAATTCAATAATAAATTGCTAGCGGCTATGGAACGAATAGGTATTCACACATCCACAGATGGAGGCGCTCAATGGTCCCAGAGTAATGTAGGAATTCCTCTCTCCTCAATGTATGTGAAAGATTTATTTACTGATGGCACAAACATATATGCGGTAATTCCGTCTGTAGGAATTTATCGCTCTGTTGACGGAGGAGATAGTTGGTCTATACATGGCTCTGGTATTAATGGAATTTTTCTTTCTAAGGTCACCTCAATTGGGAACGATCTATATGTAGGAAGTATTGGAAAAGTATACAAATATAATACGGGCAATAACACTTGGTCTAATTTTGGTACAGGTCTTTCTAGCGAAATTATAAATGATTTAATTTCTGATGGAACCTATCTTTATGCTCAGACAACCTCTACCTCTTCAGGAAATACTAGTATCTATAAAATTGATCCTTTAAACTCCACGAATTGGATTGCATCTACTTCAGGAATTCCCAATAGTTCAATACAAACAATGCTTTATAACAACGGGATAATATTTGCAGGAACTAACCAAGGGTTATACCGATCTAATGATAATGGTACGAATTGGATTTCGTCATCAGGAGGTATGTACAATGCTTCTTGCAACACATTATATAGTATTAATGGAAACGAAATCTTAGCAGGGTCTTCTGGAGGAAATATTTTCAAAAGTACTGATAATGGAATTTGTTGGGCAACGGCTTCTTCTAGCGATAATATCCCTGTTAGTAATTCTGCAAATATTGTTAGTATTGGATATCATTCTATTTCTTCTACTATAATAGCTGGTATTTCTAATTATGGAAACATATATCTTCGCCCTAAAAGCGACATCCCAAATCAACCAAATTTAGTCAGTTCTATTAGCGGGGAAGCTTCCATTTGTACAAATCAAAATGGGGTAACTTATACCGCTTTATCAAATAATACTTCCAACAGTTATTCATGGATTGTTCCTTCTAATGCTACTATTGTTTCCAGTTATCTAAATTCAGTCATAATCGATTTTTCAGGTTTCTCTGGTGGTTCAGTTTCCGTCGTCGAATCAAATTCTGGATGTACTGGTCCGATTGCAATAAAAATTTTGGTAATAAGTCAATTGGATACAGACGGTGATGTGTTAAAAGATTGTGAAGAAGAAACTATTGGTACAGATCCGATCAATCCTGATTCTGATGGCGATGGCATATACGATGGTGTAGATGACATTATTGATACAGATAATGATGGATTAATAAATGCATTAGATTTTGACAGTGACAATGATAATATCACAGATAATATAGAAGGAGGAATTATAGATACTGATGGAGATAATATAAAAAATTATCTAGATCTAGATTCTGATGCCGATGGTTTTACAGACCTTGAAGAAGGAACGGGAGATGAAGATAGTGATGGAACTCCTAACTATATTGACCCTTATATAGACTGTTCTAATACTTCTATTCCTATCATTTCAGGTATTGCTTTTACTTGTGATAATCAATCAAACAAAATTTACAATGTAAATAATCAATCTACCTCCACCTACACATGGACAGTCCCTTCCGACTATACCATTACTTCTGGACAAGGAACAAACAGCATCACAGTCACCACAGGAACCACAACAGGAGCTATTTCAGTAACAGAAACAACAGCAAATGGTTGTACTGCAACGAGTGCACCTTTTACAATTACACCTTCTACAGGCCCTGTATTAACATCAATTACAGGAGCAGACCAATTTTGTGCTAATAATATACCAGAATCTTATTTTGCTCAACCAAGTATAAGCACTGTTAATTATGTTTGGTCTGTTGATAATGGAGGAACACTGAACAGTCAACAATTTAATTTAGGACAATTTAACTTATTAGCCTCTCAAGGAAGCCATACTATTTCAGTAAAGGCAGTAAATTTGCAAGGATGTGAAAGTGCCACAATCAGTAAAACGGTAACAAGGAAACTCAATATCTCTTCCATCACTGGGCCCGCCTCTACCTGTATCTATAGCAATGGCAATAGTTATAATGTAGCAACTGGTTTAGCAGGAGAAAGTTATTTTTGGCAAACAACTTCAGGGAATGTAACAACAGGAAACGGTACGAATCAAATTACGCTTTCTACATCAAATAATCCAACGTTTACTGTTTCCGTAACAAAATCAGATGCAACAGGTTGTGCTGCTTCAAGTACTCTTACGGTAGCAAATAAACCACCGTTAATGACGATTGGAATTACAGGATTAGCAACAGTGTGCCCTAATCAGTCTTCTGTAACCTATTCAACAACGAATAGAGTAGGAGCTAGCTATACTTGGATTGTGCCTACTGGAGCTACAATACTATCAGGCCAGAACACAAATTCAATTAGTGTTACTTATTCTAATTTCAATAGTTTTGGAGTTATCCAAGTAGAGTTGAATGATCCTGCTGCTTGCAAACCTGTCTCAGCAAATTTGACTGTTAGTTCGGCGCTTAGTGCAACTAGCTCTATGTTTGGTCCAGACAAGGTTTGTGCAAATGCTCAATTGATTTCTTACAGTTTGCCAAATACGTCTGGTTCAACTTATTTTTGGACAGTTCCTACAGGGGCAACTATTATTTTTGGACAAGGTACTCAAAGCATTGTAGTTGGGTATACTAACTTTACTTCAGGAAATATTACTGTTCTTAAAACACTTGCGGGTGGCTGTGCTGAAGGGCTTATTACGAAGGCTGTAAGTAGTATCGGAGTAAGTGCTAGTTATGTAGTACCTGCTGTAAATGTATCTTGTAATTCAGGTAGTTTTGCAATTCAAATAACAACACCAGCTATATCTGCAGGAGTTAAAAGTTTTAATCTAGGTTTTACCTACGATCCTAGAGTCATATCATTAACAGGAGCTCCTACAAAATATACGCCTGGTCCTGTGCTTACATCAGTTGGTCTATCGAATCTAAATCAAAACTATTATAATTATTCTTTAAATGCTTCTTCAGCGATTTTAATGTATAGCGTATACGCAAGCACTGGTACCTTCAGTGGTGGTGGGAATGTTGTCTCGTTTAATTTTGATGTAAAATTTGGAGCAATACCTGGGGATTTTACACCTATAACAATCACTACCTTGCAAGAAGGTTTAGAAGCGGGAGGACAAACAGCGGTATGCCCAGCTTCCATAGGACTTGTGACGATTGTGAATGCGGAAACTTTATTAAAAGGTAAATTATTATTAAGCAATACTTCTACACCACTTGGGTATAATAGTGCTGCACCTTCTCAATTTTTACCTTCTGTTATAAATGGTGCTACTTCTGCATCATGCGGTATTTCTACCTTTACTACATTGCCTGATGTTTCAGGCAATTTTGAATACGATATTTCTACTGGAGATTATATTTCGATTAAAAGAGATATAGCCAATACTACAGATGTATTTGGTTATATTAATAGCAATGATGCGTTGAGAATAAATCAGTTGGGAGCAGGCTTAACTAGTCCATTGCCTACAATGTATGATATGATAGCAGCAGATGTTGATTTTAGTGGATATGTAAATGGTAACGATGCCTCTTTCATTTTAGATCGTTTAGTGAATGGATCGTATACTCAGCAGCCGGTTTCTCCTAAAGTAGATTGGGTTTTCTTAGATAATACTACGTTTACTTCTATTCCATTTAAAAGAAGTACATCATATCCATTGAATGATGGTGTTGGTTTTTCATTAGACAAGGCTCTGCCAGCCTATTCCACCTGTCTTCCTATAAGGAAAGTTTCTAATGGTACTTGTAGTGATATTCCTACTGAGGTGTATAGAGGCATTTTGCTTGGAGATGTTGCCAATCCAAAATTTAATAACCAAGGGTTTAGCAATATAAAGACTTCTGGCAGCCTTGCAGGTTATACACCTACCTATTCAGAAGGCACACTAGTTATTGATCTTTCAAAATCGATCAAAACTGAAAATGATTCCTATTTGATACCAGTTTATCAATATGCAGGAGATACTTCTCAAGCCTTTGATTTGCAAGTAGACTATGATGAAAGTTTAATTAGTATTCTTAATGTGATAAATGCTAAACAAGAAATCGTTTATGCTTGGAATAAATTGAATAATGGAAAACTTGTAATAGGTGGTTATACAATGAATGCCTTATCAGAAGGAGCTCCCGTTTATTATATTGAAGTAACCAATACAAGCAGTATGGAAAAAGAAAGTTGGGGAACTACTTTCAGAGCATTAATAAATGGATCAGAAGTGGACGGGGTCATAAAAACAGTAGATAGCGAAAATAATTTGAGTGGATTGTCGGTATATCCTAATCCCGCTTTAGATATGATTTATCTTTCAGCGATTTTCGGTGAATTTACGGTAGAAATAAATAGCATCACAGGAGAGCAAGTATATGCTAGTAGAAATGAAAATGCTATTGCGATTTCGTCTTTAGCTTCTGGTCTTTATATTATTTCAGTAAAGTCTGAGAGTGGAAGTCGTAGGATTAAATTTAGTAAAATTAGGTAGTTATTTTAAAGTATTGCGCCGTTGTAGGAGGTTTTCTCTGGCAACGGCGTTTTCATGTTCTGTAAAATGGAATTTTTTCCCTAAGAATTGCTTTTCTTAAAAACATGTTGCAGGAGAAAAGCTGTTGCCTAATCCTTCTCATTAAAGAATTATATTTCTAATTCTTTAAAAAATTATATTCGTTATTGCTAAAAAATATCAAAAAAAACACAATTAATTACGCATAAAGTGATAATAGATAACCAGTTTGATTAGATTATTTAATAAAATAGGTTTGGAAAATCAAAAACTGTTCTTTAGTTTTGTTCTACTATCTCAATTTAGAAACCACTAATTTACTTACTTTATGAAAACTTTTTTATCAAAAACATTCAAGCAGTTATTGCTATGTGCAATGATATGCCTTTATGCTTCATCAATCTCTTACAGTCAATGGCAGAATGCTGGACTTTACGGCGGAGATGTTAAGTATCCTGTAAAAATAGGAACGACAATTTTTGTGGCTGGAACCAACGGTGTTTATAAAAGCACGGATGGAGGAACGAATTGGACCCTTTCATCAAACGGTCTTACTATCAACCATCAAATTTCTTTCCTTTATGCTTCAGAGGGGATTTTGTATGCGGGTGTAAATTATTCAGGAGTAAAATTATTTACAAGTAGTGATAACGGAGCCTCCTGGCAAGTAAAGTCGAGTATCGCGACTACATCAAACATTACTGTAATTTATGGTACTGCCGATGACTTATATATTGGAACCATTAAAAATGAATTATTTAAAAGTATAGATGGAGGAACAACCACTACTTTATTATATTCTTTTCCTACTACTAATAACAATTGCTATTTACAATCCATTATTAAAACACCTACAGAGTTTTTAGTAGGAACTTATTTTAACGGTATTTTCAAAAGTACGGATAACGGAGTTACTTGGGTTGCAAATAATGCTGGTGTTGGAGCTTCCACTTTTTTATGTAGAAAAATTATTAAATACAACACTACTTTTATAGCAATTTGTAATTCATTCTCCCTTTATAAAAGAGAAGAGGGGACGGATACTTGGGTTTATATGAGTAGTCCTCCTGTTGGAGAAAAAAAAGATATTCTTTTAGAAGGCAGTACTCTCTATTTAGGATTGGGCTCAGGAAGCGCAAGCGAAACAAATTTTGTTTATAAAAGTATCAATGGGGGGATTAACTGGACTCCTGCAGGCAATGGAATTGTGAAATTACCAATTAACAGTTTAATTGATGTAGGTACAAATGAATTACTTGCCTTGGTTGACAAGGTGGGTGTCTATAAAACAATTGATGCGGGTAGTAATTGGAACTATAGTAGTACAGGATTAAGTAATACCTTTATTACTAAAGTGGTTCAGAAAGATGGAATTCTATTTGCTGTTGCCTATGTTAGTGGATTATACAAAAGTAGTGATAATGGGGCTACTTGGCAAAGTTGTAACAATGGTTTAAACATGGCTTATAAGGCTGTATTTGATCTAATAGTTTATAACAACACTTTATTTTTGACACATTCAGATGGTAGTTACAAAAGCACAGACAATGGTGTGACATGGGTACTATCAAGTTCAGGAATACCCGCTAATAATTCACATTATTTAGGAAGTACAGATAATTCCCTTTGGGTTAGCTCTTCTAGTGGGAACATGTATAGGAGTGTTGACAATGGGGCAAGTTGGTTACCTGTTGTAAAAACTTCAGCGGTACCTGCAAATTCAACAATGAGTAAATTTTATGGTTCTGGCAATGATATTTATACTGTTTATTATGGTTACGGAATTTATAAAACAAGTGACGGCGGGGCATCGTGGTCGTCAATAAGTATGAATGGTATCCCAAGTGTGAATTTTTTTGATTATGTAATTGCAAATGGAATTCATTATACGATCTCAAATGGTATTTTGTATAAAAGCATTGATAATGGTACTAATTGGTCAAGATTTTTTCCTATTGGAACAAACATTTCTCAATTGACTTCTATTTATGTAGCTGGGAATAATTTATATTTAATTTCAAGCCAAGGTATTTATCGAGCCACCGAGTCTAATTCTTGTGGCTTAATAATGAGTAGTGCTGGGGTGAATTTAAATTCAATTTATCCAAGAGCAGTTCTTGTTTTTAATTCAAAACTATATGCTTCTTTTAACACCAATGGATTGTATTACCAGCCGATAAATCAATTGGAGGTTATTCCTACCGTGGTGACTTCTTCAATAAATGGACGTTCCACCGTATGTCCCAATCAAACAGCTGTCAATTTTAATGTAACGAATACTCCTGGTACTACTTATTATTGGACAGTGCCTGCTGGAGCTGTAATCACTTCTGGTCATAATACCTCAAGTATTAATGTGCAGATGGGTTCTACTAGCGGAGACGTTACTGTTTCTGAATATAGAAATACATGTTATAGTTATCCTGTTACTAAATCAGTAACGGTAGCACCATTAGTAACTTCGGTTATAGCAGGAAATTCAAATGTTTGTGCAGGGCAGAGCGGTGGTATTTATTCTGTGGATACACATTCAGGCTCTAATTATAACTGGTCGGTCCCTTCTGGCTCAATCCTAGTTTCTGGTCAAGGTACTAATTCTATTATAGTTAATTTTGGAACTACTTCGGGCAACATTTCCGTAACAGAAAATAATGGTACTTGTGTAGCTGCTTCGGTTGTAAAGGCTATAACAATCACTACTGTTTCAACTTCAACTATAACGGGTACTAGCCAAATTTGTAGTAATCAAAATGGAGTTGAATATTCTGTAACAAACAATCCTACTTCTTCTTATACATGGACTATACCTTCAGGTGCAACACTCTTTAGTGGACAAGGTACTAATACTATTACAGTTGATTATTCGGGATTTGCTTCTGGAGCTATCACTGTAACAGAAACAAATAATGCTTGTGTAGGAACTCCTTCAAGTAAAACTATTTCGTTAGATAATGGAGATGCTGATGCGGATGCTCTAGGAAATTGTTTAGAAATCTCCCTTGGCTCAAATCCATCCTCAAACGATTCGGATGGTGATGGAATTTTGGATGCTGTAGATGGCATAATTGATACCGATGGAGATGCCACTCCAAATTTACTCGATTTGGATTCCGACAACGATGGTATCTCAGATGCTATTGAAGGAATTGTAAATACAGATGGAGATGCAAATCCTAATTTTATGGATACAGATAGTGATGCTGATGGTAAGTCTGATCTTAGTGAAGGAACTGGAGACGTAGACGGTGACGGCATTGCAAATTATATTGATCCCGTGGATTGTATAACTTTCTCTACGCTTACGATAAATGGACCTAGTGCTGTTTGTACCACTACTCAGAATGTTACCTATTCCGTAACTGCTACCAATGCTTCTACTTATGCTTGGACTGTACCAGCAGGTGTTAGTATCATAACAAATAATTCAAATTCAATAATAGTAAATTTCACAAGGTTTACCTCTGGCACTTTTACTGTTGTTGAATCTAATGGAGGTTGTACTGGAACTACTTTTTCAAAAAACGTTCAAGAAAATGTTGCAGATACAGATGGTGATGGTTTAGTTGATTGTGACGAAGTAATTATAGGAACAGATCCAAACAATTCAGATACGGATGAAGATGGTATCGCTGATGGACAAGATGGAATAGTAGATTCGGACGGTGATGCAACTATAAATGCATTAGATACCGACAGTGATAATGATGGTATTTTAGATAGTATAGAAGGTGGATCGGTTGATACGGATGGAGACGGTAACTTAAATTATATAGATCTAGATTCGGATGATGATGGACTCACAGATTTGGCCGAAGGTACAGGAGATGAAGACAGCGATGGCGTTGCAAATTACATTGATCCTTTTGTAACCTGTTCAACACCTACAGCGCTAACAATTTCTGGAAGTACAAATATTTGTCCAAATCAACTAGGCGTAATCTATAGCGTCACGAATCAATCTGGTGTTACTTATTCTTGGACGGTTCCTACAGGAGCAACTATTGTTTCTGGAGCAACGACCAATTCAATCGTTGTTAATTTCGGTGTAACAATTACTTCTGTTGCTGTTTCAGCCAGCAATACTTGTGGCTCAGCTTCGGCTTCCTTGACATTAACTGCTTCTAGTCCTTATTCTATTGGCTCTATCCAAACTGCTTGCGGAGGTGCAACTTCTTTCTGTATTCCTATTAAAGCTGTTTCAACACTAAACAATGGAATTATCGGATTAGATTTTGTATTGAATTATGATGCAACTAAATTAACACCAACAGGTACGGCAACACTTGGAGCGGTTGCCACTTCTTATGCAACATACGTATTGAATAAAAATATACCTGGTAAAGTTTACTTAACACTTTATTTAAATGGTGCTCCTGCCAATACTTATATGTCAGGATTAGGCGATATCATTTGTGTAAACTTCAACTTGGCTTCTGGAGCCATCCCAGGTACTTCTTATATTACTTCAGATGGTATTGAAGAAAGTATGCCACTGTCTTCTCAAACAGTTTGTGCTGCCACTTCTGGAAAGTTTATATATTCAAGACCAATGAAAGGTCAATTGAACTACAGAAATAGCACTGCATCAACCAAAAGAATTACTGGTGTTGTAGGGAATACTACGACTAGTTTTACTGGAACTGATGCTGCTTGTAGCTCAACAGGAACAGCTGTTTCGAATTTATCATCAACAGGTTTATTTAGCTATGATATAGCAAACAGCTCAGCTTTAAAAGTGGAAAGAGATATTCTTGGAGATTTTTCAGTACCTGCATTAAGTTGTGCAAACGTGCAAAGTGTAATTGGTTCTGCAGATAGAAATATGGCTGCACAGATTAGTAACATGACTATCGCTAATCCTACTGTATATGAGCTAATTTCAGCCGATGTTAATCTCGATGTAAAAGTAACGGCAGGTGATGCGGCTCTTATTTCTCAAAGAAGTATAAATGCTAACAATTGTGAGTTTCCACAAGTTTCGAATTATGTTTTTGATGGTACTACTCTAGTTCCTTCTCCTACTTATACAAAATCAAAAGACTGGGTTTTTATTGATCAGGCAACACTAACCAACCCAACATTCACTGCAGGGATGAGTAAAAATAAAGTACCTACCGTGCCACAATGTTTAGGAGTATCATTGATTAGTGCAGCTTGTACAAGCGCAGCAGATGTTGTGTACCAAGGAATTTTATTAGGAGATGTAAATGGTAGCTGGGTTAGTTCTAACAGTGCTAATGCAAAGATCGCTTCAGAACATGAATTGGTATTCGATCTTTCAAAAGCAGTTTCTTTAGGAAATAATACTTTTACTATTCCAGTGACCTATGTTTCAAACCAAACATTTTATGGAATAGATTTAGAAGTTGATTATACCGAAGCTTCTATTGCTGTTGAATCTGTTTCTAAAAATAATTTATTTGGAACAGTAGGCTATGATTGGAATGATGTTGAGGCTGCTAAATTGTTGCTTACGACGTATACGGAAAGTGGTCTAGTAACAGATCAACCAGTAGTGTTTTTGCAAGTAAAGACTGTTGGTGGACAATTATCTTCTTCAGATCTAGGTAAAATCACAGCTTATTTTAATGAGCAACCTGCTGCGGTTACTATCAAAGGAGCTAAAGTGACAGAAATTGAAAATGCTGTATTTGCTAACGTATCTGTATATCCAAATCCTACAACAGATGTATTGACAATCGCGGGTATGGATGCTCAGTACCAAGCGAAAATATATAACTTACTAGGACTTGAAGTAGCTACATTTACTGCTTCTCCAAAAGAAGTTAATGTAGCTGATCTTGCAGCAGGTGTTTATTATT
The DNA here is from genome assembly GCA_031416415.1 of Cytophagales bacterium. Lineage (GTDB taxonomy): Bacteria > Bacteroidota > Bacteroidia > Cytophagales > Cytophagaceae > JANYCO01. Next base: position 19,847 of record JANOTP010000171.1, on the reverse strand, counting down.
TGAAAGTAATTTCTGAATCGAAAGAAAAGCTAATTCGTTTTACAAAAATTAAATAATTTTTAATTTGTAAATCTTTATGTTCTAACAGCCTGTATATATTAAGATATACAGGCTGTTTTAGTTTAATATGTTTTTTTATATCTTCGTATCAAATTATTTTGAATAATGGATACGCTAGACGCTCAAAAACGCATTGAAGAACTTTCAGATAAAATAAATTATTATAATCAAGAATATTATCAGAATAGTAAATCCGTAATCCCTGATTATGATTTTGATCAGTTATTAGCTGAATTGGTAAAACTTGAAGTAGCGTTTCCAGAATATAAAAAAGAGGATTCTCCTACCCAAAGAGTAGGAGGGACTGTTACTAAAGAGTTTGTGAACATAGTCCATAAACGTCCTATGTTATCGTTGGGAAATACTTATTCAGAAGAAGATCTTACAGAATTTGATAATCGTATTAAAAAAGAAATAGGTGACAATTTCGAATATGTATGTGAATTGAAATTTGACGGTGTAGCACTCAGTCTTACTTATGAAAAGGGCATACTTAAAACAGCTGTTACCAGAGGCGATGGAGTAAAAGGGGATGACATTACAGCCAATGCAAAAACAATTCGCACTATACCCCTTAAAATTAACGCTACAGACATTCCTGATGAGTTTGATGTAAGAGGGGAAGTGTTTTTGCCTTCAAGTGTGTTTGATGCCATAAACAAAGAGAAAGAAGATATTGGAGAACCGTTATTAGCCAATGCTAGAAATGCTGCTTCAGGAACAGTAAAAATGCAAGATTCTGCCGTAGTGGCTAAACGGAAGCTCGATTGTTTTTTATACACTTTATTAGTGGACGATTTGAAAGTAGAAACCCATGCTGATTCGATTGCACTTTTAGAAAAATGGGGTTTTAATGTTTCTAAAACCTATAAAATATGCAAAGGTATTTCAGAAGTAATGGACTATATCCATTACTGGGATAAGCATCGTTGGGATTTGCCTTTAAGCATTGATGGAATTGTTTTGAAACTAAATAACATTCGTCAACAAGAGGCATTGGGCTTTACAGCTAAAAGTCCACGTTGGGCAATCTCTTATAAATTTAAAGCGGAAAGTGTTGCTACTGTTTTAGAATCTGTCTCGTATCAAGTAGGACGAACAGGGGCGGTAACGCCTGTAGCAAATTTAAAACCTGTTCAATTGGCAGGTACACGTGTAAAGCGTGCGTCTCTTCACAATGCCAATGAAATCGAACGATTAGGATTGAGAATTGGCGATACCGTTTTTGTTGAAAAAGGAGGAGAGATTATTCCGAAAGTTACGGGCATTGATTTGACAAAACGGTTAGAAAATTCTGAAACACTTGTATATATTGATAGTTGTCCAGAATGCAACAGCCTCTTAATACGTAAAGAAGGAGAAGCCAATCATTACTGTCCCAATGAAAAGGGTTGTCCGCCTCAGATTAAAGGAAAGATTGAACATTTTATTCAGCGCAAAGCAATGAATGTTGATGGTCTTGGTCCTGAAACAATTGAATCGTTGTTTGAAGGAGGTCTGATTAAAGACCCTGCTGATTTATACGATTTAACTTTTGAACAGTTGATGAGCCTAGAAAGATTTGGAGAGAAATCGGCCAACAATGTTTTGAAAGGGTTGGAGAAAACAAAAACAATCCCTTTTCATTTAGTATTGTTTGCTATTGGAATTCGTTTTGTAGGCAATACAGTAGCCGATAAACTCGCTAGTCATTTTAAGAATATTGAAGCGTTGAAGCAGGCTAGTTATGAAGAACTAATAGCGGTAAATGAAATAGGAGAGCGTATTGCACGTAGTGTGTTAGATTATTTTTCGCAAGAAGAAAATGTACATTTTGTTGATAGACTTCAAAAAGTAGGACTTCAATTTATAGCAGAAGAAAAAATTGTTATAAAAGAAAGTGAAATTTTCAATGGAAAATCATTTCTAATATCTGGTGTTTTTTCAAAATATAGTCGAGAAGAATTGAAAGAAAAAATAGAAGCCAACGGTGGTAAAATAATTTCTTCAATCTCTGCGAAGTTAGATTATTTAGTAGCCGGCGATAATATGGGCCCTGCAAAATTAGAGAAAGCTACTAAGTTAAATATAAAAATGATTTCAGAAGACGAGTTTATAAGTATGTTGGGAAGTTAAAAGTTTAAAGTTGAAGGTTTAAAGTTTAAAAAAGTGATTTACTCTAAACCTTAAACTTTGAACCCTAAACTTTAAACCTTAAACCTTAAACATTAAACATTAGGAATCATGTCAGTAGCAATTTTAGCACTCATCAAACACAGTGGTATACTAGGTCCTGGATGTACTGTGCCTCCACAAAAATAAAGATTGTTTATTGAATTATGGAAATTGGAATGGCGCATAAAGGCAGCGAACTTATTATTTGAAGCATTACCGTAAATAGCTCCTAAAGCGCTGGCTGTTTTCTGTTCTAAAATAACTGGAGTAAATAAACTTTCACATTCTATGAACGGTCGAATATCAGTTTTCAAAATCCTGCTAATTTTAGCGATCATATTTTCCCTTGTTTCCTCAACTATTTTATCCCAATCTTGTCCACTATTGTGAGGTGCATTGACCATTGTAAACCAGTTTTCACAACCTTCGGGCGCATCAGCAGGAGAGTGTTTTGAAGTGATGTTTATATATATCGTAGGGTCTTTGTAAATATTTTTTTTGTTTACAACGGTATCAAATTCTTTTTCATATTCTTTTCCCCAAAGAATATTGTGCAAACCAAACTGATCAAAACTTTTTTTGATACCCCAATAAAACACAATTGCCGAACTTGATTTTTCTTGTTTTAATATTTTTTCCGGACGTTTATGATTAGGGATTAGTTTATGGTAAGTATTATATACGTCCATGTTGCTAATTACTACATCAAAATCATAAGAACCTTTTTCAGTTTTTACACCTTTTGCTTTTTTGCCTTCTAAAAGGATTTCAGTAACACCATTATCGAATTCATAATTGACCCCTAGGTCTTGACCTAATTTCACTAATGAATTAGTGATGGATACCATTCCCCCTTTAGGATAAAATACTCCCATATTAATTTCAAGGTGTGGAATTACGTTCATAGTGCCAGGAGCTAAGAAAGGACTAGAGCCATTGTAGGTTGCATAACGATTGAAAAGTTGTACCAAACGAGGGTCTTTAAACCATTTCTTGTTTACCTCATTCATTGTTTTCATGGCATCAATTTTTCCAAAATTTACAAGTCCTTTAAAAACATGACGGTTGAAGAAATTTTTTATTTTATGAAGAGAGTTAAATAAGAATACTTCTTTGGTAAGGTCGTATATTTTTTCAGAATAATTTAAATAATCTAAAATAGTCTCTTTTGTTTCATTTGTTAGTTTTGAAACTTCTTCAGCAAATTTCTCTTTTGGAAAGTAGGCATTTAAAACTGTTCCGTCTTCGTAGAAATATTTATAGCCAGGGTTAAGTTGTACATATTCAAAATACTGTTTTATGTCTTTGCCTGATAACGTAAATAAGTCTTCTACATTTTGAGGCATTGTAAATACAGATGGTCCAAAATCAAAACGATAACCGTTATTTTCAAAAGTAGATAATTTACCTCCCGGATAGCTATTTCGTTCAAATACGGTTACTTTATATCCCTTATTCGCCATACGTATAGCTGCACCTATACCTGCTATGCCAGAACCTATAACAGCACAGGTTTTTTGAGTATTAGACATATATAATTTTTATTTTTTTAAGCACCACAAAATTACATAAAGAATTATTTCCTACAATGACATTAGTCATACTATTATTTTAGTTGAGGCGTTTTTTCTTTCCAAAGATTCCACCATGGAGTTGAAGGCCTAGAATGATGCTCGTAGTGGTAACCGAAAAAATAACAGGAAATAAACCCCCAAAAAATATTAATGTTTTGTGACCTAGATTTGAATTTATTATGAATTTCTTCTGGATTTTTGTGAGGAAGATAAGTACCGAAATAAAATAACTGTAGAGAACTTAGTATCGGTGGAATAATCCAAAATAGAACTAAGTTAAGTTTAGGTATTCCCAATCCTAAGTTTAATACATTATATAAAAAAGCCATAAGTAAAAGTTGACTTATCACCATATAATTTTTCATAAACTTCCAAAACCATAGAAAAAAATTACTGTTATCGTAATCAGGATCTTTTTCGCTAGTGACAAATTTGTGATGGTTATGATGCTTTTCTTTTATTTTACTGTAAGAAAAACAAGCATAAAGAATGACACATAATTTACCGATAAAATTATTGAGTGTTGAGTTCTTGCTTACGGTACCGTGTATAGAGTCGTGTGCAGTAATAAATAATCCTGTATAAAGATGTGTTAGAAGAAGTATTAGTAAAATATTCCAAGGATTGAAGAGCGTTGTAGCATAGTTGAATGCAAAAAGAATAGTTGCAAACCAACATGAAATTACAAATGCTGCTATATAAACTCCTTTGTAAGAAATTTTATTATCTTTAAGACTGATAGATTGCATATATCCCCACTACTAATAGTACAAAAATAGTATAATTATTAGTAATTATGCAATTATAGATCATCAATGATACTTTTGATCGTTATCTAAATGGCGTTAAATTTAAATTTATAATTATCTGAAAGTCAACAATGTGTATTAGTCGCTTTTTTTCTATAGTTATCTTTACCCCTCTTGTTATGGTAGTTATGGCCATATCGATAAATGCACAAAAACTTGAAGAAACTAATCTTAGGATGGAAATTCAGAAACTTTCTTCGGATCCTATCATGAAATTCGGTCATTTAGGTGTTTGCGTGAATTTAATAAAAACGGGCAAAGTGGTCTTTTCTGAAGACGCAATAAAAAATCTTTCTCCTGCTTCAAATCTTAAATTACTAACTACTGCTGCTTCCTTAGGCATTTTAGGTGAAAATTTTGTATTTAAAACATTACTTGAATACGATGGAGAAATAAAAGATTCGGTGCTTACGGGTAATATTTATATAACAGGAAGTGGAGATCCTACCTTAGGTTCAGATCGCTACAAAGGTTATCCTGCCTACGAAGAATTGGTTGCTATATGGGCAAAAAAAATAACCGAGGCGGGAATTAAGAAGATAAGAGGAGCTGTGGTAGCAGACCCAACTATCTTTGATTTGAATGCCATTCCAGATCATTGGCCATGGGGCGATATTGGTAATTATTATGGTGCGGGAATTTTTGGATTAAATATTAATGAGAATTTATACAGACTTTATTTCAAAGGAACTACTGTGGGTGATTCTGCGCGACTGATTAGAACGATGCCTGTTTTGAAGGATATTAGTTTTTTTAACGAAGTAAAAACAGGCGTTGCTGGATCAGGAGATAATGCTTATGTTTATGCTGCACCGAGGTCAAAATTTATCTATATCAAAGGTACTATTCCAGCAAATTCGGATCAATTTGCCGTACGTGGTTCTTTACCTGATCCACCATTATTATGTGCTTCGCTTCTTAATTCTATACTTACTAGTAAAAATATTAAAATAGAAACTGAGCCGTATGTTTTGCTTAAGAAAAATATTAACGTATTAAAAAGAAAAGTCATATTTACTTATACTTCTCCTCCATTGCGGGAAATTGTCAAACAAACGAATATGTACAGTATAAATTTAAGTGCGGAAGCATTGTTGAGAGTTTGTGGGTATAAGAAATATGCAGATGCTTCCATCGATTCAGGAGTGAAAGCGATACAAGAATTCTGGAAACAAAAAGGTTTGGAAACAACAGGGTGGTTTATGTACGATGGAAGTGGAATGTCTCCCAATAATGGTATTTCGGCTTCTCAATTATGCAAAGGATTGTCTCTTATTTCTAAAGACTCTACTGTCTTTCCAACGTTCTATGCTTCCTTGCCAGTAGCTGGTTCAACAGGCACTGTAGCTAGGCTTTGTAAAGGAACCTGTGGTGAAGGTAATATAAGAGTTAAGAGTGGCACGCTTAGTAAAGTAATATGCTACAGTGGGTATTTTACTTCTAAATCGGGAGAGCTTCATAGTTTTTCATTAATGGCTAATAATTATACTTGTACCAATTCAATTATAATTGCAAGATTAGAAAAAATCCTAATAAAAATGGCGGAGATGCCTTAGAGTATTATTTATTATTTTGTAAAAATCGAAGTCTATTTTTATGAGTATATCTCCACGTCGCCAATACTCCTAATAACCCTATTAACATGATAGCAGTACCATACGGAAGCATTAGTTTTCGAATAAAAATTCCAATCACTAGTTCAAATAAAAATATACCTACTAATATTATTCTGAATTTATCGGGAGTATATTTTTTTATATAAAGTCCCACAAGACATACACCTAATAAGATATTAAAGGATAAGTCTATAAATAAAGCTAGAAGAGTAATTTTTGTGTCTAAGAAAAAAAAGCGTTGAATTAAAAATTGAGTACTGATTAGTAGTATTATGAGAAAAATAAATACTAAATCATGGATTTTTTTCAAGCGTTGTGTATTCAGAAGATTAATTTATTTTTGCTTTTTTTGATTTTTGTTCTTTCAAGTAAGTTGTAATAACAGGGATCCACGTTATTACAACAATTCCTAAAATAATATATTCAAGATAATCTTTAGCATTAGCCCACCATGTGCCTACGAAGTAACCAAATAGTGTCATCAAGAATACCCATAAAAATGCACCAATCAGATTATAAATAAAATATTCCCGAAAGTTGAGTTTTACAATACCTGCAAATATCGGTGCAAAGGTTCTTATAATAGGAAGAAATCTACCCAAGACAAGCGCTCTACCTCCATATTTTTTAAAAAATGCTTCTGCTGCATCAATGTATTTATATCTAAAAAATATATTTTCTTTACGCGTACGAAATCCATCACCGGTTTTAAGACCAAATAAATACCCGACTAAACTACCTAAAACTGCGGCGATAAAAACCGTAATGAGTAATACGAATATATTAACTTGGAATTTATTTGTTGCTGTTAGAAGACCTGCTGTAAATAATAGGGTATCACCAGGTAAAAAGAAACCAAAGAATAAACCATTCTCAGCAAAAATTACAATTAATACTAATAGTAATCCCCCTGCGTGAATCAAGGTTTCTGGATTTGTTAATTGACTAAATAAATTTCTGACCTCTTCCATCAATGCAGTAATCGTCTTTCAGGATAGAATGTTTGCCCCTGAACTTAATTATAGGTTGTTTATATCGAGAATAAATCCTGGTAGTATTCCTAAAAGTACAATGATTCCAGTCAATATCACTAATACCGCCTTATAAGCGAAGCTAATAGTTATAGTAGTTGAGGTTTGTTCTTCTTTTCCATACATATTAATGATGGCCTTGAAATAGTAGTATACACTTACTAGAGAACCGATCACTGCAATTCCTACCAGCCAGATGTTATTCATATCTGCTCTTAGGATAGCAGAAAATAAATTAAATTTCGCAAAAAAACCAACTGTAGGAGGAATACCTGCAAGAGACAACATGGCTACCGTCATAATGAACGCTAGAAATGGATTCGTTTTTCCAAGTGCATTGAAAGATTCAAAGCTATCGTTGCCTTTTATTTTCGTTACATAATAAAGTACGGTGAATGCAGCAAGTGTAGCTAATGAATAAGAGGTAAGGTAGAGTAACATTGCTGTTTTAGTTTCCTGATTTAAAACAAGGATAGTTAATAATAAATAACCTGCTTGAGCTATACCAGAGTAGGCCAGCATTCTTTTTACACTTGTTTGATAAACCGCGATGAAATTTCCAACTAATATAGTTGCGGCAATGATAATAGAAAGGGTTAACGACCAGTTAGCATTTATTGTAGTAAAACATGTTGTGAACAGACGAAGAAATCCAGCAAAAGCTGCTGTCTTAACGATCGTAGCCATGAACGCTGTAATAAACATTGGAGCTCCTTGGTAAACATCCGGTGTCCAAAAGTGAAAAGGAACCGCTGAAACTTTAAATCCAAGTCCTACCATAATTAATAAAACTCCTGTATAAAACATCATTCCAGGATTTGGATTGTTGGCAGTAAATTCTGCAATTTTTTGAAGTTTAAAACTACCACATGCGCCATAGATTAATGTTATTCCAAACAACAATATACCTGTAGCAAATGCCCCCATTAGAAAATACTTTAACGAAGATTCATTGGAAGCCAAATCATTTTTCTTACTTCCTGCTAATATAAATAAAGGGATAGAAAGTATTTCAATACCTAAGAACAGTAGGGATAAGTCAAGGTAACAAGTTAGAAGCAATGCACCAACGGTTGCAAATAAAATCAATGCATAATTGTCTGAAGCATTAAATTCATCACCAGCATATTGATCTTTAGAAATTAAAAACCAAATGCTAACCAGCAATAAGATAAGTGCAGAAAATGCGATCGAATAATTATCGACCATCAACATAGTATCAGCATATATATAATCTGCAGAACCTGGAATAAATTTGTCACAAAAAGTAACAAATAAAGCACCGCCTAATCCCAGAAGTATTATGTACAAAATGTATTTTTTTAAACCGAAGATATCGGAAAGCATAGTGAAGATTCCGAGTACTGCTATTAAAACGATTGCGTTCATTGAATATAGTTTGTTATAATGTTCTGAAATACCGTAAAAACGGCTATTCTAGCTTCACAAAGTTATTAAACTTTTTAAGATTTGGAAACTAGGAGGGGAAAAGTTCTGATGATTTTTATCTATATATAATGTATTGTTTACTAATCTATTGTGACGTAAAGCAAACACTAGACCGCAAACAGTAAACAATTTCCGTTAACTCTTTACCGTTTATTGTTCCTTATTTCCTTCTTCCTGATATTTTTTTCTTTTTGTAAACTCTATATCTCCAAGTATTACCAGGAAGAAGCAAATGATCTTTTCTATGAAATACATAGTAAGCACCTACATGAAGACCATACGTAATTTGATGTGATCCTCCTCCATTAAAAACATTAATACCATTATAAGTAACGCCTTTGTTTTCAATATTATTAAGGCCATAGTCTAATCTAATCGAAGCGAACACATCAAAGTTTTTATGAATTGCATAATCCAATGCATAACCAATAACGGCATCAATAGAATATTTTTTATAATAAATATTCCCTGTAGTAGGAGGTAAGTCAAAGTATTCGTTTTCTTTATAAACTAAAGCTCCTCCATCGTATTTGAGTAGATAGGAGAATTGCGGTCCTATGAAAAATATAGATTTTACATACTTGTGAACATAACCAAATTTTCGGGCCACTAAAGAAAATTTAATGTAGTCAAAACGTTTTTTACCACGGTGACTGTAGCTTTCATCGGCAAGTTTATAGTTATATACGTAGGTTTGATTTTGCGAAGAATATGAAATACCCAACTGCGCACCAAGAGGCCTGGCATAAGAGTCATAGGTGAATACCAAGCCAGCTCCTCCAGTCGGAGTAGGTATATTTTTATTATTTTTTATGTCTTTTTTGAAAGGTACAATACTAGAAGTAGAACTTATCTGAGGAAAAAGAGTTACTCCTATTTTTAATTGTGCACTACTACCGTATCCGAAAACAAGCAATAATAGTAAAAGACCAAACTTACGCATACTGAGAATAAAGATTTAAAATTTACCCTAAAGTACAAAAATATACTTAAAAACGCTACAGAATAATACGTATACCCGTAATTATATAAGTTTATTTTCCTGATAAATAGAGGTCTGCCTCTTTTAAAACAGAATGATATTCTGCAATTGCACGGCATTTTCTATAATAATCTGCTGCTTTAGTTTTGTTGCTAATCTTTTTATAATATCTACCCATTCCCGCATAGGCCATACTAAGGTAGTCAACTTCAGGATTGGCAGTTACTTTGGCCAATTCAATTGCTTTCAAAAAATAAGTTGAGGCCGTTTCCGATTCTTTATAATACCTTTCATAAAGCATACCATAGAGTACATTAGAGGCCGCTATGAAATAGGTTTTCCCCGATTTATTTAAGTGCGAAGCTATTTTTTCTGCTTCTTTATATTCTCCTTTCTCTATCAACACTTCGCTATATCTAAGGCTAAAGAATAAATTTTTTGGGTAACGCTGATGCAAATTTTTTGTATATTCATAGGCGAGTATAGGCGTACCTTCGTATTTTATATAGATATTACTAATATGATAAGCGGCTTCCATTTTAGTGAAAATAGTATTTCTATAAGCATAATCCATTTCCTGCAATCCTTTAATTTTATCTCCACTTAAAAATAAAAACATAAAAGGTTTAAACACTGGATGCACCTCAGGATACATGACTACATAATAATTATAAATTCCAGATGGAAAATAAAATTCATTTAATTTTGTTTTTAAAGTCATCGCTACTTTAATGGAAGCGTATAGTTTCTTGGCATAAGTGAGCGCATTAGAAGTCTCATTTCGTTCTGAATAATATAGTGCTAGATAACATTCGGCAGCAAGTTTAAAAAAAGTTCCTTCAAGATCTTTTTCATCTTTAGCAATCATCTTTTTACTAAGTTCAATCGTTCTCGTAAGATACATAATGAACGTTGTAGACTGTTCTTTGTAAGTGTCGTTATTAAACATATCCCAATATGTATTCAATGACATTATAAAATCAGGTCCTGGATGGTTGGGGTATTTTTTGCGAATCTGATCGCAGATTTTTTTCGATGCTTCAGGTTCAAAATTATAAGTATGATCGATAGCTATCTTTACAAGCTCACAGGTTGCTTTGTCTGGTAAAATATGATTAGGATTCTGCGCAGAAAGGAAATTAGCTTGCACTAGAAAAACGAAAATAAGTACTATGTTTTTATAAGTAAAATTCATTATGGAATAAACAAAAAAATAAGCTAATTGTAGTGATTTTTTGTAAATTAATTTCAAATTAGTTTTGACTATTCTAATTTGAAATAATTAATAACAAGGATACAACGGCAAGTAATAATCCTGCATAATTGTATATACTTAATTTTTCTTTAAAAAAGAAAAGGGCAATAAAGGAATTAATCAGAATTACACCAATATTTAAAATAGGGAAAATTAATGCTCCATTGTTGTCAAAATCACGTAGGGCTCTGAGTAGAAAGAAGATGGATAAATAATTTGGAACGCCCAATACAATACCTCCAATTAGATTCCTTAGTTTTAATTTTTCTTTTCTAAAAACCAGTTGTATAACCAGCACAATAAGCCCTATAATTGCAGCAGTTGAAAAGGCGAAAAAGGGGAATAGACTACTTTTATCGGCAGGTAGGTACTTGAAGTTCGTAATGTTGATTAATACATCTACCAACCCACCGCCTATAAAAACGAGCATCGGAAGAAAATACTGAAATATACTTTTTGAGACTAGGGTAGTTTGCTCTTGTTCCTTTTTAATAGAACTCAATAGAATGGCCGCAACGCCTAGTGCTAGTCCAATTCCACTCAAAATACTAATGCCATTGGATTTATTCAAATATAAAATACTTACCGTTACCGGAATGATAAGAGATATTTTACTGGCTATTGTTGCTACCGTCACACTTATTGTTTTTACAGTATGAGCCATTAGATAAAAGGTTGGCATAAAACAGCTTCCTGTTACTATAGCCATAACAATCCAAGTATCCAGAGAAGTTAGCTCCGTTATTTTTTCATAATTATGGAAAAAGAAAAAACCAGTAAGTGCACAGACAATATAATTGAAGATAATCGCTTGTAGATGGTCTATCTTGTATAAATCGAATACACGAAACGAGATTAGTAGCCAACTGGTGAATAAAATAGTAAGGATTAGATTCAGCATGAATAGATTTATCAACGGAAATTTTACAAACATAAAAAGATTTATGATATTTATACCGAAAATAAATAATAGAATTTTTTCATGTCAAGCAAAAGAAACGAAACCATAATAGAAAAGGTAAGGGTAGAAGAATTGGCCGCAGAGGGGAAGTGCCTTTCCAGAGTTGATGGTAAAGTTATCTTTACAGAATTTACAGCTCCTGGAGACCTTATCGATCTTAGGGTATACAAAAACAAAAAGAATTTTGCAGAAGCAGAAGTCATGAACTATCATGAACGTTCTGCAGATCGCTCAGAACCTTTTTGTTCACATTTTGGAATCTGTGGTGGCTGCAAACTTCAACACATCAACTACGATCGACAGTTGTTTTACAAAGCCAAACAAGTTAAAGATAATTTTGAACGCATCGGTAAAGTTGCTTTCCCTGAAATAAGACCCATATTAGGTGCAGAAGCAAAAACCTATTACCGCAACAAACTCGAATATACCTTCTCTGACCGCCGATGGCTGACAGTAGAAGAAGTGCGTTCGGAAGGAGTAATCAATAAATCGGCTCTAGGTTTTCACATGCCAGGGGTATTTGATAAAGTAATTGACATCGACCAATGTTATTTACAGCCTGATCCTTCTAACGCTATACGCCTTGCTATAAAAGGGTTTGCAAGCGAACGCAATTGGGCGTTTTTTAATCTTCGCAACCAACATGGTTTCTTGCGAAGCTTAATGATTCGTACAAGTACAACGGGCGATTTGATGGTCATGGTTCAGTTTTTTGAAAACGAAAAAGAGAAAATTGAAGCCTTGATGGATTTTCTTAAAAATAAATTTCCTGAAATTACTTCGTTAAATTATGTGGTAAACAAAAAAGGAAACGATACCATTTTTGATCAAGACGTGATTACCTATCACGGGAAAGCCTTTATAGAAGAGGAGATGGAAGGGTTACGTTTTAAGATTGGTCCAAAATCTTTTTATCAAACCAATTCCGAACAAGCCTACGAGCTCTATAAAATAACTCGCGACTTAGCAGGACTGACAGGCAATGAAGTCGTTTACGATTTATATACCGGTACAGGAACGATTGCCAATTTTGTTGCTAGAAATGCTAAAAAAGTAGTAGGAGTGGAGCATGTAGCGATGGCAATTGAAGATGCTAAGGTAAATTCTTCGGTGAATAATATTACGAATACTGTTTTTTATGCAGGAGATATGAAAGATGTTTTCACTGAACATTTTATAAATGAAAATGGCAAACCCGATGTAATCATAACCGATCCTCCCCGTGCAGGTATGCACGAAGATGTGATCAAAGTACTCTTAAACATAGCAGCACCAAGAATTGTCTATGTAAGCTGCAACCCAGCCACCCAAGCACGAGATTTGGCCTTGTTGGATAGTATGTACGAAATTAAAGCGGTGCAGCCAGTAGATATGTTTCCTCATACACATCATGTGGAGAATGTAGTGTTATTGGAGTTGAGGACTTCGTAATGTAGGTAAACTTATTTCAGGGCGAGACAGTCTGGGTCACTTTCTATTACTAGCTTCTTCCCTCGTCTAAACGGGGAAATGTCGATTTTATAATTTTAATGCTGCTAATGTATTTAAATAACATAAATAAAATCTTGTATTTATCTATTAAAATTAATAAGTTACACAATAATAGTAATTATCAGTTACATATAGTAATTATCAGTTACATATTAACCGCTATCAAGCCAACTATTTTTTTTAAATTAATAATTAATACGCTATGAAAAAAGGAATTCCTGTTTTACTTCTTTTAGTATTTTATTTAAACGCCTTTGCGCAGGTTCCTGTTATAACATCCTACTCCCCTGTCTCTGGCCCGGCTGGTACAACAGTAACTATTACTGGCAATAACTTCAGTGGTACGCCATCCAATAATAAAGTTTTTTTTGGGGCAGTTAGTGCTATAGTTACTGCATCGACCAGTTCAAGTATTGATGTTGTTGTACCTATAGCAGCAACATATAGTTCAATCAGAGTACAAAATACTCTCACTGGTCTGGTAGCCTATTCAAATGAGCCATTTATATCTACCTTTGACTGTAGCGGAGGGATCGATGCTAATTCTTTTACTGCCGCTTCCACAATTGCAAGTTTCCCATCAATATCATTTGGGCTTCAGGCAAGCGACCTCGATAATGATGGGAAGATCGATTTAATTGTTTCGAAATCAGATTATCTTTATGTATTCAAAAATAATGGAAGTCCAGCTGTGCCATCGTTTAATGCACAGGTATATTTTAATATTACGGGTGTTTCTTCCGCTATTCATGATATAGATGGTGATGGTAAACCAGATTTAGTTTCATCTGGATCGGGTTATATTTACGTAGTTAAAAACACAAGTACTATTGGCTCTATATCATTTAATGATGCTAATATTATACAATTAACAACTAATACAACAGGAACAATTTCTATTAAGGATCTTAATGGAGACGGCAAGCCAGATATAGTAGTCACTAACAGTAGTACTAGTAAAATCTCTGTATTGCGCAATACAACAAGTGCCGGAGTTATTTCTTTTGCAACCAAAGTAGATTATACGGCAGGGAGTGGCTCTTCAAGAAGCATAATAACAGATATTGACGGAGATGGTAAACCCGATGTTGTAACGGCAAATTCAACTACAAATACTATATCTGTTTTGAGAAATATTGGCACAGCAGGAAGTATTGCATTTAGTGCTAAAACTGATTTCATTACTGTGAATGCACCTGAGTTTATTACCACTGCTGATATAGACGGTGACAGCAAACAAGACATTCTTTGTTTGAGTCCATTAATTGATTCCATCTCTATTCTTAAAAATACTTCCACCACAGGGAATATTTCCTTTAGCCCGCATGTTGATTTTTTAACTGGGGATTATCCTCAGGCATTCTGTATTGCTGATATAGATGGGGATTCCAAACCTGATATTGTTGTAGCGAACCAGAATTCCGATAATATTTCTATTTTAAAAAACGCAAGTACAATAGGGTCAATTAATATTAATTCTCCTTTTATTTTATCCTCTCCAGCCAGAAGTGCACATCTTTGTATTGCTGACTTTGACAATGATAAAAAACCAGAAATGGCAGTTACTACTGTTTCTTCAACTGCTGTACTTTCCTTATTTAGGAATATAACAAATGGACCAACAATAACCTCTTTTACTCCAACTTCTGTAAGTCCCGGAGGCACGGTAACAATAACAGGTAAAAATTTAACAGGAACTACAAGCGTAACAATTGGAGGTAAACCTGTAAGCTCTTTTTCTGTCCTGTCATCAACATCCATATCCCTTTTAATAGATTTGGGAAGAACTGGGGATATTGAAATAATTACAACCTGCGGGATTGTCAAAAAGGGTACTTTGACTGTACTTGCGATTGCTCCTACCATCTCCTCTTTTACACCTACTTCAGGAATCCCTGGTACTTCGGTAACAATTACCGGTACAAATTTCAACCTTACTCCTTCTAAAAATATCATATTTTTTGGTACCATAAAGGCCACTGTCACCAGTGGAAATGCTACTAGTTTAGTAGTTAACGTCCCCTTAGGAGGTGCGTATGATCATATTTCAGTATTGGAATCAGTTTCTGAACTTACTGCGTATTCAGACAAACGATTTACTACAACTTCCATTTGTAATGGTGGTATTGATTTAACTGCTTATCCAACAAAGACAACTTTTATTTCAGATGCTAATAGCAGCGTTAGTGGCAACGATATAAAGAGTGCGGATTTAGATGGAGATGGTAAGCCAGATTTAATTATTGCTACACAAAACTCAGTTGTATTAGGAGCCGGGAAAGTCGCAATATTCAGGAATACGAGTAATATAGGTTCATTTTCTTTTGATACAAAAGTTGAATATCCTACAGGTGCTAATCAAGGTAAAATTGCTATTGGCGATTTGGATGGTGATGGAAAACTTGATATTGCGGTTGCGAATAGTAACAATAATACTGTTTCTGTATTTAAAAACATGAGTAGTCCTGGGTCCATCTCTTTTATGAGTAAAGTAGACTTTGCTTCTGGTGGGGCTCCACGTGATATTGTAATATGCGATATAAACCTTGACGGTAAACCAGATATAGTAACTGCCAATTCTGCCTCAAATACCGTATCTATTTTAACAAATACAGGAAATGCATCAATCAATTTTATGGCTAAAATTGATAAGACAGGCCTAAGCATTCCATATTGTGTAAGAGCCGAAGATATAGATGGTGATTTGAAACCCGATTTAATCATTGGTAATTATGCTCTAGGCTCTAATCGTTTTTCTGTATATAGAAACACAAGTGTAATTGGAGGTGCAGTATCCTTTGCTACTATCATAAACTATGTTACAATTGATGCTAATCAAGATTTATGTGTAGGTGATATAGACGGAGATGGAAAAATGGACGTCTCTGTAACGATGGAGCCAAGCAATAAAATTTCTGTATTTAGAAATCTTTCCACTGTGGGTTCAATTACTTTTGATAATAGTATTGATCTTACAACTAGTACCAACAACCCTAGAAAGAATATTTTTCTCATTGATATTGATAGTGACAACAAACCCGAACTAGTAGCCGCAGTGGGTGTTTCCGAGTTTTTAGTATTTAAAAATTTAAGTTCAGTTGGATCCATATCTTTTGCCAGTGTTTTAAATTTCACAATAACCAATTTAAAGCAGTTTATACTTGTCGATCTTGATGGAGATACTAATTTTGATTTTGCTTCAATATCGAGTGGTAACGATTATTCAATTCGAAGATATGCTCTATCGCTTAGTCCCACCATTTCTTATTTTACCCCTAAAAACGCCACTCCAGGATCCACTGTTACTATTACAGGAACCAATTTTACAGGAATTAGTGCTGTAAGCTTTGCAGGGTTTACCGCAAGTTCTTTTGCGGTAAATTCATCAACTCAAATTACCGCATTGGTGGGTGCTGTTCCTCTGAATACTTCCGGAAATATTTCCGTCACTTCCTCTTCTTGCGGAACTGTAAATGCATTAGAATATACATGTTTCTCAATTCCTGATATTATCTCATTTTCCCCTTCCAGCGGTATTTTAGGAACAACTGTAACCATTAACGGATTTAATTTCAATCCCTCCTTTTCAAACAATATTGTTTATTTCGGTGCAACTAGAGCTATGGTAACGGCGGGCACCAGTTCAAGTTTAACTGTGACAGTTCCTGTTGGAGCCACTTATGAAAAAATTTCTGTTCTAGATAATGCAACGGGACTAATAGGATTATCAAGTAAACCATTCATTGTCACTAACAATTGTGGCGGAAGCCCTATAAATATTTCTTCTTTTTTACCGAAAGTTGATATAAGCACGGTAAATATTCCAAGTAGTACGTCTATTGCTGATATAAATGAAGATGGAAACCCTGATTTAATAGCCCTAACTACGACAAACTCCATTGCTGTATTAAAGAATACTAATACTGGAGGAAGTATCTCTTTTAGTCCAAGTCAGAATTTTGCAACAGTTTCTGTACCTATTGATATTTCTATAGGAGATATAGATGGTGATGGCAAACCTGATATGGCAATAGTAAACAGAACGGATAATAGTATTTCTGTTTTCAGAAATACCAGTAGTGCTGGTTCTGTTTCTTTCGCTCCAAAAGTGGATTTTGCAACAGGATTAAACCCAACCAGGGTTTCTATTGGTGATATGGATGGAGATGGAAAACTTGACCTTGCAGTTACAAATTATGATGCTAATACTATCTCTATTTATAAAAATACCAGCAATGTTGGCACTGTTTCTTTTGCCACTAAATTTGATATTGCATCCTTTTCGAACCCGGAATCAATAATCTTAAGTGATATTGATGGAGACGAAAAACCTGAAATATGCTTCGTCCATCGTCCTAACAACGATAGGATGTATATTCTCAGGAACATCAGTACTATAGGTGCCATTTCTTTCGCTCCTTATGTGAGTTTTACTACAGGCTTACAACCTGACAGATTTGCAATTGGTGATTTGAACGGAGATGGGAAATCAGATATAGCTATTGCTAATAATACTTCCAATTCTATTTCGGTACTTAAAAACACCAGTAGTATAGGCACCATCTCTTTCGATGTGAAAAGTGATTTTTCAACTGGCATATTTCCTCAAGGCTTATCCATCGGGGATTTGGATGGAGACGGAAAACCTGATTTAGTGGCAACCAATTTTAGTTCTAAAACTATTTCTATTTTAAAAAATACAGGAAGCGCAGGCTCTGTTTCTTTTGCTACAAAAGTAGACTATACAACAGTAACTGCTCCTACTAATCTTCCCGCAATTGGAGATTTAGATGGTGATGGTAAAATGGAAATCGTTATTGCTAATCCTAATGCAAATGCATTGTCAATATTAAGAAATAAAATTAGCAATACATTGGTACCAAATGCTGCCTCATCGATAACGTATTGTAAAAATGATGTAACATCACCCTTAAGTGCTACAGGTTCTTCTTTGTTATGGTATACCTTGCCTCAGGATGGAATAGGTTCAAGTATTGCTCCTACTCCTTTGTCCTCAGTAGCCGGCATATCACAATTTTATGTTTCGCAAACTCTTAACGGATGCGAGGGCCCTAGAGCAGAAATAATTGTAACTATTAATAACCTACCTGCATTACCTACCATAATTTCACCCGTAACTTATTGTTTAAACTCCGTTGCAAGTTCTTTGTTACCTATGGGATTAACATTATCGTGGTATACTGCTTCTTCAGGAGGATCAGGTTCCTCTGCGATCACCCCGCTCACAAATACTTCAGGTTCAATATCCTATTATGTTTCGGAAATCGCCAGCGGTTGTGAAGGTCCCAGAGCTCAAGTTGACGTTATAACTTCATCAATACCTTCCCCTGCTCAGCCAACTGTAACAACTCCTGTGACTTATTGTCAAAATCAAGCTACACTTCAATTATCTGCAACAGGAAACGCACTATTATGGTATTCTGTTTCATCAGGAGGTATAGGTTCAGCTACCACCCCAATTCCATCAGCAAGTAGTACAGGTACTTTCATGTATTATGTATCTCAGACGGTAAATGGATGTGAAAGTGACAGAGGACTAATTGATATTATTATTAATTCGTTACCTTCTGCCCCTATTGTATCCAGTCCTGTCAATTATACTTTAAACGCAATATCTTCTCCTTTGACAGCTTCAGGCGCGAATTTATTATGGTATTCAATTGCTATTGGAGGAGTAGGATCTGCCACAGCTCCGACCCCACCAACCAATACCATCGGAAATACTACATTCTATGTTTCTCAAACAGTAAATGGATGTGAAGGAAGTAGAGCCTCAATAAATGTTGTTATTAATCCAGCCACAGCTATTATTGATAATAGAAATCCAGAAAAAAATATTACGTTTTATCCTAATCCATCCAGAGATATTCTTATTATAGAAACAAATAACGAGTATGTAGATTTAGAATATACTTTAACTGATCAAGTGAATAAGACACTGATAACAGGAGATCTATCAAGCGAAAAAACGGTAATTAATATTGATCAATTAAGTAGTGGGATTTATTTATTAAGGATAGGTAAAACCAATCCTCAATTCTATAAAATTATAAAAATCGAATAATAATAATAATATAGCTTGCCCTTGGCTAAATATTTTTTTAGTTCCCCGTTTGCCTTACCTTTCAGCTAAGGCATAATTATATCATTAGGCGTTCCGCCGGGACAATAGGGATTAAGTTTATTGTATACTTTGATCAGAAAAGAACATAAAAAAAAGAAAGCCCCCACAAGAGGCTTTCCTTTTAACTAAACATCCAATAAACAACCGTATTTATTTCACTTCTACAACTACCGAAGCCGCAGAACTATTTTGTGCGAAGCGTTCTGCCAACTGATCGTAGATCGTGTCGGCACCGGGAACACCTGCTTTGGAAGCGGCTTCGATGAGTCGGTAGATCGACAAACCCGATACATAGGCTTCACTGCCGGCAAGGATTTGTG
>JANOTP010000170.1:0-18405 GCA_031416415.1 Cytophagales bacterium | reverse complement strand
GTTATTGACAGCAAGTACTGGTGCGTCTTATAAATGGTTCAACGGAACAACACAAGTTGGAATAGGCGCTACCTATACTGCATTAGCAGCAGGTTCCTATAAAGTAGAGGTAACAAACTTTTCGGGCTGCAAAGCTACTTCAGCTGCAAAAGTAATTACTGTAACTCCATTACCAACGGCAACGATAACTGCTCCAGTGACAAGTTTCTGTGCTGGCAGTTCAGCGTTATTGACAGCAAGTACTGGTGCGTCTTATAAATGGTTCAACGGAACAACACAAGTTGGAATAGGCGCTACCTATACTGCATTAGCAGCAGGTTCCTATAAAGTAGAGGTAACAAACTCTTCGGGCTGCAAAGCTACTTCAGCTGCAAAAGTAATTACTGTAACTCCATTACCAACGGCAACGATAAATGCTCCGGTGACAAGTTTCTGCGATGGAGGATCAGTGCTATTAATAGCAAGTGAAGGTGTTTCTTATAAATGGTTTAATGGAACGACGGTAATGGAAACAACTACAGAAACACATACCGCAACAGTAGTAGGTTCTTATAAAGTAGAAGTTACAAATAGTGCTGGTTGTAAAGCCACTTCAGCTGCAAAAATAATTACGGTTACAACTGGTTCTACTTGGTATGCAGATGCTGATGGCGATGGGAAAGGAGATGCAACAGTTAAACTTATTGCATGTACTCAACCACTAGGTTATGCTGCTGTTTCTGGTGATACTTGTCCTGTAGATCCACTTAAATTTTTAGCAGGTAATTGCGGCTGTAACAAAACATAAGCAAGTTGTTTGGATTGCGCTGGTGTAGTTAACGGAATTGCTAAAAAAGATGTATGTTCTGTTTGTGCAGGAGGAGCTACAGGTGTGATACCAATTACAGATGCATCACTTTGTGGAGGTGGAAAGGTTGGTATCAAAGGTCCCCTTTGTGTTGAAATAGGCAAGAGTTACAAATATACTATTACCACAGAAAATATTCCAGTTTCAAACATCAGCTGGTGGTCATCAAGTGGAGCAACGACAACAAAGACAATAGGAAACGATAAAGAAATGACAGTTCTAATTCCTTCATATTTAACTGGAAGTACAGCAATGTTTGCTGGCGTTAATTATACTAAAAATCCATATTACAAGTCTTATTCATTATTGGTAAAGGTTGGTGGTTGTGCTGCCTCAGCAGCTCTATCACTGAGAGTAGAAGCAAGTCCTTTACCATTTGATCAGACTACTGTTTTAACGTTAGAGAATCAAGAAACTATTAATGCCATTGTATTAATGGACATAAATGGACTAGAAGTATACAGAGCAGAAAATATCTCATCAGATAGTTTTGAGATAGGGAAAGAGTTAACCCCTGGAATGTATTTAGCACATGTTTATTCTTCACAAGGAATATCGGTGAAGAAACTAATGAAATTAAATTAAGGATATTAGTTAATTATAACTTAAAAGGGCAGTAACTAAAATAGTTACTGCCCTTTTTTACTCTAAAAAACAATAGAAAATAAGAAAGATACATACAGTAAAAAATACTTAGCTGGGTCTTATTAAATCAGTTTTTAATTTCTCTATTTTTTTATTTGCAAAAATAAAATCCCCCGTTGTACTTAACTTATCTAAAAGCAGTATAGTTAAGCATTTAAGCGAAGCTTCTTGCAGCAAACGAATATGCTATTGTATTAATAACGGGCACGTATGTCCGCGCCAACATGGGTTTTAATTTAAGTTAAATTTCACTGTAAAAGTTGTAGAGGATTGGTTTGTAATGAAATCAATAGAGCCATTTAACTGCTCTACTATTTTTTTTACTACATATAAGCCAAGACCCGAACCCGTGGATTTTTCAGATCCTCTATAAAACATTTTGAAAATATGATCTTTCACTTGGTCCGAAATCCCTTCGCCATCATCCGTAATTTCTATTTCAAAAAACTCGTCATTCAATCGTGTAGTTATGGTGATGTGGCCATGTGCAGAAGAATCGCTGTATAGTATAGCATTACTCAATAAATTCTTAACTATAATATTGGTAAATAATCGGTCAAAATGAATTTGAGGGTTTCCTAAATGGCTGGTTTTGATTTCTATCTTAGAAAAATTGGGCAAGCTGGAACACTCTTTAATACAGAGGTTTATTTGATTTTCGACTATAAAGTCACTAAACTGAATATCGCTTTTAATTGTTTTTGACAATACAGATACCGAATTGAGCAATTCTTCCATCTGTATAGATTTTGCTTCGATATGCCAAAAATAATCTTGAAGTGATATAGGAAGGTTTTCATGTTTTAACAAATAAAGTATCCCCAAAATAGAAATAACCGGAGATCTAAGATCATGGGAAAACCTATATAAGATTTCGTCCAATTCTTGATTCCGCTCCTTGAGTTGGTCTAAAGTTTCGACTAGAACCTTGTTTTTTGATTGGACCTCTTCAATAGCAGCGGTGATTTCTTCTTGTTGGGCCGCTATTTCCTCGGTTCTGTCTGCAAGGTCACTCTCCCTGGCCATGAGTGCCAAGGTCCGTTCATTCAATAGTTCAATTAAGGTTTTGATTTCCTCTTCTTTCATGATTCTACTATAGCTTTTTGTTCATGCACACTATCTAATATTGGGAACATCAAACTTTATGCAGCTTTCTTACGTTCCAATACGAAATAAACCACAAAATAAATGGAAAATTTAACAATAGAAAAGCAATTTAAACACGCCATCGTGTATACGGTAAATAATGACGCAGACACTGCTGTTGTACAGGCCATTTCCAATTACATACCCTTTGAATCTTTTAAGGAAGTGTTTATTTTTATTGGTGAATTGGCTGACAAAAAAAAGTTAAAGAAACTTATATTTGATAAAACAAAACTAACTGTTTTTCACCAACCTTCTATGGAATGGTATTTTATTGAGTGGAAAGAAAAAATGTTTGATATCGGGCTAAGTACCCACATCAAAATTTTGCCTAAAGATGAGATTTTTCGATATAGCGTTAAGATCGGGAGGGACAAAATCAACAAAAACCATCCTGAAAAAAATTATAATAAAATGGATATCAGGTACGCGGAAACATTGGAGGAGGCTTTGATGAGTTAGTTTATCCCTTCCGCAATGCTATTCAAATAAAGATAAAACCCTTCTGGCTACTCTTGCTCACACTCTTGCTAACCGATCGTTGGGGAATCCAAAATATGGATTTAAGTTTATTTGAATAGCATTGATCCCCCCGCTGGCAAGTATTTTAATTTTAGTCACTTATGATTCTTTTCCATTGCTCATCTTTATGTGTTTACATTGTCCTAGTAGTGCTATGTGTCAGAGTTGCCGCTAAAAATTATTCCTGATTTGCCCACTGAACCCCGCACTTAAAACAACACGTTGTTAGCACCATTGCATTTTGTCCGTATTCATTAATTAATGTTTTAGTCCCACCATAAACTTAATACTTTTCTATTTGTTTGAGGAACATTTACAGGCTTTCCATACATCCAGTCTTCATAAATTTCGTCGGGATGAAGGTCTTTAACGATTTCCCTTATTTCGTCTGGTGTCCAATCACCAACTATGTAAACTGCGTCTGTATAAAACCAGTCAACTTCGTCTGCATCTGAAATTCGAACAAATATATTTTCTGTCTTGTTTGAAGATTTTATTTTCTTAAAAACATTATAAAAGTCTTGGGGTGTCGGTTGATGTGGATATAAGTTTACGCCAATTGATGAATTTTCATTATTCCCTTCAAAAAAGGTCTCTACTGTCACCGCTACTTCCTTGTTTGGGAAGCCGTCTTTTTTTAATTCGTTTAAAATAGTTGTCTTTTTGTCCATGCATGAAGTTAAAATTACTGTCGATAGTAGGATATGAAGAATTTGTCTCATTGAATTGGTGCTAACTTTTATGTATGAAACGTGGCTGGGTTTACGACGCTGCTTCCTATCCCACGTTACCGAACGAAATTAAGAAAACCAAACTACAAACTTATACTGTGCCCTCGATGTTTATTTTAAGGTCAATTAGTCGCTGTCTCACGTTTGTCTGCAAATTGTTTTTTATATATTTTGTCAAAATGTTAAATGGAAACCTAAGTGAAAATGAATATAGAAAAATAACTTCTGTCTTGTCATTTGATATTTCCTTAAATGTCCAAGAACCTAAAAATGACTTAAACATTAATGGTCCTTTTGTCATTTTAACTGCGGTTACTTTTGGTCTGTTATATGTCACATATTCTGTCACCATTCCAATTCCATTTTTTGCGACACAATAAGCTCTTACTCCTTTGTCAGCAATTGTTGCACCGTCAATTAGGTCAGCTTTCTTTAAAAACGTGTCCCATTTTAAACGATTGTTGTAGTCCTGTGTAAAGTCAAAAACTTTTTCAGGCTTTTCGTTAATTAAGATTTGCTCTGTAAATTTTATTGCTTCCATTTATTCAGAGTTCTTTTTAATTGATGTCAATAAGTAACGCCCCCATTGTCCTTAACTTATCTAAACAATAGCATAATCTACTCCGTGCTGTGTCCCCTGACACAGCACCTGTCACTATGCAAGACAGCTTTTAAAATCTATCGATATAGTGATTCAATATACCAAACTTATCTTTACCTGTCAAATAAAAAAATCGTAGGAAGGATAATAGTTCATGAAAAATAAAAAAGATATTTTAAAGAGTAGTTTTTTTTTGTAATTTCAATTAGTATAGCAGAAGTGATACAAATGTAGGTGTTTCATAGTGACAGGTGCTGTGTCAGGGAACACAGCACGGAGTAAGCGGCTGAAGCCATGCATCGTATTGTACCAAGCCTGACTAAACCATTAAAAAACTCGATTTATCAAAATGTCTAGTATGTTAAAAGGATTAATGAATACTAAATTTTCAAGAATAGGTTGTCAGGATTAGGTTCCTTCTTATTCAAATGAAACTCCGCATAATTAATCATATAACCCTCATAGCCCACGTATTTTAAAATGAGTTTATTTAATAAATTTAGAAGGTTGAGAGTAACGCCCCAAACCTCGTAATCTGAAAGGTATTCTTTCTTTGATTTTCTTAATTCATAGCCATGAAGAAAACTATTGCGATGTGAAATAGCTTTGTCCTCTTCAGAACCAGGAACGATATCGATTTTATAAATCTGAAAAGGAATAGAAAGTTTGTCTTTGTTTGTAGGCGAATTTAGGCCTTCAATTTTTCGCTCAAGGATTCTGACACTTTCGACAAATTCATTTTTGGGATTTAAATCAGGATTGCAAATTTGAGTTTTGTATTTTTCCAAAACTGTCAGTAAATCTTTTGTCAGATTATTTGACAAGGTATCATTTACAATAGGTTTAAATCCTGAATTTTTCTCGGCGATCATTTGAGTTAGCGTTTCTAGTGTTACCGAGTAGGCTGCTCCCCTTGAGTAAACTGAAAGATTGTGCCCTTCCATAAAAATGATCAGCGCACCAAGTAATTTTTCATTATCTAATATTTCATTGCATAGATTTGAAAACACCAGTTCGCTTACAAGCGTTAATTGTTTGGGAACACTTACAGGAAGATCTTTCATTCGATAATATGAATAAGGGTTTCCATAAATGGGATTGTAGTTTGAGCGAATCGACTTTCTGAGAATCCGGTAACTGATATTTTTAAGTTCTACAAAATCCTTGTCGCTTCCTTCTATGAACCAGCACTCATCCTGATGAAAATTACAAGTGATAAACCCAAGAGCTACAAACACAGAGTAGGATTGATCGCTAAAGGTTTCAAAATCTATTTGCTCTTCGCAATCAATAATCAGGTATTCCTCGCCGTTCCACTTTGTGGAAAATAAACTATAATTGTTCTCATTGATTTTAAATTGAAATAAGCCAAGTGTGTTAGAGATATCTTTGAGATTATAAAGGGTGCAATTTAAAAACCTTGGTGCGTCAAAAGAATCAATTCTAATAATTTGCCTATAGAAAGAAATTTCCTTTGCTTTCAAAGAGAACCCTTGTATTTCAAGGTTTACAATCATGCTCCCTGAAAAGCATTTTGCATCCTCTCTATTTAATTTAAGAGTATTGGAAGTCCCACTCAAATACAAATCATTCAATTCAAGTTGAAGATATTCTGATTTAAGTTGAAGAGCTGGCTCCATCCAGCCATCTTCTTTAATAAATCGATTAAGTTCATTTATCCCTTCGAAAGAAACATTAAAGCCCCGATCTTCATTCTTAGTAAAAATTGCTGGGAATGGCTCTGTCTTAATAGCTGGAATAATTAGATTACATTCTTTTATGCCAGTTATTTTATCAATCAATCCGAATGATTCCTTTATGTGCTTCGTGGGAAACTTTGCGTATCTCTCCTCGGCCTGTCTTCTAAGTTCTGCTAAATCCATAATTTGGTTATTATATAATCGTTTTAAAACTAAATCATTTACAAAGCTTTTCGGTAAAGTCTCCCAGATATGTATTTCTAAAACTCGATCTTCACTTGTGCGGTCTTCTTTGTCTTGGGATTATTTCTTTGCTTTTGCCGCTAACGTTTAGTATATGGCAAATTTGGCAATAGAAATCAATAAAGTTTCAAGTTTGCACATAGCCGAATCGTTGTATTTAACTTTAATTTATTCATATTTAAAACCAAATAAAACGATTTGGCGGGGTTTGTAAGTAGCACTCATTTTCATAAACAACTGAACGCCCTATTTGCTATATACGGTGTTAGGTGCGTGTTCTATATTTTTTCTTTTCATTCTACTTATTATCTGTCCTATAAAATAAACTATCAAAAGATAAGGTGAATAGAAAACAAATGTCATAATAGCCTTTAAAGGCCAACCTATTCCCATGATACTTGATTCAAGGCTTTTCACCTTATCAATATTTTCTATTAAAACATTTTCATAGCTTACTTGATAACCATCACTATCTGGATTAAAAACATATCCACCATAATGCTTGAGAAGTATTATGTTAGAATAGTCAGCCCACCAAGCAAACATCAATGTAATTACTGCTGTAATTATTAGCCCTGAAATTAAATAAGTTAAGAAACTAAATTTTAATCGATACCATTTCTTAATTCCAACGAAAAGAAAAATCGGAGCTGAAATTAGTCCGAGTAGAAGAATGAATGATATAATTGTTGTCAATGTCTCCATTTAATAATTCTAAGTAGTCAGTTTTTTTTTGAATTACACCTAACATTTATATACACGCAACTCCCAAAACTTTCATATATTTCTTCTTTAGTTTTGGGTCAATATATTCGGTCAAAAAAGACCAGATTTGAATTAACATATTGATTATTAAGTTGCGCATTTTCATTATCTCTTTTTGGGAAACTTGCGTATTTTCATTATCCAATTTATTTATATTTAATTCTAGCCGATTCTTAAAAATAACGCTTTCAATGATAAAGATTTGCCTTCATAAATCCAAATTGTCTAGCGGGCTTTTTATGGTTTCCATATTTTTGGTGCTAAACAGGTGGTAAGTCTCCCTAATTGTGCAAGCTAGAAACGAAATTTCATCAAAATGATAAATTAATTCATCCCAGCAACTAATTAATTATACCAAATGATAAATTAATTCATCTCAGCAACTAATTAATTATACTAAATGATAAATTAATTCATCTCAGCAACTAATTAATTATACTCAATGATACACTAATTCATCTCAGAGATAAATTAATTATACTTTACGATAAATTAGTTTATCGTGGAGATAAATTAATTATACTAAAACATGAATTAACGTAGTGTAGAGGTAAATTAATTTATCAAAAATGGGACATAATTGATTTTATAATAAAATAAAAATAGCGTAAAAAAAGCGTTGCCCTTTATCAGGACAACGCTGCTTGAGTTTAAGGAATCAAATGAACTCTTTAGTCTAAAACAACTCTTCTTTAAGCTGCTTTGTCAGTGTTCGGCTTTGATTTTCCGGGTCCCTGATATTCGAAACGGATCTTTAAATCATCGTATACCACACTTGCTCCAGCAACATTATTTTTGGCTGCTGTTTTTACCAGCTGATACATGTTTAAAGCAGTGTTATAAGCATCGCTGCTCATCAGAAAATTTGTATCGTCTAGCCCTTTATTAAGTTTTTTCAAAGGAATAGCCAATTGTCTGAATAATTCCATTGTCTCTATCTCCTTCTTAAACTCAGCAGGATCCACAAATGTAGGGATCATATATGGATTTTGAAGGCTGTATTCATAAGCCTTTTGAACAAAAGCAAAACTTTTGTCTTTCATTTTTGCCATCCTAAGTTTTTCCAAATTGGTGATCTCGTCCAAATAGGGTGGTAATTTCTCAATTAAAATTGCAATTGCATTGTTAATTTCTTGTAGATCCGTAGTATCTACGCTTAAATAAATTCTGTTCTTTTTCATGGTTGAAATTGTTTAATTATAGTACAAACATTTTCCAAGCGCCTTGCTGTTCCAATGTTCTTATAGACAAGACAAGATTCAAGATCAAAGGGTTGCCTGAGAAATAAAACTTTATTTTTTTTATTTTATACAATAAATCGCTGCGCAATAAATTATTTTTTGTTGCGTTTATTAAAATTTTTCTGACTTGTAGGAAGTACGCTTATAAAAAAAGCCCATAGCATATACTATGGGCCGTGTTAGAAAAAATAGGTGTTATTTTTATTTTAGTATCAAAATTTAGATTTTCATATTCTCGTTATGTCCTTCAATATTGGATTTATATCCTGGTTTATCTTTGTTCCATCTGTGGTAAGACATGTAAATGATTGTACCAAGTGTAAAAGTAAAACCTGTAACATATATTACCACCATACTGACAGTACCTCTTACTAAAAATACTACAAGCACTATCGCCATGACAGTAAATATAGCCAGAATTGGACTTGTTAATAGTTTCATAATTGTAGAATTTAAGTTAATTAGAGAGGCTTTTCCTCCTTTATCTGGTATAAAGGTATAGTTTACGATATATTTTGTTTTACGGAACTTTGGCTATTATTTATATAATTCCCAGTATTTATAATTACGAATAGTTTCATGTGTATAAATCTAAAACAACCTCCCCCAACCCCCTCCGCATACGCACATCCCGCCGCACAAGGGGGACAGTGTATAATAATTTATGTTGGAGTATATGGAATGAATTTTAATTTAATTAATAGATAAATGTAGAAGTTAAACAGCGAACTTGTCCCCCTTGTGCGGTTGGCTGTGTGCGAGCGGAGGGGGTTAGGGGGAGGTTTGTCTCGTCCTAAAATAGGTTTACAGTTTATTCATGATGCATCGGTAGATTTATAATCTTGGTGTTTCATATAGTAAAAGTTATTTGTGGGGACACAAACAACGGCTTCGAGAGTAAAGTTAATTGTACTTATTTAGTATTTAGTTTGACAAAGGTTTGATTTTATTTAAAAAGCATAAAATAGATTTAGAGCTTTTAGGTTGAATGGGATTTAATTTTTATTATAGCTTAAGTTAAAGGAAATAAAAACCATTGTTATACTTCAAATTTATTCTTATGACGGATAATATTTATGATTTTATAGGCGATAATTTAGGAGATTGGAAGGTATTGAAAATGGAGACTATAATTGGAGAACCTATTGAAAACGTTTCTTTCCTTCGAATAATTAAAACTAGTAACTTAAAGTCTAATGAAGGGATTTGGGCGTTAAAAGGACTAATAAGTAATTTGAGGTATACTGAGCAACAGGAAAAAGAAAAATTAGTTTCTATACAAGCAGATCTGGGTAGACCCTCTGCAACTCTCGCAGCGCTTATTCCGATGCGAAAATCAGATGCTTGGTGGACACTAGCACAAGATGAAAGAAGAAAAATATTTGAAACTAAATCACATCATACTCAAACAGGTCTAAATTACCTGCCAGCAATTGCAAGGAAGTTATATCATTGCAGAGATATAGGCGAACCATTTGATTTTCTTACTTGGTTTGAATATGCACCTTCTGATTCAGATGCTTTTGAAGAACTTGTTGCTACATTGAGAACAACTGAAGAGTGGAAATATGTGGACAGGGAAATTGATATTAGGCTAATAAAAGTATAAGGTAACTATTTTACGTATTTATATAGATTCAATATACCATAATGAAGTTTTTTATACTCCGTTATTTACTGTTGCTAGCGCAAGTCTCTTGACTTGTGCTTATTAATCTGTAGCCCTCTGGGCGGTGAATATTGGCAGATGTTTTATAATTACTAACTTATTATTTTTATTGTAGATATATTAATGGAAATTCATTATTCATTTAGTTTATAAATTACGAATAATTTTTGTAACATTTGGTTTCACAAGACCGCCCAGAGGGCTACAAAATAGTAGGCACAAGTCAAGAGACTTGCGCCAGCAGGTTTATTGTAGATATACGAATGGAAATTCATTATTCATTTAGTTTATAAATTACGAATAATTTTTGTAACATTTGGTTTCACAAGACCGCCCAGAGGGCTTAAAAATAGTAGGCACAAGTCAAGAGACTTGCGCCAGCAGTGTTTGTGATGGTCGGCGATTTTATTTATTTTATTACGCTAACATTCATGTCAAATCCCAACATCCAGAAATTATTATTGTTAAATTCAAATTCATCAATTACTATCCAATTCAATTTCTCTGTGTGGGCTTTAAAAGAACGACCATTTATTTTATTAATAAAAGTCACACTAATCGGGTATCTGTTTTGTAAATTAACTCGCATAAATTCAAATATATTCTTTAAAAGAACAGTCCCCCTATATTTTATGTCAATACAAATCGGTCCATATTGAAAACTATTTGTTGTAGAGATCATAGTGTTTTTGAAAGAAAGATTATCAAAACGATTTGTCATGAATGGGAAAATAGGCCACTGGCTAAAGTAGTCCCAACTTCCTGCGTATACATAAGCAATTATCTTATTATCATCTTTGGCAATAAAAAGTCCATCCTCTAGGATTATTTTTTCGATTTGTTGCACAGTAAATGGTGTAGTAACAAAACCTTCTTTTTTCTCAATCTCTGTTAAATTAGAAACTAGGTATTTGCTTTGTAAATCAAGTACTCCTGAAATGTCAAAATTAGTGGCTTTTGAAATTGTGATATTTTCCATTTAATTGTTTACCGATAAGTAATGTTTTTTAAATCGCTATTCTTAGTTCCGTATTTTTATTGTTCCAAAACTCTTTTAATATTATTTATGCCTTTGTTTGTGTTCCCGCTAACACATTCTGCATATACAAACACTACTTGTTATTGGGCTGTATTTTTTCTATTTTCCATATAGTTCATACATTGTGTTCAAACTAAGTCCTTCGGTATCGTGTTTCGTCCAAAGGTCACTGATTGTAAAAATAATTTCTGTGTTTCCATTTTCAGGTCCGAACTGATAGTCTGTCAGAAAGTATATTTTTTTGATAGGAGAGTTGGTAAGTGCAATATTAAGTATTTTATTAATGTCCGTTTTATACTGTTCTAAAAATTTGAATCTAAATTGTTGATTTGCTCCACTATTATTTGTAAGGTCATTCTCTTCAAACTCTGGAAAGAAAATTTCTATAGGTTCAAAATCCCAATCAATAATTTGTCCAGCGAAAAAGCCGCCGTCTTTGTTGTTTTTAAATTCAGGATTTCCAATATGAACGATTATGCCTTTTTGTTGTCGGAGGAGGTCGTAAAAAAGTCCACGATGACTTTCCAGTTTGTTTTCTTCAATTATAGCAATATCAAGTCAGCTTGGTTCAGTCCAAGTCCAGTAGAATTAATTGAAGCTATTTCTATTGTAGGCATTGTGGTGTTTGGGTTGTCCTTCGTTGTCTTAAAAGCTGCTGCGGAGCCTCCATTATTCATTTATATAGTTTTAAGTTCTGCTTTAAGGGTAGTCAATATTGGATATAAGGAGTTTAAATAAATTCTCATATAATAAGGTGATTGATATGTTATTGTTGCACCCACAAATAAAGTATGTGCGGCACGTTTACGCAAAGCCCGCTAACGCTGGGCAAACAACTACTTTGATATAATAACTTAACGTACTAATTTCTTAAGATTTAAAATAACTCCATAGTGAAGGTTTTCGTGGCCGTAATTATAAATTAGAGCGTCTTCAATGGTGTTGAGGGTTACACCTGCTGATGTGGTGTAGGGTTTATAATTGTTGAGAATATTTTTAACGTAATCTGCTAAAAATGCTTCGTTCGTTACTTCGAAATAGTTTTTTATTTCTTTTAAATCTGCAGGTTTTGTCCAGTCTTTTGGAGAGCTGTCTTTTTTGTATAAAGAAATAAATGAATCAGGAAGCAGTACGTTTGCGCCACTCAATTTATAACAGAGTATTTGCTGTGTAGCTACCATGTGACCTAGGTTCCACGCAATATTATTCCCAAAGCCTTCTGGGATCTTGTTGAGCTGCTCCTCGCTGTATCCGTCTATTGCCTTCCAAGTATTCGCTCTTATTTGTTTCAGCGTTTCAAATATAAATTCCATGCAGTAATTATTTTTTTTGAACCAACATTTTAAATGTTTTAGAAAACCCTTTATAATCAAGGTTTATATAAACGGTATTGGAATAGATACCTAAAATCTGATAATTTATTTTATCACCTTTTGAAAGTAGGTTATTGATTTCTGGATTGGTGCTTTCCACAAAAATAGATTCATATTGACATTCGTTTTTCCATTTAATATTATAGTGTGAAATATACTTTCCATTGTCGTGGTATTCTGTACATTTTTTATCGTCTAAAACAAAATAATCTGTTTTATCGGGATTGTCTGTTATGTAGATATATTTCCCATTTCTAATTGCCAAACAATCATTGGAACTAGCAGTCATAGTATCTGTAGAGAATTTTTCGTAAGGTACTAAATCAGGATTCTGAAAACTTGCTTCTTCATAAGTACCTGTAGAGTCAAGAGGAGTAGTTTCATCGGTAGAAACTCTCATGATAAATTTTAGAAACACATCACATTTTTTGATAAGCTCATACGCTATAATTTCTCCAAACTGTCGACCAGACGATTCGCCTTGTGTCATATCAATGCCCATATCTTTTTTTATAGCATCTAGATTTTTCATCGAAGATTTCATAATGCAACTTTCCATTGCTGCTTCAATCTCTATTTGATTTTGTAAGTCGCCATATTTTTCAAGGCATTCACAAATCTCTTTGGATATTTTGCTGACTAGCTTTTGCCCTTGTGATACTTGGTTAGTCACCAAAATTAGTACTATGATAAATAAGAGTTTTTTCATAATTTTTAAACTAGATACCAGATGCAGGATCAAGAGTTTTCTTGTATTCCATAGCGTGCATCTAAAATCTTAAAGTACAACGTTAACAATTCTATTAGGTACAACAATGATTTTCTTTGGTGCTTTTCCTTCCAACCACTTCTGTACCGCTTCGTTTGCCAATACTTGTTTTTCTATATCAGCAGCAGGCATGTCGAGTGGAAAGTTAATTTTAGCACGCATTTTTCCATTAATAGAAATTGGATATTCAAATTCACTTTCAGTCATGTATTCCTGTTTCCATTGAGGATAGGTAGCAAGGCTAATACTTTCTGTATGACCAAGTAGTTCCCATAGCTCTTCTGTAATGTGGGGAGCATAAGGAGAAAGAACGATTATCAATTCTTCCAATATTTTTTTATTGTTGCATTTAAGCGAAGAAAGTTCGTTTACGCAAACCATAAAAGTACTTACCGATGTATTGAAAGAATGGCGTTCGATATCTTCTTCTACTTTTTTAATCGTTTTGTGAAGTATTTTTAATTCTTCAGGAGTAGGCGCGTTGTCCGTAATAATTAGCTTGCCGTCTTCATTGTAAAATAACCTCCAAAGTTTGCGAAGAAACTTATATACTCCTTCGATGCCATTTGTATTCCATGGTTTGAATTGTTCTAAAGGACCTAAGAACATCTCGTACATGCGTAGCGTGTCGGCTCCGTATTTGTCGCAGATATCGTCAGGGCTTACAACGTTATATTTGGACTTAGACATTTTTTCTACTTCGGAACCACATATGTATTTTCCGTCTTCATGGATAAATTTTGAATCAGCTAAATCTGTTCTCCATTTTTTAAAAGCGTCTTCATCTAATTCGTCATTATGCACAATATTTACATCTACGTGAAGTGCAATTATTTTAGGAGTATAGATTATTTTAATGCTGCCATCATTTTCTTCTTTATATTTAACTTCTAATGTATTAGATGCGCCAAACTTAAATAATAATTCATCGAGTTCCTCGATACCAAATTTGTCAGTTTCTTCATTTAATGTATATGTTGACCATTTTTTTGCCAAATTTAAAGAAATGAAATGATTCGTATTTCCTAGTCTATATACAAAACTACTTCTTCCCTGAATCATTCCCTGGTTAATCAATTTCTTAAACGGTTCTGGATGCGTTACATAGCCCATATCATACAAAAACATATTCCAGAAACGAGAGTAGAATAAATGTCCCGTAGCATGTTCTGCTCCGCCAATATAAAGATCTACTTGATTCCAGTATTTTACAGCTTTTTCACTTGCAAATCTGGTAATGTTTTTAGGATCCATGTAGCGCAAGAAATACCAGCTAGAACCTGCCCAACCTGGCATGGTACTTAGTTCTAGAGGATAGCCTTTGTACGTATAATTTTTAGCTCTGCCTAGAGGAGGCTCTCCGGTTGCCGTTGGTTTATATTCGTCAATCTGAGGAAGTTCAAGTGGTAAGTCTTTTTCAACAATAGTATGAGGTATTCCTTCTTTATAATAAACAGGAAGCGGCTCACCCCAATAACGTTGACGTGCAAAAATTGCATCGCGCATTTTGTATTGAGTTCTTGCTTTACCAAATCCTTTTTCTTCAACAAATTTTATTGCCTTCTGAATTGCTTCAGGCACTGCAAGTCCATTTAAGAAACCAGAATTAATCATTGTGCCCGCCTTGGGATCGAAATCTTCTTTGGTGATATCCGTTTTTGGACCTTCTTGAACGGTTATGATTGGTAGGTTGTATTGTGTCGCAAATTTGAAATCTCTTTCGTCTGAAGAAGGAACAGCCATTACAACACCAGTTCCATATCCTGCCAACACATAATCAGCAATCCATAATTGTATTTTTTCTCCGTTAAAAGGATTGACGACGTAGCTGCCCGTAAATTGTCCTGAAACAGTTTTTACATCGCTCATTCGATCGCGCTCCGAACGGTTTTTAGCTTGTGTTACAAATGTTGTAACGGCTTCTTTGTATTCAGGTGTAGTAAGTTCTGAAATCAATTCATGCTCTGGAGCTATTGATACATACGTTACACCAAAAGTAGTATCGACTCTTGTAGTGAAAACAGTAAGTGTAATATCCTTGTCTACCACTTTGAAATTTAACTCTGCACCAAAAGATTTTCCAATCCAATAGCGCTGCATATCTTTCATTGGCTCTGGCCAGTCAATAGTATCTAATCCTTGAAGTAATCGTTCTGCGAAAGCAGTGATACGCATCATCCATTGTTGCATTTTCTTGCGTTCCACAGGATGACCGCCTCTTTCGGAAACTCCATTTACTACTTCTTCGTTGGCCAGAACAGTGCCTAGAGCAGGGCACCAGTTTACCATAGTATTAGCAATGTAAGTAAGGCGGTATTTTAAAAGCGTATCGGATTTTTCTTTTTCCGACATAAATTTCCACTCTTCAGCCGTGAATACTTTTGTGTCTTCATCACAGGCAGCTTTTACGGTGCTGTTTCCAGAGACTTCAAATAGTTTGATAAGGTTGTGAATGGTATCCGCCTTATTGGTTTCTTTATTGTACCAACCGTGAAAAAGTTGAATAAAGATCCATTGCGTCCAATGATAGTAATCAGGTTTACTCGTCCATACTTCACGACTCCAATCGTAAGAGAAACCTATTTTTTCTAATTGTTGTATGTAACGAGTTATATTTTGTTCAGTGGTGATAGCAGGGTGTTGTCCTGTTTGCACAGCATATTGCTCTGCAGGAAGTCCAAAAGAATCAAATCCCATTGGATGTAATACGTTGTATCCTTTAATTCTTTTGTATCGTGCTATAATATCTGAGGCAATGTAGCCAAGCGGATGGCCAACATGGAGTCCTGCACCAGAAGGATAGGGAAACATATCCAATGCATAATATTTTGGTTTAGTACTGTTGTTATCGGCTTTGAAAGTTTGATTGTCTTTCCAGATTTTCTGCCACTTGTTTTCAGTTTCTTTGAAATTATATTCGCTCATTATAAATTGAAATTAAAGACTGTAAAAGTAGCCAAATTTTAGCCCATTTGGATATGTTTTTTTGTGTTGTGGAAATTATAGGAAGAAGTAATGAATCGTAAATATTTAATTAATCCACTTGATTTTTATCTCCTAAAATATAATAATTTAAAGATCTTTTAAATTATACTTATATCTTAATATATGAAATAATAAATATAATATATAATTATATTGTACTATATTATATTAATTTATTGTAAAAACAATTATTATAACATAAAAAATCAATTTTTAAGTAATAATTTTTCCTATCGTGCTGGTTACAATAATAGAAATAAAGTAATAAATTCCTAAAATTAAAATAATAAGACACGATCATGGTCAAAAAAATAGTACTTGTAATTGGATTGTTTGTTTTGATGAATAGTTCATCAAAAGCAACTATTTATACCGTTGCAAATTTATTGAATAATAATACAATGACTGCCGCCAATCAGGGAGATTTGCTTTGGTGTATGAATCAGGTTTCTGCTAATGCCGCTACAGGACCTCATACTATTAATTTTAATGTGGCAGGAACCATTGTGATTGGAGCGTTATATCCAACGCTCAATAATGTAATAGGTGGTGTAACGATTAATGGATTTTCTGCTCCTGGTTGGATTTCCAACCCAATAGTAGCTATTGACGGTCCAGGATATGGAGAGTGTTTTAATTTGAATACTTGTCATGGTAGTGTTATTCAGGGAATAGATTTTGTAGACTTTGCTAACAATGGAAGTATTTATCTTAACAACAGCAATAATTGTTTTATAAGAGGATGTTGGATAGGAGTAGACTTAGCTCAGGTCGTGTCAGGCAGTAACGGCGGTGCAGGAATTTATTTGAACAATTCAAACAATAATTCAATAGGGGGTGATCTTTCTATAAATCCTGAATATAAAATTTGGATCACCAACAAGCAAGATGCTCTTCGTTTTGAAACTAATTCTAAATTCAATACTGTATACGGTTTATATGTAGGCACCAATCTGGCGGGCTCTGCAGGATTAAGTTCTATCCAAAATGCGGCGGTGTATCTAAAACAATCCGACTATAATTTGATAGGAGGTACAGGTGTGGGAAGAAGAAATGTATTATCCAAAGCTAATTATGGTGTATTGATTGAAAGTGGTGTTGCTAGAAGAAATAAAATATACAACAATAGAATCGGAACGGATTTGGCGGGGACTATTGCAATTGGTAATACCACCAACGGCGTGAGGATTAAGGACGGTTGCCATTATAATGAGATAGGAGGACGAAATGTGGGAGAGGGGAATATTATTTCTGGAAATGGTCAGGAAGGAATATTTGTGGAAGGTTCTAATTCAGATAGTACACAAATAGGGCAAAATTATATTGGTTTAGCTGCAGATGGTAATACACTAATTTTAAATGGTACAGGAAATAATCACCACGGTATTAATATAAATGGAAATGGAGTAGAGTATACAAAGTTTTTTTACAACGTAATTGTAACACCCAATAGAGGTTCGGGTATTTATTACGATGGTGGTGGTCAGGATTCACTTGTTGGAAATTATATTGGAACAGATGCTACAGGTCTTATATCTAAAGGGGTTGGGACTGACGGTAATCAGGTGGGAATCTTAGTGAATTCAGGTGGTAGTGCTCCCAATATGGTATTTATTAATAATGTGGTAGCCTCTTCTACAGGTATCGGTATTGAAATTCGAGGCGGCGCAAAAAATAATCTTGTATTTAAAGGAAATGTTATAGGAATGAATAAAAATGGTTTGGGTACTACTTTTGGCAATTCTAAAACAGGTTTATATATACATCCCTCAGCGAGTACATCGTTGATTATTGGAGGAACGAATACTTCAGATCGAAATATTATTTCTAGAAATGGGAGAGGTACTGCCTATGGTTGTAGTTCTGTGGATGGAGGAGGAGTGATGGTGGAAAATGTTACTGGAATTACAATCCAAGGAAACTATGTTGGAGTAGACGCTACTGGGCTCACCGCAGCAGGCAATGGAAATACAGGTATTAGTTTGAATGGAAATAATGGGAACGTTCTTATCGGTGGCTTGGTCGCTGGTGCAGGAAATGTTGTTTGTAGCAATGGCTTTAATTGTACACCTGCAAACGATCGTCATGGAATTCAATTTGTAAATACAAATACAGCTCCCTTGAATGTG
>JANOTP010000169.1:0-5138 GCA_031416415.1 Cytophagales bacterium | reverse complement strand
TCGTGCTGGGCCAGCATCTGCAGTGCCTCGAAAGCCATGTTCAGGAGAAAATATTTTTTTGATAGTAATGCCTAACGATAATAGAGTATCTGCGAGGTGCGTATTCCCTATCACTGAAGAGGGATTTACCATTAAGGCAATATTTTTATTTTTCAATAAAGGGAGATAAAGCTCAAATTGTTCAGCTCCCATAACTATTCTTTTCTGTGCTTTTACCCAAAAGGGTATAAGAAATAGTAAGATCAATATAAGTAAAAGTGTTTTTTGTTTCATTTTTAGTAACTTCACAGCACAAAAATATAACCATTTTTGAATCTATACCTCTTTATATCAAAAAGAATACGAAAAGGAGATCGCGGATCTTTTTCAGCTACTGTTTCCAATATAGCGGTGATCACTGTTGCATTGGGCATTGGAGTGATTATAGTATCGTTTGCAGTTTTAAACGGGTTTAAAAAAGAAATTCAGAATAAGATTTTTAGCTTAGGTGGTCATATCCAGATCACAATGGCAGATAACAAAGAGTCATTTGAAGAAAATCCTTTCTCAATAAATACCGATTTGTATCGAAATTGGAAAAAGCTTGAGCACGTAGAGCATATACAATCCTATTTTCATAAAGCTGGCCTTCTCCAAACCAAAGAAGAAGTAATGGGTGTTATTATGAAGGGCATTGGCAAGGATTACGATAGAACAAAGCTAGAAGGGAATTTAAAAGAAGGAACATTTTTTAACCAAGACGATAGTCTCCCTTCCCGTGAAATAATTGTGAGCAAACGAATTTCCAATAATCTTAAATTGAAAGTAGGTGACTCCGTATTGATGTACTTTGTTCAAAATCCACCTCGTTTTAGGAAATTGGTTATAAAGGGGATATATGAAACAGGGCTAGAAGAGTTTGATGAACAAATAATTTTTGGAGACATTAGATTGATTAGGCAATTGAATAATTTGGGAGATACTTTAGTGGGAGGGTATGAGATTTTTATTAAAGATTTTGAGAACATGGAAAATGCATACTATGAAATTTCTGATAAATCAGATTATTTTATGCAAGCTGACAGAATTACAGAAAAATACCCTCAGATATTTGATTGGCTTGAATTATTAGATCGAAATGTGTTTCTTTTTTTAATCATTATATTATTGGTAGTAATGTTTAATATAGTTTCGAGTATTTTTATTATGATAATGGAACGAACATCAATGATAGGTTTATTGAAAGCTTTTGGTGCTAGTGATGCTCAGGTAAGGAATATATTTCTCTACAACGGTTTGATTATTATTACGAAAGGACTATTCTATGGAAATTTATTTGGATTAGGCGCTTGTTATATTCAATATTATTTCCATCTCTTTCCTCTCAACCCTGAAACCTACTACATGGATTTTGTTCCTATCTCTATGGATTGGAATGAAATTTTTGCATTAAATTTGCTAACATTTCTGGTGATAAGTCTGGTGTTGTTTTTGCCAGTTGTCTTGATATCGTATATTAGACCAGTAAAAAGTATTAGATTTAATTAAATATCTATTTTGTCATTATAACTATTTGAATATGATTAAGTTAAAATTATCCTGTTTGGTTGTATTTGTATTTTGCTTTTCAGTTTTAAATGGATTTTCTTATTCCATAAAAGTAAAAGTAAACGGTTTAAAAGATTCCACCTGTTATTTAGGACATTATTTCGGACAGAAACAATATACTCCAGTTGATACAGCTAAGGCAGATGGAGCTGGAAATATTGTTTTTTCAAAAAAGAAATTGTTAAAAGAAGGAGTTTACTTGGTGATTGTTCCAGGTACGTATTTTGAATTAATTATAGGAGCGGAACAAGATTTAAAAATAGATACAGATACAAGCAATTATATTTATAATATGAAAACTAAGGGAAGTCTTGAGAATGAGATTTTTTATAATTTTCAGAAAGTAATGATTGATAAATCAAAAGAAGCACAACTATTAGTTGAAAAACAGAAAAGTTCTAAAAACAAAGATTCCATTACCATATATAAAGAAAAACTTGTAGCGCTTCAGAATTTCATAAAAGAGTATAAGGCTACGATGTTTAAGCAGTACCCAACTACTTTAACTACTAAATTATTAAGAGCAGCGGATGAACCAGAGGTGCCAGATTTTAAAACACCAGAAGGAAAAGTTGATTCATTAAAGGCATATCATTATTATAAAAATCATTATTTTGATAATTATGATTTTTCGGATGAACGAATGATGCGAACTCCTATTTTTATTCCGAGAATAGATAAGTTTATGAAAGAAATGACGGTTCAAATTCCCGATTCTATAATTAAGTCAGCTGATTTTTTAATTAAAAAAGCAGAAGCTAACAAAGAAATATTTAAGTATTGCGTTTCTACAATTACAAATAATTATGAAACGTCTAATATGATGGGTATGGATGCTGTATTTGTGCATATGGCCGATACGTATTATTTAAAAGGAAGATGTTTTTGGATAGATACTGCTGTAGAAAGAAAGATACGTGATCGTGCGAATATCCTTCGTCCACTAAGATTAGGGTTAAAAATTCCAGATACATACTGTGCAGATACTACTGGCAAGTATGTACCACTACACCAAGTAAATGCTAAGTATACTATTGTTGTTTTTTGGGATGCAGATTGTGGTCATTGTCAAAAAGAGATTCCAAAATTATTTACTATCCATACTGAAAAGCTGAGAGCGAAAAATGTAGCTGTGTACGCTGCTACTATAGAACGTGATAATAAAAGTTGGACAAAATTTTTAAGAGAGAAAAAATTATTTGGTGCAGGTTGGTTTAATGTTAGAGATCAGTTTAATCATACTGATTTTAATAAAACATTTGATGTTTATAGTACTCCTGTAATATATATAGTAGATAAAGATAAAAAAATAATCGCTAAGAGAATTGGTGTTGAGCAGATAGAAGAGTTTCTTGAGAATTATGAAAAAAAAGGAAAGAAATAAACTAGTGATAATTAAAATGTATACAAAATATCTGATCTCATTTTTAGTAGCTTTAATTTATACTCAAACTATAAATGCCCAAGACCAAAAGGTAATAGAAAGGTATGCTGCATCTATTACTGCTCAAGATGCTTCTCGCCATCTAACTATACTTGCTGCAGATTGGATGGAAGGTAGAGAGACAGGAGAACGAGGACAAAAGATGGCAGCTGCTTATCTAGCGGATCAGTTTAAAAGTTTTGGTTTAAAACCTGTTATAAAAGAAGGAGACAATTATTCCTATTATCAAAAGTTTGATCTTGAAAAAAGAGCTTGGAAAGATGTTTCGATATCAATCGATACTGCCAAGAAAAAATTTCTAGTAGATTTTTTTCTAACTGGAGACTTTGATATTCCTGTAGAAGAGAAATCTGAACTAGTATTTGTTGGTTTTGGAATCGATGCTCCCACGTATTCTGATTATAAATTTACGAATGGTAAATTTCATACGAACATAAAAGGTAAAACAGTAGTCTTATTTTCGGGAGAGCCTTTTAAAGATAGTATTTCAGCTGTTACAAAAACAAAATTTACATCCGTATGGGCAAATGACTGGAGGAAAAAAGCTAGTACAGCAAAAGAATTAGGAGCGAAAAATGTTATTGTAATAGTTGGAAATGTTGACAATGATTTTAAAAATCGACTTAATCAACTTAAAACACACCTCGCTCAACCTACCTTAGGGTTTACACACAAACAACGCAGCAGTAGTGCTATATTTGTTTCTGTTAGTACAGCTGCACAAATGTTTGGAAAAACTTCTGACGAGTTGATTAAGTTAAGGGACGATCGATCTAAAGTTATTGTTTCAGGAAAAGCGTATAAAGAAAATAGTAAACCGTTAGTTTTTACACTCAAAGTAGAAGTTGAAAAAACTAAAATAAGTACTGAAAATGTATTAGGACTTATTGAAGGGACGGATAAAAAAGATGAAATCGTAGTACTTACAGCTCACTATGATCACATAGGTAAAGAAGGAGATAAAATATATTTTGGTGCAGACGACGATGGCTCTGGGACTACTGCATTGATAGAACTTGCGGAAGCTTTTTCAATGGCAGCTAGAGAAGGTTTCAGACCTAGAAGGAGTATTCTTATTATGCCTGTAACAGCAGAAGAAAAAGGATTGATGGGATCAGAATATTATACCGATAAACCTGTTTTTCCTTTGTCAAAAACCGTTGCTGATTTAAATATTGATATGATTGGTCGTTTGGATTCTGCTCATCTTGAAGATCCTAATTACGTCTATATTATTGGCTCTAATAGACTTTCAACAGAATTACATTCTATTAGTGAAACGGCTAATCAACAATCAGTCAATATCAAATTAGATTATCGTTACAATTCATTTGATGATCCGAATCGATTTTATTTTAGATCAGATCATTATAACTTTGCTAAAAATAATATTCCTGTTATTTTTTATTTTAATGGTGTACACGCCGATTATCATAAACCTACAGACTCAGTAGATAAGATAAATTTTGACAAGCTAACCAAGATAACGAAGCTGGTTTTTTATACTGCTTGGGATCTTGCGAACAGGGAAGATCGAATTAAATTAGATGTTAAGGAATAAAAGCAGTTTAAAATATTGCAAAAATAATAAACATTAAATTTAGCAATAAGTAAATTCCCACTATAATATTTCCGCCAACTTTGTTCAATTTCAACGCTTTTTCATGTTGATTTTCATTCAGCCATATCAAGGATAAAGCAGAAAATGTAACGGTAAAGAAGATAAATAAAAAAGACGTTGTATGTAATGAATCTACGAGTGTAAATTCTGAGGTTTCAGGGAGTGAAGAATCTATTATGTACTTATTTCCTACTGCAGCTAGAAGCCCCGCTACTGGAAGGCCAAATCTAGGTTCTACTCGCAGTGGGTCGATTAGGAAACTAACCGAGGAAATGAAAAAAGCTATATACATACCCGCGAATAATTTAAAGAATAATCCCCAAGCGTTTCTTTCTAAAACCATATTAATATCAAAATGACTGTAAAAAGATTCTTGTTTTGTATAGGAAGGATCACCAAAAGCTGTGGGATAGTGTGAAGTGCCAGTGGATACTTTAAAGGAGGTTACATCCCATCCATCTATTAAAGAAGCAGAATCATAATTGC
>JANOTP010000168.1:0-2654 GCA_031416415.1 Cytophagales bacterium | reverse complement strand
CTCCTATGTTTACAAAGTTATAATTTATGATTGTAATGTCGATAAATTTGTAGGATAGAGTAAAGAAGATTGAGAGCAGACTAATGTCCCAAGTAGCTCATTGTAGTATATTCACACATAGATATTGCCTCATTCTTCTTTATCTTTTAGAGTCTGAACAGAATGTAAGGAGTTATGCAAGCATAATATCCAGAATATCCAATTAGGAGAAAAGACGAAGGGAGATTTTTACTTTATCATCATTTTATATCAAAAAGTCATGAAGGTAATAAAGCAAGTATTAGGTATCGATGTTGCTCAAAATGAATTAGTTGTTACATTGGGTAAAATGCATAACGATTTTTCAATAGAGTTATATGCTTA
The DNA here is from genome assembly GCA_031416415.1 of Cytophagales bacterium. Classification (GTDB taxonomy): domain Bacteria; phylum Bacteroidota; class Bacteroidia; order Cytophagales; family Cytophagaceae; genus JANYCO01. The sequence goes on along the minus strand of JANOTP010000168.1, from coordinate 2,291 downwards.
CAAGGTTTTTAAAAATAAAGAAATAGGATTTGTCGCTCTTTTAGATTGGGTTAAAAAATTAACAGATACTGATATTCAGGTTCGTTTTGTGATGGAGGCAACAGGTGTTTATCATCAAAAATTTGCTTATTATCTAAATGACAACCATTATGAAGTAAGTATTGTTTTGCCCAATAAAATAAGCAATTATATGCGTACTCTGGACACCAAAACGATTACAGACAAGACTTGTTCAGAAGCTATTGCTCAATTTGGTCTAGAAAGAAAATTAGATATTTGGCAACGCCCTCAAAGTATCTATAAAAAACTACAACAGCTTACCAGAGAACGAGATCAAATTGTTTGCGAGAGAGTTACTGTAAAAAATCAATTACATGCAGAATCATCAGAAGCTGAGCCACATGAAAATAGTTTAAGTCGCCTAATCGCAAGAATATCTTTCTTAACACAACAGGAAAATGAGATTAAGAAGGATATTGAAACATGTATTAATCAAGATCTAAACTTAAAAAAAGAAATAGATATCATATGTACCATTCCTGGCATTGGTTCACTTACAGCAGTAATAGTCCTAGCAGAAACAAATGGTTTTGAATTAATTCGAAACAAAAAGCAATTGGCGAGCTATGCTGGATTAGATATTAAAGAGAAGCTTTCTGGTACATCAATTAAAGGAAAGGCTAAAATATCAAAGAAAGGCAACAGAAACTTAAGAAAAGCAATGCATTTACCAGCATTAGTAGCTGTGAAATGGGATGAAAATTTTCGGAATATGTATGCTAGGATAATCGAAAAACATGGAGTAAAAATGAAAGCTCTAGTCGCTATACAAAGAAAACTATTAGAATTAATTTATGTACTTTATAAAAATAAAATGACTTATGATAAAGATTATAAGGGTATAAAGAAATTAGAGTGCTCTGATAAAACAGAAACACTCTAAACAGACTGGCTCTGGGCCGTCTTAGATTACAAATTTATAAAAAAATATAGATTTCCTTTGAAGTCAACACAGAATCTATGTGTTAAAATACAATTTACCTTTCTATAAAATATAAAAGATGAATATATCAATAGTTGTAGCAGTTGCCGAAAATGGTGTAATTGGTAAAGACAATACTTTACTTTGGAAGCTTTCAGCTGATTTGAAGCGTTTCAAAGAAATCACCATGGGGCATCACATGATTATGGGCCGCAAGACTTTTGATTCAATTGGTAAGCCCTTGCCTGGCAGAATTTCTGTTGTCATCTCAACAAATCCATCATTGAAAATTGAAGGTGCTATTGTGGTTAATTCATTAGAGGCTGCCATTAAAATTGCCCAAGATGCTGGCGATACAGAAGCTTGTATTATTGGCGGTGGACAGATTTATACACTTTCTTTAGGGCTAGCGACCAAGATATATTACACTGAAGTAGCTTTAAAGCCAGAAGGTGATACATTTTTTCCGGAGCTTGATAAATCTATTTGGAAAGAAACTGCTCGTCAGGAATGCAAAGCCGATGAAAAAAACGAATGCGATTATGTGTTTGTAGATTATGTGAGAAAATAATTTTTAAAGATTGAGAGTATGCTTTTAAGGAATTTATTTGAAATTGTTTTACTGATAATTAAGTTAGGGATGCTTGGTGCCCTCTTTGATTTATATAAGATTTTTGGTGTTTCTGGTAATACATTTACTAAACCTAAAAAAACGATTTTGAAAGTCATTTTTATTTTGTCTGTTTTGAAGTCTTTATATGATATTTATTATCTGAATTTTGTTGGGTAGATATCGCTCAATAATGTCAGTTCTAATTTCCAAATAGTAGTATGCAAACTTTGAAAATGAATTTTATTTAAATTGAGTACAATCAGCAAGCTATGATGTTAAATGTTAAATCAGAATTTTTGAGGTTTCTTTTATGTGTATTATTTTTTCAGAGTTGTACTTTTTTGCACATTACTAAAACTGGAAATCAGTATTCGAAATTAAAGGGAGGGGAGATTGTATTCTCTAGTTCTTTTATTAATTCCGATTCAATGTTTGTCTATGATACATTATCACATGTTAACATGATGCCAAACCAAGGAATAATCTTAAGATTAGATGAAAAATTGAAATCTAACAAATTGTATTGTCCAGCCGCAATCAATGGTAGTATTGATTCACTTATTAATATCGAATTTTTAAGTAATTATAAAGAAAGTAATGCGTTTACGAATTTTTCTAATATACTTTTGAACCAAGCTGAGTCTGTAAGGAAAATTTACTTTTACGATTTTAGCAATCAAGCTATTACCAATAGAG
>JANOTP010000167.1:0-13053 GCA_031416415.1 Cytophagales bacterium | reverse complement strand
TTCCAGAGACGTTTGGCGAAGATGTTTATTTGACAAAAATTATGGGAGTGGCTTCAATAAAAGGGTATGAAGGGAAAAGTTTAAATGACTTAACGAGTGTTGCGTCTTGTATGAAACATTTTGTAGGATATTCAGTTCCTTCGAGTGGAAAAGACAGAGCATCAGCAAGTATTCCTGAAATACATCTAAGAGAATATTTTTTGCCTTCCTTTCAAGCAGCAGTAGATGCAGGTGCACACACTGTGATGATTAATTCGGCTGAAGTGAATGGTACTCCCGTTCACGCTAGTAAATTTCTCTTAACAGATGTTTTAAGAAATGAATTAAAATTTAAAGGTGTTGTTATTTCTGATTGGGAAGATATAAAAAAGCTTTACGAGCGTCATCGTGTGTGTGAAAATAATAAAGAAGCGGTATATCTTTCTGTTACTGCAGGTATTGATTTGTGTATAGTACCGTTTGATTATACTTTTTATGACGATCTTATCGCATTAGTGAAAGAAGGAAGAATAAAAGAAGAGCGAATAAATGCTTCTGTGAGAAGAGTTCTTGAATTGAAATATGATTTAGGTTTATTCGAAAGACCTTATGTAGAGAAAGAAGCATTGAAAAATTTCGGTTTACCCGAATATAAAAATATAGCCTTAGAAGCTGCAAGAGAATCTATAACACTTTTAAAAAATGAAAACAACACGTTACCTCTTTCTAAAGATAAAAAAATAATGCTTGTGGGTTCTCAGAGCCAATCGCTAACTGCGTTAAACGGTGCTTGGTCGTATTCGTGGCAAGGACAAAAAACACAGTATTTCTCAAAAGAAGAATTAACGATCGCTGAAGCCATAAAAAGAAAAATTGGCGAAAAGAATATTATTTTAAAAAAGGACTTATTAAATTTTAATGCAACACAAAATGAAAAACCTGATTATATTTTAATTTGCATAGGTGAAGAAGCCTACGCAGAAACACCTGGCAATATTAAAAATCTAGATTTGCCAGAAGCAGAACAGGAAGCCGTTAAGAAAATTAAAATTTTATATCCAGAAGTTCCTCTTATTTATATTCTTGTAGAAGGAAGACCAAGAATAATAAGGGAGCTTGAGCCCTTAGCTAAAAGTATATTGATGGCCTATTGGCCAGGTTCTCAAGGTGCAAATGCTATTGCGGATATTTTATTTGGTGATTTTAATCCTTGTGGTAAACTACCGTTTACTTATCCAAGATATTCAGGAGAGTTGATTACATACGACCATAAATGGCTGGACGAAGCAGTGGAAAAGGTAGAACCTGACTATAGTTTTACTTATGATTTTAATCCTCAGTGGGCGTTTGGGCATGGTATGAGTTACACTTCATTCAACTATAGTCCTATTAAAGTATCTACCGATAAGTTGACAGAAAATGGTGTAATTAAAGTAGTTGTAGAGGTGAGAAATTCTGGATTAGTTTTTGGCAAACATACTGTGGAACTTTATTCTAGAGACTTATATGCTTCTGTAACACCATCCGTGAAAAGACTTCGTAAATTTAGCCAAGTATATTTAACTCCTGGACAAACTAAAACGGTAGAATTTGAAATTAGTAAAGATGATTTGGCTTTTGTAGGTGTAGATATGAAATGGATAACAGAATATGGTAATTTTGAATTGTTAGTAGGAGGGGAGAAAATTCTTATACATTATAAAAAAACAAACTAGAAATAAAAAAACGTCCAATTGTTAAGGACGTTTTTTTATATTAATTTCTGAAAACTTTTTTTGAGTAATCATATCGGACATTTGATATACTATTAAGACTCATCTTTTGTTAATCTCACAAGACTAATACCGGATATAAAAAATATCATTCCAAGTATGCCATAAGTAAGCAGTGCTTTCACAGTATGACCAGGTAATGAACTTGAGTTAACGAATACGATAGCTCCATATATGAGTATGCATATTCCCAAAACGGTAAGTACTGATCCAAAGATTCTTTTAATGTTCATGATGAAGGTGTTAAAGTATATAAAAAGTTATTAATTTTATTTCTATTTTCTAATTTAATAAATTTTATTTTAGACAAATATAGATCAAAATTTTTTAAGGATGTTTCAGAATAGTGTAAGATATTTACATTATTCACACTTTTTAAAGTAGAATTCTGATAGATAATTATCGTTATAAGACGAACTAGTACTTTTGAAATTGACAAAGCCGAAGTTATAAATATTTAAAATACAGGTGTATAGAATTCGATTGAGCTACTTGTTTTTTCATTTGTAAACTTACGATATACCATTTAAGAAATATTAATCTTCACTAAAGATTACTTTCATTATAAAATGTTTTAAGGCGATAAATTTCTTTAAATTAGATTTTTTAAAAGTAAAGCTCAACATAAAAACAACTACTCAATGTTATTGGGGAAAAATAAAAAACAAATTATTCATCTCTACACTACTTGTTATAATGAAGAATATATGCTTAACTATTTTTTTAGGCATTATGATACCATTGTAGATCGTTATGTTATTTTTGACGATGGTTCAACTGATAGTACGTTGGATATACTGAAAAAACACCCAAAGGTAGAGGTGCGAAAATTACCTCGTTTGAAAGTAGATTCATTTATATTGTCAGAAAATGAAATAAGTAATAATTCTTGGAAAGAGAGTCGTGGTATTGCCGATTGGGTGATATTGGTAGATATAGATGAATTTTGTTTTACTCCTGAGTTAAACAATTATCTATATGAATGTACGCAAAGTGGTATCACTATGCTACCCGCATTAGGCTACCAAATGATTTCTCAAACATTACCTTTAGAAAAAAAAAGTTTACTGGAATTAGTAAAGCGTGGTTGCCCTTGGGTAAATATGAATAAACTTTGTATTTTCAATCCAAATAAAATCATAGAAACAAATAATGCCTTAGGGAGGCACTCTTCAAATCCTGTGGGAGAGGTAATCTATCCTAAAAAAGATATATTATTAAATCTTCATTATAAATACTTGTCATTTGAAAATACCTTTAATCGTCATAAAGAATTAGAAAAAAAATTAGGGTCGCTTGATAAAAAAAACAAATGGGGACATAAATATCTTTGGGATAAAAAGCAATTTAAGGAAGATTGGGATTATTTTGAAAATAATTCAACAAAGAATGTGTTTTCGATTTGGCATACTCTAACAGTGAAACATTCTGCACTAACAGATCGCTGGTGGCGAAAAAAATAGAGAAATTTAGGATTACCATGGTTTGTATGTTCAACTGAAAATTTATTTATACATTTAGATATCTTTATTTATACTATTTATATTTTTAATAATTATGTCACAAGTATACGCTACACCAGGTGTTTATATTGAAGAGAAAAGTGCTTTTCCAAGTTCTGCTGTTGCTAGTGCAACCGCAGTTCCAGCCTTTATTGGCTATACAGAAACACATTTCGATGGAAATAAAACACTTCTAAGTAAACCTACACGGATTACTTCTCTAGCTGAGTACCACCAATATTTTGGAGCAGCACCACAAGTTAAATTTGAGATTAAAACTGATTCCGATGCTAAGTATACGCTTAGTCCAGTTGCTAAAACGATGTTTTATCTCTACTATTCATTACGTTTGTTTTTTGCAAACGGTGGATCTACTTGTTACATAGTTTCTATAGGAAAGTATAATTATACGGATGGTGTAAAATTAGCGGTATTGAATCCTGATGAAATAGGTGGTATTAAAACATTGTTAAAAGAGTTAGAACCAACCATATTGGTTATTCCTGATGCAGTATTAATAGAAACTGCAGCAGAATGTTATGATATGCAGAAAGCAATGTTAATGCATTGTGGCGTGGATATGAGAAACAGAATTGCCTTGTTAGATATTTATGATGGCTACAAAGAACCTAAAGAAATAATCAAGGCTTTTAGAGAAGGTATTGGTAACAACAATCTTCAATGGGGGGCTGCTTATTATCCTTGGGTTGAAACAACAGTTGTTTCCGATAGTGAAATTAATCTTTCTAATTTTGTTGATCCCAGTGTTGCACTTAAAGCACTCTTAGAAGTAGAAGCAGTATTAATGTTCCCTAGAATACTTGATAATACTGGAGCAATTGTAGATGATCCAAAACTAGTGATTCTTAATGCTGAAATTGCTAAACTTGCTACACCTGATGTTTCTTTACACCAAACCTTATTAGCTAAAGTACCTTTGTATAGATCTATCATAAGTGACTTGCGAAATCAATTGAACCGACTTCCTCCTAGTGGTGGAATAGCAGGTGTTATATCAATGGTAGACCATACTGTAGGTGTTGCTAAATCACCTGCAAACGTTTCGATGGGTCAGGTTATTAAACCCTCTGTGAACATTACTAACCTTACTCAAGAAGATCTTAACTTACCATTGGATGGTAAAGCAGTAAACGCAATACGTAGTTTTCCTGGTAAAGGTGTTTTAGTTTGGGGTGCTCGTACGTTAGATGGAAATAGCCAAGACTGGAGATACTTGAGTGTTAGACGTACCATCATCATGATTGAGCAATCTCTTAAAATTGCTTCGGAAGCTTATGTATTTGAGCCAAACATCTCAAATACTTGGGTTACAATAAAAGCAATGATAATTAACTTCCTTACCGATCAATGGAAAAGAGGATCATTGGCTGGAGCTTCTCCAGAAGATGCCTTTTCTGTAGACGTTGGTTTGGGTGTTACGATGACGCCTACTGATATTTTAGATGGTGTCATGAATATATCTATTAAACTTGCTGTCGTTAGGCCTGCAGAGTTTATCGTCATCACGATTCAACAACAAATGCAAAAATCATAATTTAAAAGCGGTAGTAAATAAGAATAAAATCTATTGGTTGAATAAACAATGGATCAGTAGAATATAATTGGTTGCAACTTTTTGAATAATTTTAGACAAGTAGTCGGTTTTTGTTCTTTAAAAAGTTGAATAAGAGTTACCGATGGTAGTATGAAGAGCAGTGGATTAAATTATTTGTTTTTTTTATATTAACTAATTTATTTTGATTTAATATTCTAAGATTTCGACTTCAACTCTTCTATTTTGAGCTTTTCCAACTTCGGTAGTATTATCGGCAATAGGCTTTCGGTTGGCGAAACCTTGATAGGAAATCGTGTTTTTATCTGCGCCTTTTGAGATTAGATAATCAGCTACTGCCTTTGCTCTATTATCAGATAGTTTTTGTAAAAAATCATCCGAACCATGAGCTTTACCAATATCTGTATGGCCATTTATTCTTATTTTAATGTTTTGATGTTGTTTTAGAAATACTGACAATCGATCTAATTCTTCAAAAGACCGTTGCTCTAACTCAGGGCTGTCGGGTGTAAAAAAAACTTTATCTAAAATGTATACTGCACCTTTCTCATTTTTATGAAAAAAACTAAGTTCTTCGTTTTCGGATTTACAATTATGCTCAATTATTTCTAATTCATATCTGCTTGTAAAATGCCCAACATATATTCGGTCTACATATCCGCTTATAGAAGGGTTATCTTTGGTTAATTCAATTACTTTACTTGTAACTTGATCATTTTTCACTCCTTTATCTAACCAGTATTTTTTAATGAATTCTAGATTGGCACTATATTTTTTTCTAGCATCTACTTTTTTTTCATCTGTATAATAGTCATTAAAATTTACTCCTGCATTTAAACATATTTTAATAGAAGGATTGTTTTTAAGATATTCAGCAAGTTTGTCTAATTTTGAAAATAAGTGAGAAAGCCTATCGCTCTTTTTGGTGATCATTTCTTGTATTGGATAACTGATATCACTTTCAACTAAAATTTTACCACCTTTTTCCATTTTAGTCAGGGCAATATATTGAAGTTGATCTTGCATTTTTTTACCGTCTTTCACTAGGGGTACATAATAAAAAATTAGTTTAGGTAAGTAACAGGGGGCTGCTATAAAACATAAGTAATCATTTTCAGGTAAACTGAAACGTACTTTTGAATCGTTTTCTGTTTTTGAATTTTGTCGTAGTTCAGATTTGTCGACAACAGACATTTCAGTAGATAGCCCAGTTAGAGTTTTATTCGTAGTCTCCTCGTAAACCATGGCTCGAAAATCATATTTATGTAATGTAAGTTCTGTAGGACAGTTCTGAATAGATACACAGACATCGTCTATTTGATAATAAGAATCTTTGCCCCGTTTTTCGGTGTTATGCAAATTTAAAGTATCGGTAAGTGCATCGTTAAAAAAATTACCTATCATTAAAAATCTTTCACCACCTTGGGCTTTATAGGTAAAATGTATTTCGGTCCATTGTTCTTTATTGCTGAGGAATTTTCCTTTTGGGTTTTGTAGCTGTGGTTGAAAAGGAGCTACTCCAGAAAAATTATCTAGTCTATAAACGGTATCTTGCGAAAAATAGATACCTAAGGAGGAAGTGGCATAAATAGATTTTTGGTAGAGCAATACCCAAAAACTCACTTCGTAATTTTTACCACGTTCTAAACCTGATTTCAATTTTCCAACAAGGTATTCTCTATATTCATTTTCGCAGCAAATGCGATCGTATGCATATAGACCAGAATAAGAAACTCCTGTTCGCGCTTTAGCTTGTTGGGTAGAAGATTGAAATCTCCATGCATTACAAGGCTGAAAAAGATCAGCAGTGCCTTCGTTTGAAAAGCTAGCCCAGTTCTCACATTGTGATAAAAATAAGGATGGAATATTAGTATACTTATTTACATCGTCTTCTGTGATGCAATGACTGTTTTCTTCAAAACTTGGGTTCATTACAAGATTTTGTGCAACCAAAAAGGAGTGTAGTAGAATAAATAGGAAGCTGATAATTAGTTTATTCATGCGTGTAAGTTAAAAAGGTGCAGCATTGTAGATATTTTCGAATATATAAATCCTTTCTTTAATTTAAAAACTATGTAGTTGAAGTTTTGTCACTAATAAATTGCTGGAAAATATGAATTAGTCAAAATCTTTTGCTTTTAAGGTGTTTTTCTATTCATTGTTAAGTAATAGATTTTAAAAGGTTGCTATACTTAGTCAGATTATAAAAATAGTACATAAAAGTATATAATAGAGTTTAATTATTAACTACATGCCTTCTATTTATAGATTTTACGTGATGTTTTTTTTCTCTTTAACAGCTCATTAATCTTTAGCGTACTATTTTTAAAAAAATAATCCATCAACTAGTGCGTAGGAATTGTTTTTTTTTAAAATAACTTTAATTGAAGGGGTAATAGTGTTTTTAAAAACTACTTTTTGATGTACTGTATTGTTTATAAAAGTAATAATTCGACCCACAACAAGGACAGTATCTTAAAATTTACTACATCTGCTAGGAGTTATGGAATCTACAAGAGGAGGGTTAGCCTATTATTTTGCCGTACCTTTCGAGAATACCATCAAATTAAATAATGCTAAAATTAAAAAAATGCTTTCTTTTAATAGCTGCAATTATGTTATTAGTTGTAGTAGTTTACAATGACTTGAGTGCACAAGGAACTAGAATCAAAAAAGCCTCAAGTTTATATGACTCTCTTATGAGTCATAATATCGAGTATCCTAAAACTGTTCTTGCAATCGCCATTTATGAAACTGGGTGGATGCAATGTAAAAGTTGTGCTCTGAAATATAACAATTTGTTTGGTTTCCGTACCAATAAAGATTTTTTGAAATTTTCAGATACCTCTGAGTCGATCAAATATTTGAAAAGATGGCAAAATAGGTATTATCTCCCATGGAAAGTAAAACATCCTAAAGGTACCTATTATGATTACTTGATCTATATTGGTTATTGTGATAATATGGAAAGTTATATTAAAAACATTAAAAGTATAGAGGATTGGTTGTCTATAAATGTTGAAAAGGTAAATAACTAATTTTTATAGGAGTGTATAAGGGAAGAAAGCTTTTAGCCTTCTTCCCTTATTTATTTTATAGGTTGCCATAACTTCGAATGTGATAAAACGATTCATTACCTCTATTCCTCCATTCACCTAATTAATTCAGCATCTCAAGCCTTGTACTTCTTATTTTTCTTTTACTTGACTTAGCTTTGAATTCTAATCTTATTAAAATGAAAAAAATACTACTAATAAACGGACATCCTAATAAAGAAAGTTTTTGTACTGCATTATCTGAAGCATATAAAAAAGGAGTGCTAACTACTGACGCAGAAATAAAAGAAATTATTGTAGCTGATTTAAATTTCAATCCGAATTTGCAGTTTGGATATCAGAAGAGAACTGAGTTGGAACCCGATTTAATTGCTTCTTGGGAAAAAATTAAATGGGCAGATCATTTAGTTTGGATACATCCTGTCTGGTGGGGAGGTTTACCTGCCATAACAAAAGGATTTATTGATAGACTTTTTTTACCAGGTTTTGCTTTTAAATATAGAGAAAATTCGGTTTGGTGGGATAAGCTTTTAAAGGGTAAAACGGCTCATATTATCACCACGCTTGATCAACCAGGTTGGTATTATTGGTTTGCTTCTGGTCGCCCGAGTGTGAATCAACTAAAGAAAACGACGTTAGAATTTTGCGGTATAACACCTGTAAAAGTTACGTATATAGGACGTATAAAAGACTCTAAAACAGAAGCTCGAAAGGAATGGCTAGAAAAAGTAGAGCGCATAGGTAAAAAGCTTAAATGAGTAGTTAGAAGAGCATTTGATTAAAGAAGTCGTATAATAGAAGCCGGTATAGTTATATTGTTTATTAAAATATACATAAAAACGAAACCTTTTATATAATCAAAAACGTATATAGCATAGGGTTAAAAACTACGTTATGAATATAATTTTCGATAAAATAAAAGTTCTAAAAATTATTGAAGGAGATAGTGTAAATATTAGTTGTAGAAATGGTAAAACTTACGAACATTGCATCGTAAAAAATATTCCTCGATCGCAAGATGAATCTAGTATACAAGTAGAATTTTCCAATAAGTCTTTGGGGAGTGTTTTTATGAATATTTTATTAGCAGAAATAAAAATTATCAGAAAGGTAGCGTAACTGATAATTATTTTTTACTTTAACCATCAAATCGGTTAGCTTTTATTTTATTTATTTATTTCAATTGTTTTATTAAAAAAAATGAACTCTTCTTCTATCTTATTAACACAGTGTTTGCAAAACGATTTTGTTCAACCAATTAATAAATTTGATCCTCTTCCAAATTCACTGCATATTGGCTACAAAGAAGCGTTGCGTCTTGTAGGAGAGAGTATACATGAAGGACCCGTTAATACACTTATGGAATGGGCATATAATGTTCCAGAAGAAAAGTTAGCCATCTTCCATATTCGCGATTGGCATAATTTGGAAGACCCAAAACAAAAAGAACATTTACTACAATTTGGTAATCATTGCATTCAAAATACAAGAGGTGCTGATTTTATTTTTTCCGATAAAATAAATCCAAATCGTAAAAAAGAAATTATTAATGCTTCGGGATTAAACGATTTTGTAGATACAAATCTTGTTGACTTATTGAAACCGTATGAGGGAAAAAAAATAAAAGTTGGACTAGTGGGAGTATGGACCGAAGCTAAAATAGGGTTTCTTGCCTACGAACTTAGCTCACGTTATCCCGAATTTGAACTTGCCGTTTGTAGTGCTTTAACTGCAAGTTCTTCTACAAGCATGCATTTTATTGCGTTAGATCAGTTAAAGAATATTTTAGGCGTAAAAATATATGAATCTATTGGAGATTTTACAAATTTTTTAAATGGCACAATTCCGGAATTACAGCATCGATTAAACAGTCGTATTGATACTTCGCATTTTAGTTTTGACAAAGATACGTTGATGGATTCAGATAAAAGACTTATCAACTATCTTTTTCGTGATGCAAAAAAAGCAGAATTCAAAGTACTTGATGGAGGCTTTTCGGGCAATGTAGTTTTAAAAGCAAAAGCCTGGGATATGCTCGATCATCAGCAGGTTCCAACGGTTGTAAAAATTGGTAAGAGAGATTTGGTTTCCAAAGAACGTACTTCGTTTGAAAGAATAGAAGAAATTTTAGGTAATACTGCACCACGAATAGTTGATTTTGCTGAAGATGCAGAGCGAGGAGCTATTAAATACAGATATGCAGCGATGCTTGACGAACAAGTTACCTCTTTTCAAAAGTTATATGCTACTACTGATGATTTTACAAAAATAGCAGAGGTATTAGACACTGTTTTTTTAAAACAACTTGGCAGACTATACAAGGCAGGGAAGTATGAAAAATTGAATTTGCTAACGTATTATGATTTTTCTGACAAGTATGCTTCTTCGGTAAGGAAAAAAGTTGAAGCACTTACAGGTACTACCGCAAGGGAAGATAGAATTGAGTTAGGGGATACAACAATTTTTAACGTTTGCCATTTCTACGAAAAGACTCTAACTTCTTTAAATGAATACCAAACTAATTATCATTACAAAGCCTATGTACATGGTGATTTAAATGGCGCTAATATTATTATTGATGCTCAGAAAAATGTTTGGATGATTGATTTTTTTCATACACATCAAGGTCATATTCTAAAAGATTTAATTAAAATTGAAAACGATCTTTTATTTATTTTTACAAAAATAAATTCAGATGAAGAATGGACCGATGCTAGGATACTTATTGATTTGATTCTTTCCGTAACGGATCTTTCTATTCCTCCTGATCCCGAACAAAGAATAGTATTGAAATTCCCTGCTTTTAACAAAGCACTTCAAACGTTACGCCAGTTAAGGTCCTATTATGCTGAATTGATTAATCTAGATAAAGACCCTTATCAATATCATATTGCAATGCTTCGCTACAGCATGCATACGTTGTCTTTTGAGGAATGTAACGACTATCAGAAAAAATTAGCCCTTTACATGGGAAGTAAATGTTGTGAAAAAGTAACTCGTTTTTTACTTAACTCAAGAAAATTAAGAATTGACTATTTATCTTCTACAGAAAAAAAAGTAAAAGGTGACGGTTTAATCGGGATGACAATTTTACCTGGTAGAAAAGATAGGAATAGAATTTTATCGGAAGATATTAAAACAATTAAGGAAGAAAATATTCAAACTATACTTTGTCTTTTGAACGAAACAGAATACGAAGAATATGGTGTACCTGAATTAAAAAAAGAATACGAAAAAGCAGGGTTAACAGTACGATATACTAAAATAACCGACCAATCTGTACCGACAGTTGCACTTATGAACGAGACCTTAGTATGGTTAGATAAAATGCTAACTGATAATAAAAAGGTTTTAATTCATTGTGTAGGAGGTATAGGTAGAACCGGAACTGTAGTAGCTTGTTATTTAAAAAAGTACAATGGATTTAACAGTACCGAAGCTATGGAAATGGTTAGAATAAACCGATCTCCAAGAGCAGTAGAAAATGAACTTCAAGAAAAATTTGTAAACGACTATCAATAAAATTATGGCTGAATTAAAACCTGGTGATTTTGTAACTATCGATGGTCAGGAAACTATCGGAGAGGTATTATCTGTTAGAGGCAACAACGTGGAGGTTGCTTTAGGAGTAATGAAAGTAATGGTAAAATTAAATAAAGTTACGCTTACCGAACCTCCTGAGGATGAAAAAGAAACCACAGAAAATTTTAGTGGTGCGAATGGTTATCAAATCGATACAAAAGAACGAATGCTTCATTTTAAGTTCGAATTGGACGTTAGGGGTAAAATGAAAGAAGAGGTTATGGTGGAACTAACTACTTGGATTGACGATGCTTTATTGCTTGGAGTAGAGGAGGCTAAAATTCTGCATGGAAAAGGAAGTGGTGTATTGAAAACTACGGTAAGAAGTATACTTAGAAAGTATAAGGAAGTAGAAAAATTGAGTGATGAAGTAAGAGAAAGAGGAGGAGACGGTATAACGGTAGTCAAATTTAAAATCAATTAAATTTTAAAAGGACAACTAAAATCTTGTGTGTTGATTTTTAGTCAATTACATTATTTTATCAAAAGCTTCTGAGAGGAGTATTGATAAATATTTTATTGATATTCTGATAAAATTGCTAATTTTGCCAACCGAATTCTAAAAAATACTTAGTATTTCGGTCTTTAATGCAAGACCAGGACAACATAATAGTTATTGAAAACCTCTCAAAAACCTTTCCGGGTGCTATTGAGCCTTCAATCAAAGATCTTTCTTTTTCTATAAAAAGAAATGAAATATTTGGATTATTAGGTACTAACGGAGCAGGTAAAACGACAACAATTTCCATTCTATGTGGTATTATCAAACCTTCGTCAGGTAAAATACTAGTTGATGGACTTCCATTAGGCAGTAAATCTTCTGATTTAAAAAATATGTTGGGGGTAGTACCTCAAGATATTGCTCTATATTCCCTTCTCACCGCTAGAGAAAATCTATACTTTTTTGGTAAAATGTATGGACTTAAAGGATCCGATTTAGAAGGTCGAATAGAATACTGGCTGGATAAATTTGATATGACAAAACATGCCGATAGGAAATTAGACAAATACTCCGGTGGCATGAGACGCAGAATAAATCTTATTGCAGGTATAATGCACGATCCCAAAATATTGTTTTTGGATGAACCCACAGTAGGTATTGATGTGCAGTCAAGAAATGATATCATTAGCCAATTGCGCGAAGTAAATAAAAATGGTACTACCATAATTTATACCTCTCATCATATGGAAGAGGCCGAAGACTTCTGTACAAACATTGCAATAATTGATAAGGGAGAAATGGTGGCCTTCGGTACACCAAATGAACTTATCAGTGGTAATAAAGGAATGATGAAACTAGAGAATGTATTTTTACACCTCACTCAAAAAATTAATCACTAATTTATAATGCATAGATTTTTATCAGCAGTTTATAAAGATTTCCTTATTCTCATAAGGGATAAAGCAGGATTGGCCGTCATATTTGTAATGCCTATGGCATTAGTATTGATCATGACGTTGCTTCAAGACTCTGCATACCGCTCCATAAATGAAAGTGGTATTCCTATCGTATACATCGATGAAGACAAAGATTCGCTTGGGTTAGGATTAGAAAGAGGATTAGTTGCTTCTGGTTTTTTTGAAATCAG
>JANOTP010000166.1:0-56169 GCA_031416415.1 Cytophagales bacterium | reverse complement strand
ACCCAACTACGGAAGATCCCAATTGGGTAGTGGTGGAGTTGGCTGCAGTGAAGAAATTCAAAAAAACGATTACGTTAGAGGCACTTAAGAGTCATTCAATTTTAGGTAATATGGCCTTAGTAAAAAGATCCAGGCTTTCTGTAACTTCGGTTAAAGATGAAGAATTTGATATTATTTTAAATTTGGCAGGAGAGTAGGTTGTAACTTTGAGGGGCTCTTAACGAGTTTTTCTTTAACTCAGTGCTTTAAAAATTTATTTTATTGCATATTTTATATACCTTTGACCAATTTATACCCCAATGCAGAAACGAAACATCATTGATCACAAGCTTTTACAGATTACGCTGGATAGGATTTGCCAACAGCTGATCGAGAACCATGATGATTTTAAGGATACCGTAATTATTGGACTTCAACCCAAAGGTATTTTTCTTGCAGAGCGAATTAGAAAAATAATTTCAGAAACACTTAAGAAGGAAATACCTTCCGGAATATTAGACGCTACTTTTTTTCGTGACGACTTTCGCCGTGGGGATGTTTTAAAAGCGAATACAACTAAAATACCCTTTCTAATAGAGGATAAAAAAGTAATTCTAATTGACGATGTATTGTATACTGGGCGAACAGTAAGAGCTTCTATGGATGCAATGATTGCCTTTGGTAGACCTGCAAAAGTAGAGTTATTAGCATTGATCAATCGTAAATACAGTAGAGACCTTCCTATACAACCCAATTATGTTGGAATGGAAGTGAACTGCCTTGAATCAGAAAAAGTATTGGTGGAATTAAAAGAACAAGGCGTTCAAGAAGATAATATTTGGCTTATAACTAACAACGAATAAAAATGCAGCAACTTAGCGTAAAGCATTTACTTGGAATAAAAGACCTTACTGAACAGGATATTCAACTTATTTTGGAAACCGCCGATACCTTCAAAGAGGTTATCAATAGGCCAATAAAAAAAGTGCCTTCGTTAAGAGATATAACTATTGCCAATATATTTTTCGAAAATTCGACCCGTACAAAATTGTCATTTGAATTGGCAGAAAAAAGACTTTCTGCGGACGTAGTAAATTTTTCTGCCTCAGGAAGCTCTGTTAAAAAAGGGGAAACGCTATTAGATACTGTAAATAATATTTTGGCAATGAAAGTAGACATGGTAGTTATGCGCCATTCAAGCGTAGGAGCACCTCACTTTTTGTCAAAACATATAAAAGCAAATATTGTAAACGCTGGAGACGGAACCCACGAGCATCCAACACAGGCTTTGCTTGATGCTTTTTCTATTCGTGAAAAACTTGGAGATGTAGCAGGTAAAAAAGTTTGTATTTTTGGAGATATACTTCATTCTCGAGTTGCGCTATCAAATATTTTCTGCCTTCAGAAACTAGGTGCCGAAGTAATGGTTTGTGGTCCAAGTACTTTATTGCCTAAACATGTTCGCGAACTGGGAGTAAAAGTAGAGCTTGATCTACGCCGAGCATTAGAATGGTGTGATGTTGCAAACGTTTTGCGAATTCAATTGGAAAGACAAACGATCAAATATTTCCCTTCTTTAAGAGAATATTCTTTGTATTATGGGATTAACAAACAGCTGCTAGATTCTTTAGGAAAAGAAATTGTAATCATGCACCCTGGTCCTATCAACCGTGGTGTAGAATTGACAAGCGACGTGGCAGATTCTAAACATTCAGTAATCTTGAATCAGGTAGAAAATGGAGTAGCTATAAGAATGGCTGTGCTATATTTATTGGCTGGAGCAAACCAGAATTAATTTTTAAAAGATTAATTGTACGAAGATTTTAATTCTACGTTCAACAATTGATGGGTGTGTTTTTTAAGCGAATAACAAATATCGTCTAGTGGAATATCGTATTTGTCAAGTCCAAAGGGTTCTTCCATTTCTTCTGTTACTACTAAAGAACCTTCATAACCTCCGTAAATAATCATCATAATAAAAGTCATCATAAAGTTGTGGTCATGCACAAAGCCGAATGGGAGACATATGGTAAATAATATCAAGAATGTTCTTAAGTGAAAGGTATAAGAAGACGGAGAAGGTACCTTTTTAATCCCTTTACATTGTTCGTTGATCTCCACTAAATCATTCATATAACGATTCATGCCTAGAAACTGGTAGGTTTTAATCTTTCCAGAGGTACACATCTCATTAACTTTGTCGGAAATCAGAGTAACAATGTAGTTAGGCTTGTCTTTTACTGCTTTTAATTCTTCTTTAAAACCAGGCACAACTTCATATATTTCATCAAGAGGAGCATCACCTCTTAAGTTTGCCTTTAGCGAATAGGCATGGTTAGTGATCATTTTCGCAAACCACTTTCTCGTTTCATGGTCGTCTTTCTCTAGTATAGAATTAAGTTGTTGCGCAAGATTTTTTCCTCTTGTACCAAGGTAGCTCCAGTATTTACGCCCATCGTACCAGCGATAGTAAGAAGTGCCTATTTTATAATAAAATAAAGTAACAAGTATATAACCAAGTAAATAGAAGATGTATTGAGGTATATGAAAATTGATATCGATGTAATTATCTTCTAAATACTCAAGAGAATAGAAATACATTCCAGCCAATGTTGTTCTGATAGCAGTCTTTCTCAACGATGCAAGAGAGAATACATCAAACACTACGGTATACATTAACTTAAGCCTTTCGGTCATCGTGTATTATATTGATTTATTAATACAAAGATAAAAAAGTTTTGAAGGATTAAAAGTATTATTAGTCTGTTACTTAAATCGTTTACTCTCAGAGCGTTCAAAGGTCCATTCAGGAGTTTCCATAGCGCCTTCAAAATTTATTGAATACCAAGGTGTATTATCTTTGGCTGGATTTTTTAGAATATGAATGTCCTGAGCGGGCATATAACTTTGGGCAATCATAAAAATTTTCTCTCCCGTTTGTTTGTGAGTAGCCATGTCTATAATGATGACTGCATGTCCCGGAAATCCCCCATGAATAAATAAATCACCAGGTTGGATTTCTTTGAGAGGGATGGATAATAGTTCTTTTGACAATGAGCTGGTTCCTGCATACATAAATACTTGACGTAAATAGGCTCTAAAACTTTTGTAAGAACTTCCTTTTTGCGCAGACTTTACCCAGCTAACTTTATTGCCTTTTAATACGGGTCGATACCCCTCTACCCATTTTGAGTAAGCAGCATTGTCGCCACTTGTAAAATTGAAATGGATTTTCGAGAATTCATTTTTTGAATAATGGTATTCCGCTTTTAAGCGCATAGTTGCATCCGCACATTGCTGTAGGTCTTCGTTGCCGGTATCAATATTCAGAACAGCAAACTGAGCCGTTTGATTATTTTTTAAATTCCCATTGTATAATTTAACTTCTGGGCTGCCTTCTTTTAAAGGGAGATGCCTAAGCCAATCTACGAAAGAGCCCTTGTTTACAATTGTTCTTTCATAACCTTCCGGAACAGGGATTCTATTTAGAAGCATATTGTTTATATCACAATCGCTTAGCCAAGAATATTTATTGTGGCAAGAACTGTCTTTTTTTAGAATAGTTTTTGCTGAATTCAATATAGATAAAGTAGTATTATTTCCTTTGCTTTCACAGCCTATAAATGTTAGTATTGAAAGAAATAATAAAGATATGTTGTATAGAAAGGTGTTCATTTTTTTTGGGGAATAGTTCTAGAAATAAATTCAAACGTAATTCGTTTTATATTTTCTTCGGTCCAATAATAGTTGGGTTTTATTTTTATTATTTTTTTGTCCTTGTCAAATAGGCTTAGGACAAAGCTTTTTCTATTATTGCGTACGCTTTCTTTTTGGTAAATATACTGAATATCTGTTTGTTTTATTACTACCGTTTTTTTTATGAATAGAAAAAAATACGTTAGTTGAATTATTTTTTGATCGTCTATAAAAATTAATTTTTCTGGCCATTTTTCCCAACAAAAGGAGCATATAGTTGTAAATGAAATTAGTATAGGGAGTGCATAATAGAGAGTTGTTCTTGGGTCGTTTCTTAGGTACCTTATTAATTCAGCTGAAAGCACATATAGTAGGTGAAAAAGCCCTGCATATTTCCAGAAATTTTTAAAGTACCCTTTTTTTGCGGAGAAGGTTGTCATAATTGGGTAATATTCTTTTTAAAGGCCTCTTCTAGCGAATAAGATTTGTAACCCTCTTGTCGAATTACATATTGTTGTTAGTTTTTTTATTTTCCAATAAAAATACCGAATTTACAGCAACATACATAATTGATTATGATTTACAATTCCATCATTGAAACAATCGGCAATACACCTTTGTTGCGTTTAAACAAAGTAAATAAAGGGATCAAAGGTACCATATTGGTAAAAGTGGAATACTTCAATCCAGGCAATTCAGTAAAAGACAGAATGGCTGTTAAAATGGTGGAAGATGCCGAGAAGGCTGGCTTGCTGAAGCCAGGTGGAACAATTATCGAAGGTACTTCTGGTAATACAGGAATGGGCTTAGCTCTCGCCGCCATTGCTAAAGGATATAAATGTATTTTTACAACCACCGATAAACAATCCAAAGAAAAGACAGATGTGTTACGTGCCATGGGAGCGGAAGTAATCGTATGCCCTACAAACGTAGCACCTACCGACCCTTTGTCCTATTATTCTACTGCCGCTCGACTTAATAAAGAAATTCCAAATTCCTTTTATCCAAATCAATACGACAATCTTTCCAATGCTCTCGCACATTACGAAACTACTGGGCCAGAAATATGGAGAGATACTGAAGGAAAGATAACGCACTATGCTGCAGGCGTAGGCACGGGTGGCACTATGTGTGGAGTTGCTAAGTTTCTTAAAGAGAAAAATGCTACTGTAAAAACTATTGGAATTGATACTTACGGTTCTGTTTTTAAGAAATATAAAGAGACAGGAATATTTGATGAAAATGAAATTTTCCCATACCGCACAGAAGGAATTGGCGAAGATATTCTTCCGAAAAATGTAAACTTTGATTTGATCGATTTGTTTGTAAAAGTAACAGACAAGGATGCCGCTGTAATGACTCGTCGTCTTGCAAAAGAAGAAGGATTATTTGTAGGATGGTCCTGTGGGTCGGCAGTGCACGGTGCACTTGAATACGCCAAAGAAAATTTAAAAGAAGAAGATGTTCTAGTAATTATTTTGCCAGATCACGGTACTCGTTATTTAGGAAAAGTATACAACGATGATTGGATGAAGCAACACGGCTATTTAGAAACTAAAACTTTTTCTAGCGCTCGTGATATTATTGCGGGAAGAAAAAATAAGGTGATTTCTGTTTTAGTTTCTGATAAAGTAGGTGATGCCATTACTAAAATGACTCAGGAAGGAATTTCACAAGTGCCTGTCATGGACGGAAATCATGTGGTAGGAAGCCTTACCGATAGCAACGTTTTGAAACTTCTTATCGAAGATTCTGATGTGAAAAATAAAAAAGTAGCGGAAGTAATGAATGCGCCATTTCTTTTTGTAGGACTTGATAATACTCTAGACGTGTTGTCTTCTCTAATAACTAAAGAAAATGCAGCCTTGCTAGTGCACGATGCAAACGAGCAAGTGCACATCATTACTAGAGCAGATTTGTTGCAGGCGATAAGTGCATAATTTGTGAAATGAGTAAATGATTTTTTTAAAATAATCGCATGGGTAATAAAAAGAATAATATTAAGAATTCAGTAATCGTTATTTTGTCTTTTTTTCTAGTTTCATGTATTTCAGAAAGTGAAAAACAGGCAATTCAAGAACTTTCTGTTTATGGAGGGCAGGTTTCTATTTCAAATGGAGTTCATGCAAGCACTGATGGCGGGAATAGAAAATTTAAAAAAATATTAGTTGAAGGTTCTGGAGTAGTTGATGAAGGGATTATTGACCCGGAAATTTTGGCTTCTAAGTTTACAATTACTGTTTTTAACAAATTGGATAATAAGGAAAGAGGATTTGATGAAATTGTTGTGGAATTAAATAAAGCGGATGGTAGTATCTTTTCTTATAAAATATCAAAAAGGGATTTAGACAAAATAGAAAGTGAATTAAAGTTTGTAAATAAATGGATTTTGGAATTACGAAATAATAAAATTGATGAGTCTTACAAATATTTAAAAGCACCTAGTATACAACTTCCCGAAATAGAACCTTATAGAAATAAATTTCTTCAATTAAAGGAAAAATTTGGCCCTATTGAATCTGTTTGGTTTGATGGGTATGTTCATGAGTCAGTTAGTGATACTATATTTCATGGTGAAGTTCATCAATTTATATATGATATCAGAGCAAAAAATGGAGTTTATGCAATTCATTTTCTTATGAATCCTGAAGAAAAAAATTATAAAATCTATGGAATGTCATTTGATGAATAATTTAACTTATAATTTACTTATGACCTTCTAATTCAATTGAAAGACCTTATAACCTTCATAAATCAATTCTTTTCCAACAAAGGCTTCTTTGTTTTTTTGTCGTTACTAGTTTCAAAGCTTACTCAATTTATCACAGTTGTTTTCGTAATTAAATTAATTTCCGAAGATGATTTTGGCCGCATTACGTTAATTGCTTCCGTACTGTCTTTTTTTACACCCATCAATGGATTCGGATCAGCACAAGGATTAATGAAGTTTGGAACTTCTCTAGAAAATGCTGAAGATAAAAATAATCTAAGCCGATATATGTTTTGGAAGGGATTTCGAAATCAAATTTTAGTCACCCTAATCTTTATTCTTTTTTGTAGCGTTTATGGTATAAAGTATCAAGACTTATCGATTATTATTTTATTTTTCAGTATTCGTCTTGTTGGTTTTTTCTTTCTTGGGCACCTACAAGTTGATTATAGAATGCACAATGATAATTTTTCGCTTTCTATGATGACCATGATGGTCAATTGTATTGGATTGATTATCGCATTTGTAATGACCTATTATTATGGTGCTATAGGGTATCTTATATCCATGGCCATCTCTCCTTTTTTATCCTGTATATATTTGAAAAATAAACATTGGAATGGGATAAGACAAATTCATAAAAGTATTAATGGTAAATTTTTATGGTCATTTTCCTTGTTGGAATCCTTAGCCTATCTTGCTTCAGAGATTTTATTTTCTATTGACATTATTTTAATTGCTTTATTTCTTGCTGAAAAAGATATAGCCTTATATAAAGTCGCAATCATACTACCGATGAATTTAATTTTTCTGCCTAATATATTTCTTCATACTGATTTTTCAAAAATAGTATCCAATCATTTAAATAAGTCCTATCTAAAATTTTACTTATTAAATTATCTCAAATTATTTATACCAGGAGGAATTGTAATGTTGATTCTTGGATATATATTTAAAGACCAAATTTTAGGTTTTGTATTTAAAGCTGAATATGCTAATGGAGGATGGGCGTTTTTTATTGCGTTATGTGGTGTAGTTAGCGCTATGTGGATGAAGGTTTTGTTTACCTACATGTTATCAGCAGTGGGTAAGGCGGTATGGAATGTATATGTTTCTATTAGTGCACTTATTGTTTTGGTAGTGTTAGCGTTTATATTTATACCGAATTATGGAATTGAAGGAGCGGCTTTTAGTATGGCAATGGCTCTTTTTTTGTCAGGAATATGTTCCTCTGTTTTCTTTCTTAACCATTTTAGAAAACTCGCTTAAAAAGTCTTACTTTTATTAAATAATAATTTATGTATGGCCAAAGAAAATAAATTTAAAAAAGCAATTCGAGGTGTTTTTGAAATTATAAAAAATCCTTGGTTGCTCAATTTAGTTTTAGAGGAAAATACAGTTTGGGAAAATAAAACGTTACCCAACTATCAAAATGGCTTTCCTATAATAGACCTCACTACATTATTTCCTGATTTTTCTGAAACATTAAACACAGTATCCTTTTTGGATGGAGGTTCATTGCCTACCGATCTAGCATTGTTAAAAGCACTTTGTAGAAAAAAATCGGATAGCTCTTACTTTGAAATAGGCACTTGGAGAGGCGAAAGTGTAGCGAACGTTGCTGAAGTAGCGAAAGAATGTTATACATTGAATTTGTCAAAAAAAGAAATTCTTGATTTCGGCTATGGAGAAAAGTATGCAAATGCACACAGTTTTTTTTCTAAAAATCTGCCTAATGTCAAACAACTAGAAGGTAATTCTAGCTACTATGATTTTGCTGGCTTAAATAAGAAGTTCGATGTAATCTTTATTGATGGAAGTCATCATTTTGAAGATGTAGTGACCGATACTCAAAACGTATTTGCACATTTGGTACACGATAAAAGTATTGTCGTTTGGCACGACTATGGGTTTTC
Organism: Cytophagales bacterium; assembly: GCA_031416415.1. Classification (GTDB taxonomy): domain Bacteria; phylum Bacteroidota; class Bacteroidia; order Cytophagales; family Cytophagaceae; genus JANYCO01. Next base: position 47,868 of record JANOTP010000166.1, on the reverse strand, counting down.
TCCTGAAAGAATTAGGTATGAAATTTTAAATGCTATTTTAGCTGGAACTCCAGTAGCGTTTCATGAAAATTTATATCAAGTAGGTAATTCGATGTGCGCTATTTTTATAAGGGGAGAATTTACGAGTAGATCATTTGGGTTATATGAGGAGCCTAAAGCGATTTACAAAGTCTCGTTAGAGAGTCGTAAAGTCTAATGCCTCGATAAAGTTTGAAATTAGTTACGCTTAAAATTCATAAATCCTAATGATTGTATTGACCCTAAGCTTAATTTATTAGCGTGGAAAGTAACTATAGGCTATAAAGCGCATATAAACGGTCATTATAAGACTTATCGAATTATTATAAAGGGTGTTTTCTGGCAAGATTCTTGATAATTGGGCTGTAGAGCTCAAACAATACGATAACCCAGCAATAAGTAGTAAATAAAATGGGTTATAATAGTGTTTGACACTAATCTTTCTAAAGCGGCATTTATGGATAATAAATCATTGAAGTTTAAAGTACACGTAGATAATTTTTTAATAGCAGTATTTAAATATGCTTCTACAGTATTTATGTTAGGTTGTATTATGACAATGTTAATGCTTCGCTTACTAGAAGAAAAAATTGAACAGTATGATTTTCAAACGATATTTAGTGGGATAGCAGTAGGGCTGATTTTTGTTTTCTTATCGTGGCATTTTTATAATAACTTCAAACAATTATTGATACTGTTATTTGGTGAAGTAATTGTATTTTTTAATAACGATGAAATTAAGATTATTGAAGAATTTAAAGATCTTAAAAATACTAAAATTGTTAAAATAAAGGAGGTAAAAGAAATTGTTTATTTTTTAGACATGTATGTCATAAGGCAGTTTGATTTTAAAGCAGATGAAGTTTTTGTAAAAAGAGATTATGAATTAGATACAGCCTTATTCAAAGCTACTAATTTAACTGTACATACTTCTGAATACCCTATCGTTAAATAAGTTATCATATTCCATAGTTTTATCTCCCGATATAAATTTTGGAAGTTTTTATATTTTTATTATCAAGTTGATTTTTTGAATTAAATAGTGAAACTATAAACTAGATTTTATCGTATGTTTCCCTTTATATATTAATTTAGAAATGCAAGACCCAAAAAACTTAATACTTATTTCAAAACATTTTTCTGGAAATGAAACTTCCGATGAAAAACAAGAACTTATAGATTGGCTTAATCTGAGCAAGGACAACGTTGCACTTTTTGAGGAGGTAAAAAAAACATGGCAGTTTAAGAAGGAGGAGTCATTGCCTTTTTATAAAAAAATAACTAAAGAAAAAGTTACTGACATTCTTGTTCAACATGGTTTAGGAAATCTAGTGGGATTTGCAGTAGGTTTGTGGGTGACAAATTCGTTTACACATTATGTAGTGGAAAAACGAAATATTAAAAATCTTTTTGGTATTGCAGGGAGAAAAAAAGTAATAGTTAACGAAACTCCTGAATGGGTTCAATATTGTTTGTCTTTTATTTTGGGCTTTATTGCTTTGGAATTAATTAATTATTTTTTCCAGACTAAAAAACACGAACTTGTTTGGAATTTTATTGTTAAGAAAATTAAAAATAAATAATTTTTTATTAATACAATTACTATCGTTTTAGTCTGGTTATTCATTACTTATTAATGTGTGTTGCATAAAAAAGCGCCAGTTAAAATAATTTTAATCTCTAATTAATAGTTTGTTTCCAAATTTATAGGTGAAGGTTACAAGAAAAGTTCTATTGTCCCAGCGATAAAAATTTTCAGCGGAGGTAGTTGCTATGGTTGTTATGCCTGCATATTGAAATGTTCTAAAGATATCGTTAAAGGCAATTTTTATATTTGCTCTTTTGTGAAATATTTTTTTCTGAACAGACAAATTTGCTTGCCATCTTTGATACGCATAAGCAAAGGCATACGTACTAGGTGAGTTGTAAAGCCCAGAAATTTCTATAGCAGTTTCTTTAGGTAATTTAAAGGATTGTGTTGTTGTTACATTCCAACCATTTTGTTTGTTATTTATAGTTCCAAAATCAGTAGTGCCTACAAATTGATTATTATTAAACACGAAATTATTATTGCTCGTCCACCATTTATAAATAGAGGTATTTACGGATATAGAAACTCCATAGTTTTTTTGGTAATCTAGATTCCTTGGTCCTGATATGATTTTATCAGTGCTTTTTTCTAATTTACTGGCCCATACTATTGGATTTTTAATATAAGTATAATTCAATGTCATAAGTAAAGAGCCGCTAAAAAAGGAGCTCGTTAATTCTGTATTGTCAGCATACTGTGCCACTAAGTAGGGGTCTCCTCCATAGGATGTATAGGGATTAGAAATGGTTAGTAACGGATTTAAATCATTTCCATTTGGTCGGGTTATTCTTCTAGAGTATAAACTTGTAAAAGATGTTTTTTGTGATAGCTTGTATGTTAAATTTCCCGATGGGAATAGATTTGTGTAATTTCTAGAAAAGGTACTGTCTATGATGGATTGTTTTCCCTTTACTTGAGTGTTTTCTAGCCTCAACCCACCTTGTAACGTCCATTTGCCTTGTGAAGCTGTTCCCATAACATAACTTGCGAGTACACCTTCCGAATAGTTAAAATAATTGCTTGCATCACGTGGGATAAAGTTTTCAGTAATAGTAATATCAAGGGGTGTATAACTTCGAATTTGATATGTCTTTACACCTGTTTCGATTTTTATTTTTTTAAATATTTTTTTCTCAAAATCCAATTGAGCATTGTAGGTGCTTGAATTATTTTTATTGTCTAATAAAAATAAAAATGGATTGTTGTTGTTTTTGCCTAACGAATCATAAAATTGTATATTGATATCTTTGTGTTCAAAGCCACGACTAGTGTAGTAACCACCACTTCCAGAGAAAATTGTACCTACAGTATCAACCTTATGCTTAAATCCGAGACCAGCATAAATCCCTAAATAGTGAGAACGCCCTTTTTCAGAAGTAACAGAGGACTCAGATAAAGAAAGATCAGGATTATATAGTTCAGTATGGTTGTCCCCTTTCCAAGTATATGTATTATAATTATCTGAAAAATTAAAAGTAATATCTGTTTTTTTACTTATGGCATAGTCTCCATTTAAAACAATACTGTGGGTTTGAGCTGGTACAGTAAAATAAGAACTACTCGCAAATTTGTGGTTAGGTTCAGTTAAGTCGCTGTTGATTCTTTCCATACTGAATTCGTTCAGGCCTTTTCTATTGTTATACTGGTAACCAATATTGAACGATAACTTTTTCTTTTTATATGAAATGTTGGTACCAGCATTCCCTTTATGGTAGATTCCAGATCCAGCGGTAAGATTCAATGTTCCATTCACGCCTTCATACGCACCTTTTTTTAGAACAATATTTATTATGCCACCATTTCCAGTTGCGTCGTATTTTGCAGAAGGAGACGTAATGATTTCAATTTTTTTTAACTGATCTGATGGAATTGATTTTAATAAATTGTTGAGTTGGTCTTCACTTAAGTACATAACTTTGCCATCAATTTGTACTTGTACACCAGCTTTTCCATTCAGTTTGATTTTTCCATCTTGATCAATTGAAACGCCTGGAGATTTTTGTAAAACTTCTACAGCGGTTAATCCTGAATTGCCTAATGTATTTTCAACGTCTACAATCATTTTGCCGTCTTCCATTTTTACTAATGAACGTTGGCCCTCCACAGTAACTTCTTCCGCCTGAAGTATTTTATTATTTTGTATAATGTTTTGTATGAAAGTTGATTTGCCATCAAAATGTATTGTGTCGGAATAAGTTTTATTTCCTCCCATTGTATAACTAGCAAGGATGTACTCACCTTGTTTCACTTCGTCAAAGCTATACTCTCCCAACTCACTTGCTTGCATTTCCAATACAGTACTGGAATCAGTGGCGTTTAATAAAGTTACGTTAGAAAATTCGATAGGAAGCCCCGCTTCATTTGTAATTTTCCCTTTAATAGAAGCTGTTTGAGCAGATGATATCGTATGAAAACTTATAAAAATAAGGAATGTACTTAAAGCGATTTTAAAATTCATGAATGGTGTTTTACAGCTGAGTGAATGAAATAGGGTTGTTAAATTCATTTCTACAACGAAATAGGTTGCAATTTATTAGATGTATTTTATTATTGAAGCTATAATTATATAAATTTTTATTCATTGTTGTTTTTCAATAGTCTTTATTATATAAAAAATACTTAAGTAGCTGATTAACATAATTAAGACAATAAAATATCAGTTTTTAATCTACTAAACTATCCATACCTTTATCCCTCATAATTTATATAACTCCAGTTAAAAATCATTTATTATATAATCAGAATTAAAATTAGAATACTCAAATCCCAAGCAGTTCACTATGAATAGTTACAAACAAATCGAACACGAAATTTTAGCCGCAACAAACATATTAATCACCGCACATAAATCTCCAGATGGAGATTCTATAGGGAGCTCATTAGGGTTATTTCAATTTATAAAAAAATTAGGCAAGGCTGTTAAGATCTGTCATCCAGACCCTGCTCCAGAATATTTAATGTGGTTAGAAGATATTGATTGCATCAAAACAATGAAAACCTCACCGTCAGAAGTGGAAGAACTGTTTCAAAAAGCAGATCTTATTTTTTGTTTAGATTATAATGCTAGTGATAGAATAGGTGCGGAGATGCAGGAGCTATTGAATAAGGCTACTTGTAAAAAAATCATGATTGACCATCATCTTAATCCTGAAAATTTTGCTTTTATAACTGTTTCTGAAACAGAAGTGTGTTCTACTGCTCAGCTTATTTATGAATTGATCGAACAATCTGGGAATGGCATTTTGCTCGATGGTAAGGTCGGAACACCCTTGTACCTTGGAATTCTTACAGATACGGGTTCTTTTCGTTTTCCTTCTGTTCAATCGAGAACACATGAGGTACTTGCTAAATTACTCGCAGCGGGAGTAAAACATCATTTGGTTCATGAAAATTTGAACGATAACAATACAGTAGGACGTCTACGTTTGCAAGGATATGCGATGAGTGAAAAATTAGAAATTCTTGATGATTATCATGTTGCAATTCTTTCTATGACGGAGGAAGAGTTGACGAAATATAATTATCAAAAAGGTGATACCGATGGATTAGTGAATTTCGCTCTTTCCATTAAAGGGTTGAAAGCAGCTTTTTTTCTTTCCGAAAAGGAAGGTATAATTAAAATGTCGTTTCGCTCAAAAGGAAGTGAAAATCCTGTGAATGTAATGGCCGCAGAACACTTTAACGGTGGTGGTCATGCAAATGCTTCTGGAGGAATGAGTGAGCTATCTATGAATGCTACGTTAGAGAAACTACGAAGTCTTGTTCCTTTATATTTTGGAGTTAAGTAATTGAACAAAATCTTACTACAAATAGAAGACAATTAAATAAATAGAAACATAACATTGCTTAGCAATGTTATGTTTCTATTTCAAATCACAAAAGTAAAATCCATATTCTTCTTTTTCTTTATTCGAAGTACTACAAGTAGAAGTAGTACTTGAGCTGGGATTTTTATAAGTTCTATGTACAATTTCTCCTTTGGAAAATAAAATTGGTTGTTTAAAAATTGGACCTTCATAAACAAATGAATGGTATTCTCCATTTTCTCCACACACGTCTACATTGGGGGGTAAATCATTTATAAAGGATTGATCAATTTCTCTTCCACAAAAGGACTTATCTAAATAATTTCCGTTTACACAAACTACTATTGCTTTGAACCCTTGTTGAATAAATGATTGCATAAGTTCTGTAGTAGGAATTTTCCATAAAGGGAAATGAGCTTTTATTTCTAGCGAAATTAATTTATTCTCACGGTATGTTCGTAAATCTTCTAAAAAGATATCGCCAAAAATAGTATGATTAATATCTAATGCTTTTAGTTTTTGAACTTTGTCCGACATTAGTTGTTCGTATTCTTCCATGCTGGGTTGTTCCGGAAGTTCAATTGTTGTAAGCGGAATTCCAATAGCTTCTGCTTGTTTTTCTAATAATTCTCTGCGTACACCATGCATAGAAATTCTATTGTGTACCTTATTCACAGATGTTAATAAGTGTGTTATCTGAAACTCATCGTCTGACATGACTTTCATAAGGGCTAACGAAGAATCTTTCCCTCCGCTCCAATTCATATAAGCTTTTTGCCCAATCATTATTTTAATGTTAGAGGTATTCCCGAAACCATAAAGATAGCTTTGTCTGCTTTTTTTGCAATATACTGATTCATCCAACCTTGAAGTTCAACGAATTTTCTCCCAATGGTAGTTTCTGCATGAACGCCCATTCCTATTTCATTTGAAATAATAATGATTGTAGAATTAATTAATGCTAATTCATCAAAGGTATTTTTTGCTTGAGTTAGTGAAGTGTCTACCTCGTAATTATTGTCTATATAGAAATTTGTAAGCCACAAGGTGACACAATCAATAACGGCTACTTTGTTTTTTAACTCTAGTAAATGAATGTTTTTTTCTTCTTCAATACTCGTCCATCGATCGTCACGGTCTTGTTGGTGTTTCTTAATTCTATTTTTGAAATCATCGTCCCAATGGCGAGCAGTAGCAATATACAGAGGCGATTCCGATAATGTTAATGCTAATTTTTGAGCATAGTTGCTTTTCCCCGATCGCTCTCCTCCCGTAATATAATAGATCATAATTTTTCTTTTGTAAATCCATAAGGACAATGCCTGCATCCACTTTTACAACAACTGCCTCTTTTTAAATGGTGCCAAGCGGTAAATACCCAAAGTCCATTCTCTATGTAATAATCAATGTCAATAATATAGTCAGTTGAAGTTTTTAATTCAGCAGCACTATTATTTTCTATTCCATTTTTGTTTATGTCCGTTACATAAGAATCTATTTTTTCAATAGTCGCCTGATGTAAACATTTAGGACAAAGGCAATCTTGAGTAGTAGCTAGATTGAAAATTGCAGGGTATTGATTACACCAACAAAATGAAATAGCAGTATCACCACACTCAAATAATGTTAAACAAGAAGAACATTTTTTTTGTATGGTCATGTTTTATACTACTACAGCAATATTATCAAGAGATAAATATTTGTCTTTTAAGTGAAGAGGTACAGTAAAGATAGTAGGATGAAATAGGGCTGCTAATAATTCTACGCCACTGACTAAAGTAGATGCCGATGGTTGAGTAAATAAATCGTAGTCCGCTAAATAAACTTGTCCTAACTTAACGGCAAGTAAATTGTTCCATCCGGATTTTTGTTTGAGTAAAAACAGTTCCTCTTGTGCTCTTTGAATATGAAAACCACAAGGAGCTATTACAAGTACTTCGGGATCGTATAGTTTTATTTTGTCCCATTGCGTAACTATACTGTCACCAGAAGGATTTGAAAGCATGTCTACTCCGCCAGCATAAGCTATTTGATGAGGGATCCAGTGCCCACAATTATAAATAGGCTCGATCCATTCCATCAACATAACTCTTTTTAAAGGAGCTTTATGAGCTCTGAGTTTATCCAATATGAATTTTAATCGATCTTGTAAAGGAGTCAAATAGTTATAAGCACTAGCTTCTTCGTTTAATGCTGTTGCAATAGTAATAGCACAATCGAATACGTCCTGTAAACTATTTGGGCTTAACGAAATTAATTTTGGCAGTTTTGAAAGTTTAGATACAGCCGCTGCTGTACAAGCGGTATCGATTTGACAAACTTCGCAAGTGTCTTGTGTAAAAATTACATCCGGCTCAATTTTTTGTAAGATTGGTTCGTCGACATAGTATAAACTTTTACCCTCTCTTTTACTGGCAGAAAATAGTGTATCAATTTCAGTACTCGTAAGTGTTTTTCCTTCCATGATGCAGCGCACCACTTTTTGTTTTTCTAAAAGGGCTTTTGGAGGACACTCAAAGGTTATGCCATGCAGCAGATGATCTAAGCCCATGTCATAGATCATCTGCGTAGCTGCAGGTAGAAATGAACAAGCTTTTATCAAGCGTTTATTTGTTTAGATAAGATTGGAAAACGGCGTTGTATTAATTCAAAGCTACCGAATAATAGCGCCGAATAAAAGACGGTCCCTAATAAGAAATTTATCATGTATGGAATTGCCATGGTATAACATAAAACAAATCCTTTGAAATCTTTTGTGTAGAGGGCGACATTGCATCCTGAATACCAAACCCAAAAATCTGTTATGATCCAATGAGCTAAGGCTGCAACAATAGAAGCTAGTAGTACATTTGAGATAGTTATTTTTTTGATTAGGTAGTTTCCAAATAATACTATCAATGCAAATGTTCCATATACCCAATACCAACCGTCGTATAATGGAAATCCATATTTTCCTTGAAGAACAATACCTTGGATTACCATGTCGCTTAAAAACAACGATAGTAATGGTAATAAATAAGCTTTCCATTTAGAAGAGAAATAAGCTCCGCCAAATAATGCCATTGCTCCTATAGGTGTAAAATTGTCAAGATGTACTACTAGTCGACTTAGTCCAGCTACCAATATCATTGCTGCCAAGACATAAAAACGAATGGGGATTTTCTTTATCATAGTGAATAAATTTAAAATTAGTTAAGAAAAACAATTTATCGTATTATTTAAAATAAAAGCTTCCGGGTATAATTCCTACGTTTAAGCTGTCAATTTTCAAGCCATTCGACGAATAACGGATTACCTTGCCTTCGCTAGAATAATTTCCAGCATCGCCAGCGTAGATTATATTTGTAGTAGGGTCTATGCCTAAACTGTAGAAATTACGAGCAACTAAGATTGTGTTGTCAAGGCTTGTTGTAGTTATAGATTGTGAATTAATACCTCCATCGTAATTAAAATAAAGTTTATCTTTTGCGGAGTTTAGTTCTAAGCCTGCTGGTTGAGAATAAATTGAACTAAAGCTAAATGAAGTGGTCACTGCATTGTTAGTAGGATTTATTTTAGCAAGGCTTCCAGGTATTTCTAGGCTGCTATAATCACTTTTATATTTTCCTGCACATAAAATCCAAATGTCTCCGTTTATGTCTTCTTTAATATCATCTGGATTTGCACCAACAGTAATGTTTGTAACAATAGCATCTGTAGAAGAGTTTATAACAGTTACAACAGAATCAGCTCCATAACCACCTTTACAAGTTACATAAACTAAGTTGCCTTTTTTAAGCATATTTTCTGGACCACTTCTTTGAATGGCTATAGAACCAGAAATAGTATTTGTTGAAAGATTAAGTATATTAATTTTTCCAAATCCACCCGAACCCCATTCGGTTACATAAGCTTTATCGTTATCTATTTGTAAAATAGTTCTAGGTGAAGCAAAGCCAGTAATAGTTCCAGTGTATTTGAAATCATTTTGTTCTACTATTATTATTTTATTTGTATTATTTACTACTATATAACCTTTGCCATTGATAAAATTTATTGATTGAACAATATTGCCTAATGGAAATTGGTTTGTCAATTGAAATATATCGTTTGTTACTACTTGACTGTTTTTGTTGTAATGGCTTACAGTGCCTGTACCAGATCCAAATGGACCTTCGTTGACCACTAATACTCCTGATTCGTATGAAACTACAGGTGTTACAGCCTCTGTCTTTTTCTTTTTGCAAGAAACCAAGGTTGTTGCAAGAGCAATTCCTCCAATCAGAAGAATAGTTTTAATTGATTTATTTAATGAATTCATTTTTTGTTTGGTTTATTAAAGTTAATTGTAATACCTGCTTGAATACTTTTTCTAGGTATAGGATAGTAAGCGATTAGTTGATAAGATTCATTTGTAAGGTTATTGATTTGAAAGTATGTTTTTAATATAAGGTGTGGCAATATTAATGTTTTGCTGATGTCAAGGCCTAGAGTCTGGTATGGCTCTAAGTATTGTGAATTGTTTGATGTTGTATATCTATAATCTACATAGTTATAAGTACACGCAATTCTGAATCTTCTGTATTCAATTCCTATATTGGAAATACCTTTGCCTGTTGGTGTATACATTAATTGTTTATGCAAAGCACTTTGATCTGCTGTGTTGATTTCTTCGTTGGTGGTTCTGATATAGTGATAATGTATTGCTAGATTAAATTTTATTTTTTTTAATGTGTAATAAAATTTTAAATCATACTCTTCTCCCCTAGACCATACTTTTGCAATATTCTCTGGTGACCAGATGCCGACATTATTCGGTACCCACATGATCCAGTTGGATACATTGCTGTTGAATTTAGTTACCCCTGCTTCTAATGAGATTTTTTCTTTGCAAACCACGTAGGCTAAACCTACTTCTTCATTATACCCTTGCTCAGGCAATAAAGTTGGATTACCTCCTTGAGCCCAATATAAATCATTGAAGGTAGGGAGTCGGTAGTTTTTCGAAGCATTTCCTTTTATTCTTATTCTTTGTAACAACCAACCTTCTATACCAAAAGATGCAGTGAATGGATTTGCTCCATTACTTATTAGTTCTTTGCGAATAGAGGTTGTCGTTTTAAGCGTAGAACGTTTGTTTTTTAGTTGATAAGAACCAAAAAAAGCAGTTCTGTTTTGGGTAGGTCGATTTACGTAGCTCTCTGTTATGGCTGTGTTGTAAGTATTATTTATTCCAATATTTAAAAGCTGATTACTGGTTAATTTTATTTTTACTTCTGTTTCTGAAATAAATGCTTTCGATTGACTACTCGAAATTAAATTTATGAGAGGGTCCTTATAATTTAAGGTTTCGTCGAAATAGGCAACGCGAATAAAGTAAGCGTTTTTCTCTTTTAGTAATTGCCATTCTAATGTTGAACGTAAGGCTTTATCATTTTGTGTTGCCTTACTAGCCGCTACAATCATGCTTGCGGGTAGTTGGCGATTATTATCTTGATACCAAATGCGAAAACTTAAATTTTGGTTTTTTGTTAATTTAAAATAATTCTCTTGCAAAATTCCTGTTTGATTAAAAGAGGCGTTTTTAATTCGCTGCTCTGGTTTCCCATATTCCGCAATATTTATATAAGAGAAATTATTTTTTGCTTCATGATGAAAAAATTTAGTAGTGGAGATGAATTTCTTTTTACTGATTCCTAGTTCAAAGTTTTCTTGTTGGTCTTCAAAACTTCCTAAACTCAAGGATGTAGCTGCTGAATATCCTTTGTTAAACTCAGGAACATTAATTAAATGTATCGTTCCACCAACCGCTCCACTGCCCCAGAGGGCACCAGCTCCTCCAAATTGAAGTTTTATATTATTTACAAAATTGACAGGTAATAACGCTAAATCTTGACCTCCATTCATTGGACTTGAGATGTTAAATCCATTCCACAAAATTGCCGTTTGGCTGGCGTTGGTGCCGCGAAATGAAGGCGTTGATAGACCTGCTATACTATAGCTTTTAATAAAAACTTGACTTTGGTTTGCCAATAAATCGGAAATTGAATTATTGGCATTTTGTGCAATAATAGATGAGTCAATTTCTTCTATTTTGCTACCGGTGGAAAAGCGATTTAATCTATTTGATGAGACAATGACTTCTTCAATAGTATGCACTGAGTCTTTAACTAACGACTGAGCGTTAGCCGTCAGCGTCAATAAATAAATAGCAATAAAATGTAGTACAACATTAATTTTTTTAAGCATAAACAGTCAACCTTATAAAAGTTTTGTTTAATGCCGATAAGAAATTTGCAAAAACTAAAATGACAAATTTGTCCTTCTTAATTTCCAAAAGCTTTCTTCCCGAAGCATTGAATTAGTACATTTAGGCAGGTCTCCTGGCTTACTCTAGTGCTGCCTTCCCAAACAAATGTTCAGTGGCCTATTGGATGCACTTTTCAGTAGTGTTAGTACTAAAAGAGTTTACAGTTGCGGGAACAGTTCGTGATTTTCACACGATTCCCTTTTAATTTTACAAACTTAGAATTGATTGTAAAAACCAAAATGTGGTACAAAGCTAAAGTTAAATTTTAAGAAATCAAAATAAGGGAGTGACTCAAGTGTTATTACTTACTGCTGATAATTTTATCCCAGTTCGGATCTTTGTTCAAAGAGAAGACAAAGACCTCCTGATAGCCTACTGGAAGCTTAAATATATTTTCAAGTGGAATAGCAAGTAAATAGGCCCAAATACAACGGATTACTCCAGCATGTGTAACTAAGAGTACTTTATTGTAATTTTCTTTACGAAGAGTATCTAAAAAATAGTTTACTCTCTCATATAATAATGATAAGCTTTCTCCATTTGGAGGTGGAGTAGTAACAAAATTTCTCATCCATAAAGTTAAAGATTCTTGATCGAGGTCGTTCCATAGTTTTCCTTCCCAATCGCCAAAATTTAATTCCATTAATTGTTTTTCATACTTTATAGTTCCTAATTCTAGTGCTTCAGCCATTTGTGTGCATCTATTAATAGGACTCGAATAAATGCTATCAAACTTACTCGGCAATTTTGTCTTAATACTATTTACCTCTTCTTGAAAAGTGTCTGCAAGGAGTACGTTACTTTGACCGTAACAAATATCTTTTGATACTGCTACCTGTGTATGTCGTATTACATAAATTTCCATAAAATTAAAATAGATATATAAAATATTACCTCACTAACTTGTTGCGTTGCTCCTAAGCAATCGCCTGTATAACCGCCAATATGTTTTTTAAAATAATACCCTAAATATATTTTGGATAGATAAGTTATGGGAAGTACTGTCAAATAAATCCAGCTTTGGAAAAGTATAAAAGGTAGTAGAGTTACGATACAGCTGAATATAATTTCCGATATTCCTAAGCGCTTATTAGCGATTGGTCTCGATTTTGATTTGTCTAAATCTTGTACATAGTCGTGTGTGTATACAAAAGTAGAAGCAATAAAGCGGCTAGTAGTATGACCGTTTATTAATACCCATATCATCAATAAAGTGTTTTTACTTGCAATTTCATATAACGCAAAATATTTGAGTAGCACTAATAGTAGCATTCCAATAACTCCATATGCCCCGATTCGGCTGTCTTTCATTATAGTTAGTATTTGTTCTTTTGTCCAACCTCCTCCAAAAGCATCGCAGGTATCGGTAAAACCGTCTTCATGAAAAGCTCCAGTTATCATTACACTTGCGATCATTGAAAGTATAATACAGATGGATAATGGTAGAATAAAAGAAAAAGACCAGAATGATAATGCTGCAATAGATCCAACAATCCATCCGATCATAGGGAAATATTTTCTTGATTTGTTTAAACATTCTTCACTGTGGTCTACCCATTTAGGGCAGGGGATACGAGTAAAGAACATAAGGGCAGTTAAAAAATAATGAATTTCTTTTTTTATCATATTAGCTTTTGTTTGAAACTCCCGCACTCTCAAAGCTAGCCATTTCGTTTAGAAAGGTTACGGCCGCATTTATAATTGGATAGGCTACTGCACAACCAGTGCCTTCTCCCAGTCGCATGTTTAGTTGTAATAAGGGCTCTACATTTAAGTATTTTAATAAAGCCCCATGTCCGGATTCTTCCGATAAATGGCAGAATATAGCATGACCAATGATTTTAGGATTAAGCTTGTAGGCCACCAAGAAAGCGCTACTGGCGATAAAGCCGTCTACGAGTATTAACATATTAAGCTCATAAGCTTTTTGCATGGCCCCACAGATTTGAGCAATTTCAAAACCCCCGTAGGTTTGTAAAATTTCTATAGGCGAAGAAATATTCTCATGTGTATGTTGAGCTTTTTCGAGAATTGAAATTTTATTTTTTAATTGGTCGTCGTTTAGCCCTGTACCTCTTCCTATACATTGTTCAAGTGGTAATTCACATAAGCTACTCATCAACATTGAAGCAGCAGAAGTATTCCCAATACCCATTTCTCCAAAACCTACTACATTACACCCCTCTTTATTTAAAGAGCTTATTAATTCTTTTCCATTTTCCAAACATAGACTCATTTCTGTTTCTGTCATTGCTTTTTCATACAGAAAGCTTTTTGTACCGTTGGCTATTTTTTTATTTATAAGGCTTGGGGTTTCTGAAAAATCATGGTTTACCCCTGCGTCTATTATTTTTAATGCAATATTATTTTGTTTGCAAAATACGTTTATTGCAGCTCCTCCTTGCAAAAAATTTATGACCATTTGGTAGGTTACCTCCTGCGGATAAGCGCTTACTCCATCGTTTGCAATTCCATGGTCCGATGCAAAGACCATAATGGTAGGGCTAATTAGTGTTGGGGTAAGTGTATTTTGAATAACACCTATTTGCAGTGCTAGCTTTTCTAAAGTACCAAGCGCTCCTAATGGTTTGGTTTTAAAATTTATTTTGTGGAGTAATGCTTCTTGAATCATTTGTTTATTTAAAAAAAAACAGTTTGAGTTTTATTTTAATTCGTCATTTTGAATAGAGTATGCAATTTCATTTTTTTTTATGAGAACAGTTGTGTTTTTTATTTTTATTTTACTCTGCTTGTTACTTGTCTTAATTATATGGAGGAAAATTATATATACGTCTTTAGATTTAGTATCTTTAAGCCTATAAATATAGTAAGGTTTATTTTGATTAAATTATTTAATAGACAACATGTGTTTAAGAGTAATAATTAATGTAGTATGGATTTTTTAGAGGGATACCTGGTAGGGCTAGGGATGATCATTTTCATTGGGCCTGTATTTTTCTTTTTACTCTCTAGTACACTTAAGTTTGGTTTTAAATCAGGGTTACTTATTGTACTAGGTATAATTTTTAGTGATATTATTTATGTGTTGCTTTGCAACTATGGATTAGCTTCATTTTTAGCTCTTCCTAGTAGCAATTTTTTGATTGCTATTATAGGTGGATTGTTACTAGTTGGGATTGGATTGAAATATTTATTGGTCAAGAAAATTGACATTGAAGATAAAATAGTTCTAAAACCAAATCATTTTATTTCTTTTTTTATAAAGGGTTTTTTGGTAAATTTTGTGAATCCTTTTGTGTTGATTGTTTGGATGGGAATTGTTAAATATGCTGAAGAATCGACAAGTGGAAATCCAATATTTTTTTTAATTGGGATTTTGCTCGGAATCTTTAGTACAGATTTATTAAAAGTTGTTTTAGCAAAACAGATTAAACGCTTCATTAGCCCTTCTATTTTACTTTTGGTATATAAGATTGTGGGTATTCTGTTAATTCTCTTTGGAATAAGGATGTTTTTTTATTTTTATTGTAAATAATTTTTATACCTTTCGTTACACTTACACTTAAAAAACAAAATTATGAACCTTAATATTTTTGCATTTGCTGGCGCAGCACTTATACCTATGGTAGTAGGCTTTATATGGTACAATCCTAAAGTTTTAGGAACAGCTTGGATGGAAGCCGCTGGGCTAACAGAAGAGAAACTGAAAGGCGCAAACATGCCATTGGTTTTCGGATTAAGCTACCTCTTTAGTTTCTTTTTGTCTTTTGGATTATACTCTTTAGTGGTGCATCAGGGACATGTTATGTCTACTTTAGTAAATGAGCCGGGATTTAATGATGCTGGTTCTGAAGTAAATCTTTATTATACTAATTTCATGGCTAAGTATGGCGCTAATTTCAGAACTTTTAAACATGGAGTATTGCATGGTACAATAGGCGGAATTATTATAGCGCTTCCTATTTTGGCAACTAATGCACTATTTGAAAGAAAAGGATTTAAATATATTGCTATCAATGTAGGCTATTGGGTTATAACAATGGGTTTAATGGGTGGGGTTATTTGTCAATTTGCATAGTAGATTAGTTTATAGTTATAAAAAAAGCTCCATTTACTAATGGAGCTTTTTTTATTTTGCTTAACTGTTTTTAAATACCTTTTATTCTGGTAAACAATTTTTTCAATCCTTCTTTGGCCCCTTTGAAATCACCTTTGACAGGCGCCGCAACTAAAATATTGTTTTCATAATAGAGTTTATAACAATACACAAAGCCAGTTGGATCATCGTTTATCTCTTTCTGTCCAAATCGCAAATCGTAAAATAAAGTCGTATCACCAGCTATTTCAATATTGTACCATCCTCTCGATAATTTAATTAATCGTTTGACTAAATCTTCGTCCGCCATTTTTCCAAGCAATGAATGTTTTTTAGGAAATGAAACAAATGAAATGGGAGTAGAGGCGTCGAAAAGTGAATAATAGCCTAGTAAAAAGGACTTCTCTGTTTCTACATATCCACACCATAATATCGAATTAAAAACAGTTGGTTTTGCTTCTAGATCTTTAAAGGCTATATGTTGTTGGTTTAAATTTTTAACAAATTGACTATGGGCAATTCCTTTAAACCCTATAGTTAAAAGCATATACGCACTGCTGATAATTAAACCAATGTTATTGTATAATCTGCGTTTAGGATTATCTCTTTTTCTAACCATTGCCATGATAAGAAAAATTAAGAATGGGATAGTATATAATGGGTCCACTATAAAAATATTATTGTAAGTGATTTTATATTCTAATGGCCAAAACAATTGTGTACCCCATGAGGTGTGCACGTCCAAAAGAGGATGGGTAACAAGTGAACCAAACATGAGCCAAGACCATTCTCTCCATGTGGCCGATTCATTTTTGTAAAGGCGGTGTACAATCCAGCCTAAGAGAGGTGCAGTTAAAATACTAAAAAGTATTGAATGAGAAAATCCTCTATGCAGTTCGTTTGATCTGACTGCGCTTACAAAAAAAGTGGCAAATACGTCTAAGTCAGGTATGGTGCCGGCGATAGCGCCCCATAGAATGGCTTTATTTCCTACTTTTTTTCCAAGTATAGCTTCGCCTACTGCTGCACCTAATACAATTTGTGTTAATGAATCCATCTCTTATTATCGATTATCGTCTACTTTAAAAGGATTTCGTTGCTCAAATGGGCTTGGAGTAATGGAACCGAAAACTGGTTTAAGTAAACTGTTTTTGATTTTATTTTGATGTCTAATATATAATTTCATGTTTACTGGTTTTGCTCCAACGGTACTTTTTATTTCTTCTGCCGTACGACCAAATCTTAGTTCGGTAGATTTTGAATGGATCGCTAATTCGACATAATCATAGAGCATTCGTTGATATATTGCGTAGTCATGATTTAAGGTATAGTCAATGCCAACATAATTAGCATCCACAATAGTATTAAAAATAAATGCTGAACTGAATCCTACCAACTTTTCTTTTAAAAAATAACCTTGTAAAATAAATTGGTCTTTTAGATTTCTTTTAAGATAGATGAAAGTATCTCCATTTAACGCGCCAAATTTAAAGGCTGATTTTTCTACTACAGATTGATATAAAAGTTCAATTGATTTTTTGTTTTCGACAATATCTTTCTCCTGAAAGTCTATAACGGTTAGAAGTGCGGATTTTGTAAATGCCGCCTTTGCTTTCGTTCTAAATTTAGCCGTCATATCGGAAAGGTAATCTTCGAAATTTTTCCAGTCAGGATGCGTTTTTAAAATCATGTTTGCATCAATCATGAAATCTTTAAAGCCTTCTTCCTTTAAATGTGAACTAGCGGTAAAAGAGTCGGGCCAAAATTCTTTTATTAGTATCACAGGAGCATTCAGAGTGTTTTTTTCTAATTTTTGTAATTGAATTAATCCTCTTGCTAGATTTTTATAGGCTTCGTTTTCTGTAATGTCACTGGTAAACATAAACCCATTTTCACCAGAAGCAAATGGAGAGCCACAAGTCATTATTTGTATGCCAGATGAATCTACAAGGCTATTCTTTATTTTGTTTCTGACATGGCATAGTTGCTCTTGTTCTTTATAATCTTTATCATAAAATTGTAGCAATTGAACAACAGCAATAGCTACTGGAATTGATTTCTCATTATAAAAAATTAAATAGCGAAAAGTAATATCGTTACTAAGAGAGTTTTCTATAGCTTCTAAATAGGCTAGTGAGAGATAAATATTTTTATCATTTATTACTTGGTCCCAGTGTTTTTTATTAATTTCAAGCACAGAATTTAGAACAGAAATTTTCAAGTCTGTTTTACAATCTTTTTTCAAAAGACATAGTGGCATTTTATCTATTTTAATTGTTCAATTTTAATTGCTAGAATCTCGGCTATATTAGGAGACTCTCCAGATATGTCTAACACAATATTCATATCTCTATCTACAATCATATGTTTAGGGATTTCTTTAGTGATTCCTGGTTGAAATGTATTTTTCAGATCTTTAGCTCCAGTAATATGTTGGTAAGCAAAAGGACGATCTATTAAAAATCGTTCTATTTTTTCTTTTGTATCGTCTGTTATAGAAATAAAGACAATTGATGAATCGTTTTTGTATTTTTCAACTAGAGTATTAAGCTGAGGTATTTCTTTTACACACGAGCCGCACCAGGTTGCCCAAATTTTTACTACTACTATTTTCCCTTTTAATTCTTTTGATCGAATGGTATTTCCCGAAAGTGTTGTGGCAGTAAAATCGGGTAGTTTGTTTCCTGTATTGTCAGAACATCCCCAAAGTGATATAAAAAAAGCCAGAAGCAGTATTCTTTTCATGAATCCTTTACTTTTAGATAGTTGTTTTAGTAAAGTTAATTAATAAAGTTAAAAAATAAGACTTAGGAATAAATATGTTTATTATAAAGGGATGTTTAAAAATATACCCTTTGTTCGGTGTGATTTTTTATTACACAAAACAAAGGGTATATGAATTATAGTTTATGCTCTTTTATTAATTAAGCGTTGTCTATTTTTAGTAATAAATTATTTATATACTGTAATAGTGCTTTTATTTCTTCATTTGAAAGGTTTTTCAAAGTAGTTTTTACTAAAAGGATATTATCTTTTACTTCAATTAAGTACTCTTTGTTTGCTTCAAAGAATGTTATTAAGTCATCGGTGAAGAAAGTACGAATTTGATTTTCATCCTCTCCACGAAGTAAATAATAGTCGGAAAAGTCAGGAAATTCTTTAAAATCTATGTCTCTGCCATTTTCGACAAGCTCTCGCAGGTATTCTGACGCATCTTCAATGTCTAATATAAAATTAGGTATAGATGATTTTAGACTTATCAGGGCTATTGTACTAGTATATTGTTTTTTATTTAAGCCTAGTTCTTCTTTTATTTTAATGTCGGCTATTCTAATCTCTTTACCTAGTAATTGGCCTGTCATTACAGATTCAATTATAGTAGCATTTTTATATAGTTGAAATTTAGAAAAAACTTCTCGTATAATATTTTTTCCAAATTCATAGTAAAGAAAATTATTTTGCTCAGAAAATAGTAATCGATCTTGTTTCGTTTGAGAAATAATTTTCTTAGCGTATTTACTTGCAAATAGTTTATTTCTTAATGCAGACAATCTGTGTGTGCCAAGTGGAAGTAAGTGAGTGTTATTAAATTCAATTAATGCCCCACCTTGATTGTGAATGTCTTCTTCCAAATGTCTTAATTGTTCTGCGGCATCATGATCTATATAATCACACTTTGAAAGGTCTAATTTTATATTGGCAGATATTGGCAACAGTTCTATTTGTTTTTTAAAGCCCATGAAATTGGAAAAATTTAAAGGACTATTTAAATGAATAATAAAATCATTCTTACCTTGCGTTACTACGTTGGTGTTGTTTACAAATAATTTTTTAATGTTTTTGGAAAAATAAATATTTAAAATTAGTTGTAATACTATTCCGGAAATAACTCCTACAAGTAAATCTTCTACTATGGTTATTGCTATTGTGGTGATGAATACCGCTAATTGGTCTTTGCCAATTTTATAGGTATTAATAAATTCTTTTGGCGAAGCAAGCCTATACGCTACTCCGAGTAACAGTGCTGCTAGAGCAGCTTTAGGGATCATTTCAAGAAAAGGGGTCACAAGCAATACGGCGATCAATAAGGATATGCCGTGGAAGAAATTTGCCCAACGAGTTTTAGCGCCATTATTTACATTGGCACTACTACGCGCAACTTCTGATATCATTGGTAAACCGCCTAGTAATCCTGAAAATAAGTTTCCAAATCCAACAGCAATTAAGTCTTTGTTGAAATTTGACTTTCTATGGTAAGGGTCTAATCCATCAATTGCTTTAACTGTTAACAATGATTCAATCGATCCTATTAATGAAAATAATAAAACATACTTTACAAATACACCCATTTGAAGCAAACCGTCAAAGCTGATATTTTTTCCTTGTAAGCCTTCTGTAAATTGTTGAATAAAGTTGCCGATTTTTATCATCGAGTAACCTCTGTCTGTATTCTTTAAGTTGAATACTAATGCAAGGGGAATTGCAACTGATAACACAAGAACAGGAACAGGTATTGCTTTCAACCATTTATTTTTAAGATAAGGTGCACCAAATACAATCACTAGTGATAGTAAGCCAATACAAGTAATTTCTAAGTCAAGATGTGCAATACTTTGTGGTATATGCATAAGGAGACCTAAAGGGTTTAAGCCTTTTAACTCTGAGCTTTTTATGCCAAATAAATTATGAATTTGTTTTGAGAAAATAAGTATTCCAATTGCAGCAAGCATACCATGAATGGCAGAGGAAGGAAAAAAATTACTCATCTTACCGAATTTTAGCAAGCCAAATAAAATTTGTATGACAGCGGCTACCACTATCGCGCCGCAAGTCATTTGCCAACCCAACGTTTCATTTGCGCTAAAAGCTACAACAGCACCTGCAACAATAGGAGCGAGACCTGCTGCTGGACCTTTTATGGTTAGTGGAGATCCTGCTATCATACTGACAATCATCCCTCCAATAATAGCTGTTAATAGACCAAACACAACAGGGAATTTACTTTGGTCTGCAATGCCCAAACTAAGTGGCATGGCTAATAGAAATACCATAAAGCCTGAAAGAAAATCTACTTTCCAGTTTTCTTTTAGTCCCGCTATACCATCTTTAGGTATTTTGTTTTCAAACGTTTTCATTTTTTTATTGTTTAGTTAAGTGTTAATTAATGTCAGATGAAATTAGGATAAGTAGGGTGTGTAAAGTGCTTGAGTTTTTTATTGAAAACTGAATTTCATTCTCTATCAATCGTATTTTATATTTATTGATACAAACATAAAATATGAATCTGTAGCAAAAAGGTTTAGATTCTGAAGGAATTCTGTAGTTGAAAAATAATGAGCGCCTATTGGTAAAAGTATAATTAGGTAGAAGTTATTTTTATTTAATTTTTCTAAAAATGTTTTTTAAACTTTTTGTATTTGGGCTATTCTATGTCGATAGGAAAAATTTATTTTTCAAGAGATACAAGATTTATAGGGCTATTGTTAGCAGCCATATAAACCTTGTATATTTTCATCATGTTTATTTTTCCTCCACCATAGATAGCTATTCCAGCTTCGTTATGATTTCTTTTTGAATAAAAAGATACTTCGTATTTATTTTCTTCGCCTGCAAGTTTAGTTATTTCTACTTCTTCACTAGAAAGTGTATCGGAATTTATTTGGCCATTTTGGTGAGTGTAAAATTTTACATTACGTAATTGTTCTTTGTTTAGCTCTTGATTCGTTTCACCTTGTATAATAAGTACGATTTTAGTGTTAATGTCTATTTCAGAAGAGAACATGAAGTTCTGATAGATGTAATCTTTACTAGAAGTAGCTCTTAATTTAAGTCTTGAGTAGCTCGCCATATCATTGTCAAGTGCAGAAGCTGGTGTTATTACAGAACCTTGTGTGCCATAACAATATTGGTTTACTGCATTAATTTGAGCAGAAGCTCCGAATGATAATAATGTTAAGATTGCGATTAGAGAGAAGATTATTGTCGTTTTCATAATTATATAAGTTTATATTTTATTTTAAGTTGCTGTCTGTGTATATAAACGGGGTTAGGGGGAAGGTTTGGTTTATATTAGTCCGACAACTCAGTTTACTCGTTGAGTTGCACGTGTGAACTGCCTAATGGGAGTTGACTGTTTTTTAAGTATTAATTACCTTTTTGTCAAAGGGATAGGTATTTACCGAGGGAGGAGGAAAGCTAAGATTCTTGTTATCAGGTCGGGATTTTATAAAGGGAGAAATGGGGTGAAAAAAATACTTATTGTTCCATTTTTTGTATTGATTCTGTTAAAAATTTACATAACTATTGCCTTCCTTACTATAATTATTTTTTGGACCTCTCTCTGTCAATATATAAAAAAAGTAATAGGGGAGGCTGATTACTTAAGGGAATAATTTGTATTTTATAATAACAATGTAGGGAGAGGTATCCTACATTGTTATTTATACTTATTTCTGCTCAGCCTTCTTATCTAAATCTAGCCCAAATCGTTTTAACATTTTTTTCTCAAAGTTCCAAAAAAATGTATGTTGCCCTAAGAGGGCTCCAATAACAACTAGTAATACTTGATAGATTGGAAATAGAATAAGAATTCTCAATACCCAATAAAGAAATAGTCCCTTGCTTTTGTCGATACTAAATAAGACAAGTACGGGTTTTGTTAACCAGGCAGAGGCAGAACCAGTAATGGCAAATACTACACAGATCATTACCAGTTGAAAGTTGCTGGTGATCATCCATCTTTGTTTTAATTTATCGAAAATATTCATACTGTAATTTTATACTTTATATTAACTTTCTCTTTGTGCTAGTTTGTTGGCGAAGTCTTTTATCATTGCCTTTTTGTGCAATGGAGCGTCTAGTTTATTTAATTTTTTAAAAGCCAAATCGAAGTATTCGTTTATTTTTAATTCTGTCAGCGATTTAATTTCAAGTTTGTTGTAGAGCGCTGTTACTTCTTTTACTTTCGTAAGACTGTCAATTGTCTTAGACTCCAAAAGTTCGTTTAGTTTTTTAGCGTCAGCCCCTTTTGCTTTTTGTAAAGCTGTAATAAGTAAATACGTCTTCTTGTTGGCAATGATATCTCCACCAACAGTTTTTCCAAATTTGCTCATTTCACCGTAGACATCAAGAAGATCATCCATTAGCTGAAAACCTATTCCCATGCTCACTCCGAATTCTCTAAGTAGCACTAGGTTTTCTTCTGTAGTGCCTGCCACTAGGCCACCTAATTCTAAAGAGAATCCAAGTAGTACAGCAGTTTTCATACGAATCATTTCAATATATTCTTCGATGGAAACTTTATCTCTCGTTTCAAAGTTCATGTCCAATTGCTGACCTTCACAAATTTCTGTAGCAGTGAAGCTGAAAAGTGTTAGTGCTTTTCTGAGAATCTTATCGTCTACCGTCATCATTAATTCGGTGGATTTGATTTGCATCACATCCCCAGCGAGTATAGCTACATTGTCGCTCCATTTTTCATGCACGGTTGCATTGCCTCTGCGTAGAGGCGCGTTGTCCATAATGTCGTCGTGCACAAGTGTATAGTTGTGAAAGACTTCAATGGCAATAGCGGGTTTTAATACTTTTTCTATTTCGTCAGAGAAAAGACTGTGCGACAATACTGCCAACAGTGGTCTCATTCTTTTTCCGCCAAGCCCCATTATATAATAAATTGGGTCGTACAACTCAGATGGCTCTTTCCCAAAGTCAAGTGAGGTAATTTCTTTATCAATTAATTTTAACGCTCTGTCAATTGTAAGGATCATAAAAATTTATTCTGTAATTGTATTTTTAGTAATTAGTTCAAGGTCTATTGTTCTTCTTGCAAGATCTGTTTTCTTAACCTTTACTTGCACTGTATCGCCAAGGGTAAACATTTTCTTTTGTCTTTTTCCTACGATACGATAATTGTCAAGATCTACTTCGTAGAAGTCATCGGTAAGTTCACTTAGGCGTACCATACCTTCGCATTTTGTTTCTACGATTTCAACAAACATACCCGATTCGATCATACCCGAAATAATTCCGTCAAAGATCTTATCTCCCATGCTTGCCATGAATTCTACTTGTTTGTATTTGATAGAAGCACGTTCGGCATCTGCGGCCATTTTTTCTCGTTCAGAAGAGTGACTGCATTTTTCTTCAAAAGCTTGTTTGTCTTCTGACTTTCCGCTTTCCAAATAATGAAATAGTAATCTATGCACCATCATGTCAGGGTATCGACGAATAGGTGATGTAAAGTGCGTGTAGTGAGGAAAGGCCAAGCCGAAGTGTTGATCGGTATCTGTAGTATAACGGGCTTTTGCCATGCAACGAATTGCTAGAGCTTGTAGTACGTTTTGTTCTGGTTTTCCTTCTACGTCTTCGGTTAGTTTATTAAGTGAGCTTGCTATTGCTTCTTCGTCAAACACGTTCATTTTATGTCCGAAACGGGCAGCAAATGTAGCAAGTGATTTAAGTTTATCAGGGTTAGGATTGTCGTGGGTACGATACACCATGGTGTTTTTATCCTCACCTTTTTTCATTCCGTATACATACTCGGCTACTTTTTTATTGGCCAGTAGCATGAAATCTTCAACAAGTTTGTGTGCGTCTTTGCGTATTTTTGGAATGACACCTAAAGGTTTTCCATTTTCGTCAAGTTTGAATTTTATTTCGATTGTTTCAAAACTGATTGCGCCTTTTTTGAAACGTTCTTTGCGAAGAATTTTTCCAAGTCGATCAAGTAAAAGTACTTCTTCTTTGAAATCACCTTCTTGTGTTTCGATTACTTCTTGTACTTCTTCATAGGTGAAACGGCGGATGGAATGTATAATAGTTTTTCCAAACCATTGGTCCATTATTTTTCCAGTTTCGGTTATTTCAAATACAGCAGAGAATGTTAGCTTGTCTTCGTTTGGTCTAAGCGAACAAAGTCCGTTAGAAAGTTTTTCTGGAAGCATTGGTACTACACGGTCTACAAGGTATACAGAGGTAGCACGTAAGTAGGCTTCTTTTTCCAAAAGGGTATTTGGTCGCACATAATGCGTTACATCTGCAATGTGAATACCGATTTCGTAATTTCCATTATCAAGTTTTTTCACTGAGATGGCATCATCAAAATCTTTTGCATCGATTGGGTCAATGGTGAACGTAGTAGTGTTTCTGAAATCTCTTCTTTTGCTTATTTCAGTTTTGGTAATTTCATCATCGATTTCGTTGGCTGCTTTGTCTATGCTTTCTGGGAAAGTAAACGGTAAGCCGTACTCTGCCATGATTGCGTGCATTTCAGTATTGTTGTCGCCAGCGTTACCAAGAATCTCTTTTATTTTTCCAACAGGGTTTTGTCCGCTTTCTTTTGGCCAATCGATTACTTCAGCAATAACTTTTTGTTTGTGTTCTGCTTTGTTGATGAATTCGTTGGGAATGAAAATGTCAAAATGTATTTTTTTATTATCAGGAATAACGAAAGCGAATTTTGGAGAGATTTCTATTGTTCCAACAAATTCAGTTCTTTTTCTTTCTATTACTTCTATGATTTTTCCTTCTTGATGTTTTTCTTTTTTAAATTTTCCAGAGTTTTCAAATACTACTGCTTTTACGATATCACCGTCAATAGCACCGTTAATAAAACGTTGGTCGATCCAGATGTCTCCATCTTTAGATTCAGTAGGTATTACGTAGGCGAAGCGTGTGCTTACATGGTCTACTCTTCCTAGTATGAAATTTGTTTCGCCAGAAGCATTGGTTTTGAAAAGACCGTTTTTAAGATGAACTATTTTGCCCTCTTTTACGAGAGTATTCATTTCTTTTTCTAGATCAATCTGAGTTTCTTTTCTTTTCAGACCTAGTTTTTTAATAAGATCTTTTAAGGAATAAGGATTCTTTTTGCTGTTATTGAAAAAGGATATAAGCTTGTCGCGTAAAAAATCTGTTTTTTTTGGGTTTGGGTTATTTTTCATTGTGTTATTTTCTAATGTTATTTTTTGTCCTAATAAGTTGAGCTCTTCGAATATCTTCGAGGTCACCTTTAGGAATAGCGCTGATCAAGCGCTGTGTGTATTCGGATGTTGGGTTGGAATAGATATCTTCGGCATAGCCAAGTTCTTCTATTTTCCCTTTGTTCATGACAATGATTCTGTCTGACATGAATTTTACTACCGAAAGATCGTGTGAAATAAAAATATAAGTAAAGTTAAATTCTTCTTTTAGTTTGTTTAATAAATTTAAAACCTGGGCCTGTACCGATACATCTAGTGCTGAAACGGACTCGTCACAGATAATAAATTTTGGATTCAGAGCAAGGGCTCTGGCTATGCATACTCGTTGTCTTTGTCCTCCAGAGAATTCATGAGGGTATCGTTCAAAATGTTTTTTGGAGAGGTTTACTTTTTCCAAAAGTTCAATAGTATGTTTTTTTCTGTGAAAATCTGAATCGTAAATATGATTTACTCTCATTGGCTCTATGATGGCTTCTCCTACGGTCATCCTTGGATTTAGAGAGGAGTAAGGATCTTGGAAAATGATTTGGATGTCTTTTCGGAGTTTTCGAAGTTCTTCTTTGTGGATGTGCGTGATATCTTTTCCTTCAAATTTAATACTTCCAGAAGTAGGCTCTATCAAACGTAAGATTGCTCTACCCAAGGTGGTTTTGCCGCAACCGGATTCACCTACAAGTCCAATCGTTTCCCCTGGGTATACGTCAAAGCTTATGTCGTCTACTGCTTTTACGTAGTCTTTAACTTTTCCAAATATGCCTCTTGAAATAGGAAAGTAAGTTTTTAGATTTCTTATTTCAAGTTGTGGAGGTTGTTTTGCTAGAAAAGCATTTCGTTCATTTATTTCGTCTTCGTCTGTAAAGTTAAAGAGGATTGCTTCTCCCACAGAAGAGTATTTCTGATTTGATTTTTCTGTAAATTTTCCTTCTGAATCTAAATTCATGAAATCAGAAACGACAGGGAGAACTTTTAATTTTATATCAAGCCTTGGTCTACAAGCCAGAAGGCTTTTAGTGTATGGGTGTTGAGGATTTGAGAAGATATCCCATACTGTTCCCATTTCTACTATTTTTCCGTGATACATTACCGCTACCTTATCAGCAATCTCTGCTACTACGCCGAGGTCATGTGTAATAAAAATGATTGACATATCATTTTCGTCACGGAGGTGGCGCATTAGATCAAGGATTTTTGCTTGAACGGTTACATCAAGCGCTGTGGTTGGTTCGTCGGCTATTAGCAAGGATGGGTTACAACTCATCGCCATAGCAATCATTACCCTTTGTTTTTGTCCACCCGAAATTTCGTGTGGGTAGGAATGAAATATATCTTCAGGGCGAGGGAGTTCTACTTTATTGAAGAGTTCAATAGCGAGCACCTTTGCTTCTTTATTGCTGATGTTTTTGTGAAGCAAAATTGTTTCTACCATTTGTTCACCACAGGTAAAAACAGGATTCAGCGAAGTCATTGGCTCCTGAAAGATCATGGCTATTTCGTTGCCTCTTTCAAATTGCATTTCTTTTTCAGAAATTTGTGCGAGGTCAATGATTCCTTTGATAGGAGAATTGAACAATATTTTTCCACTGGCTATTTTTCCAGGTGGGTTAGGTATCAGTTTCATTATAGAAAGAGCAGTTACTGATTTTCCAGAACCTGATTCTCCAACTATTCCAATGGTTTCGCCTCGTTTTATTCTGAAGCTGATATCCTCTACCGCGGTGAACTCTGAGTCTTCTGTTTTAAAAACCGTTTTAAGGTTTTGAACATCCAACAGGAAGTCATTGTCGTTATTTAAATTCTTATCGTTCAATTGCAATCAGCTTAACTATCAAAAATAAGAAAAAAAACGAGCTTTGAATGGTTTGTGAGCATAATTTTATAGTTCTAAAGACTGTTTTTTTTATATTAAATTCGGATAACATTTTCTTTTTCGATAAGTGGCTTATTATGAAGCTTTAAATATAACTGTGCTAGAGCTATAACATCGTCGGTGCAATAGTGAGCAATTCTGTCCAATCCATTTTCCAGATAATAAACGTCATTTACCTTACTTCCGTCAAGGTCGTTTTTGCTTCCAGGAATGTCAAATAAAGCAGTTAAAAGATCAAGTGAAGTGTAGTTTTTTCGGTCACCAAATTTCCACATTTCTAAAGTGTCAAGGTGTTCCACTTCCCATGATTTTTTGCCCGATAAGTTTAACTGTTTGGGGATAGAAATAGAATTAATGAGCATACGTCGACATAGATAAGGATAGTCAAATTCTTTTCCATTGTGTGCGCAGAAAATAAGTTTTTTGTTTTTGTATTTTGTTTCAATTAACTCTTTGAATTCTGCTAGTATTTTTTGTTCATTATGATCTGAAAAACATTTTACTTTGAAGCTTGTTTTTTTGTTTTCATCTGTAAAGAAAAATCCTGCGCCAATTGCGATTACTTTGCCAAATTCAGCATATATAGCGGCTTTTTTGAAGTATAGTTCTGCAGCAGAAGCCTCTTTGTCAATTAAAGAAGCCTTGTGTAACCAAGCTTTTTTCATTCGATCGTTTAGCGATTCAAACGTGGGTAAATCGGAGACTGTTTCAATATCTATAAATAGAATATTCTCCAGAGGGATAAATAATTTTGACATTAGAATTAAAAAGTTAAAAGTGTGAAATAAAAAAAATAATTTATGGATGTAAAACCCCTTCCATATTAATTTGGGGAATGAAAATCATGTTTGTTTCGACAATCGTGTCGGGTACAAAGATGAACTTTTTATCGTAAACTTGATTTCCTACAAAGTAGCTTACCCAATATTCATTATTAAGATGGAATACATTAGGATCAATAGGCTCTACAAGGGCATACTCGCCAGCTTCGATTTGAGGGATATGATGTCGAAGGGTTGACGTTTCCTGTTTTTCACCTTCCGGATTGAATCCATAACCTTTAGACCCAATCAAAACATTTTCGATAACAAAGTTATTTTTATTTATTAGGAATACTTTCCAACTTGTTTCTTCAGCAGATTCAATGTATCTACCTACTGCAATACAAACCCCTTCAACTGGTAAAAACGGAATGTCTTTCTTCATTTAATACTATTATTTTTAGTCAATAATTACTTTTTATAAATTTACAAATTACTTCAGATAGTTAAACTAATTTTCATCTGAAATAATTCACATAAATGTTTTTTTACTTTTTCTTCTACCTCAGTTTCGGATATTTTTTTATTTAATTCCTGTGCCATAGACGTTACTGCTTTGTCTGGAATACCACAAGGTATAATATTATTAAAATACGCAAGATCTGTATTAATGTTTAATGCAAAGCCGTGCATAGTAACCCATCGACTGGCTTTAACACCCATTGCACATATTTTTCGAGCAGTTTTTTCGTTTTCAAAATCGATCCATACACCAGTGAGGCCTTTTATACGACCCGCTTTAAGTCCATACTCTTCTAGCGTAAGAAGTATTGCCTCTTCAAGAAAGCGGAGGTATTTGTGTATATCGGTAAAGAAATTGTCAAGGTCGAGTATTGGGTACCCTACCAATTGGCCAGGGCCATGGTAGGTGATGTCGCCACCTCGGTTGGTTTCAAAGTAGGTAGCTTTTTTAGTTTCAAGATTCGTATCGTTTAAGAGTAAATTATCTTTAGTGCCGCTTCTTCCCAAGGTATATACATGTGGATGCTGACAAAAAATAAGGTAATTATCGGTTGGGGCTTGTTTGTTTTCAGGGAGCTCTCGGTTTGCTAGTTTTTGATTTATAACCTTGTTGAATAGAACAGTTTGGTAGTCCCAAGCATACTGGTACTCTACCAAGCCTAAGTGTTGAAAATGAAGAATTTTATTTTGATGGGTATACAAAACTAAAGGTGCTTTTCTGTTGATTACGAATTTAGATTTATTAATTGAATTAAAATTAAAAATAAGCGGTAAATTTACCAATAGGAAGATTTTTAATTTTAGTTAGTTGTTATTTTTTATGAAAAGTACCCTACAATCAGGCAAAGATGGTGAATCGAAAGCGGTTGCTTATCTTAAGAAAAAAGGTTGGGAAATTGTTGTGCAAAATTATCGCTTCAAGCGTGGAGAGTTAGATATCATTGGGTTAGATAAGGGTACATTGGTTTTTGTAGAAGTGAAATTTAGAAAGAATAATAATTTTGGATTTCCTGAAGATTTTGTAGATAGTAATAAAATTAGCATGGTAAGAAAAACAGCCATGAATTATTTGGTTGCTAAAAATTGGCAAAAAGACATTCGGTTTGATATTGTATCTATTACAGGGGAGGAAGAGCCAGAGCACTTTGAAGACGCATTCTGAAATGAGGTTTAAGGTTTAAAGTTCAAAGTTTAATGTTTTACTAAACATATATTTACACTTTACACTTTACACTTTAAACCTTAAACCTTAAACTTTTCACCTTTTAATGAGTAGTTGTTTTCTCTTTTTTCTTGCTTAATTGTCTTTTTAATATTTCGTACGCATTGTCTGTAGCCTCCTCAAAGGTAGCTGCTTGTTCTTGCACAAAAATGTCGCCACCTGGTATAAGTAGTTTTATGTTTACAATTTTATTTCCTCTTTCGTCATCGTTTTGAATTTTCAATGACACTTCACCACTTTGTATGCGGTCATAAAAAGTATCCAGTTTTTCCAGTTTCTTCTCTATAAAAGAGGTTAGTTTGATGTCTGCATCAAAATGGATGGATTGAATTTGCAGTTTCATAGTAGTTTGGGTTATTCAGGTAGTTAAGATCTCCCACTATAAATCTTAGGTTTCCTGATGTTGAACAAATTATTTCTCTGTGGGATTTTTTTATGTTTAAAATTTTAACACTCTGATTATTTTATAGTTTAATTTAAAATAACCTCGTAAGAATTTTAATTCTCTATGATTTAGGG
Organism: Cytophagales bacterium; assembly: GCA_031416415.1. Classification (GTDB taxonomy): domain Bacteria; phylum Bacteroidota; class Bacteroidia; order Cytophagales; family Cytophagaceae; genus JANYCO01. The sequence continues at coordinate 17,236 of JANOTP010000166.1, read as the reverse complement.
TGTGCTTGATTAAAAATCGCTTTCAGTTTATCGAGCGAGTTGTGTGTATATACTTGTGTAGCAGCAAGGCTTGTATGGCCAAGGAGGTCTTTGATAGCATTTAAATCGGCACCTTTATTTAATAAGTGTGTAGCAAATGAATGTCTTAAAACGTGAGGACTTCTTTTTTCTATTGTTGTAGTCATGTCTAAATATTTTCTTACTGTTCTGTAAATAAACATTGGGTAAGTTTTATCTCCTTCATTTGTAACGATTAAATAATCTGTTAAGTTGTCTAATAGGGCTGTTTTTTTTTGGTTTATATATTCTTTTAATTTTTTAATCAATGTAGTATTCATAGGAATGATTCTTTCTTTGTTACCCTTTCCTAAAACTTTTATTGTGCCATCGTAGAAGTTCAAGTCCTTGTCCTTAGCCTCAATTAGTTCTGAAAGTCGTATCCCTGTGCCATATAGAAGTTCAATGATAAGTCGATCTCTGTTGCCATTGAAGTTGTTTTCAAAAACTCCATCTTCAAGTCCGTCATCAAGAAGGTTAATTAATTTATCTTCTTCCACAAAAACAGGCAACGTTTTTTTTACTTTCGGAGCTCTAATTTTTAGCATCGGATCTTTAGAGATCTTTTCAGTTCTAAGAAGGAATTTATAATACGATCGGAGGCTGGCTATTTTTCTATTAATAGATTTCGGTGTAATACTATTCTCAGCAAGTTTTACAATCCACGAACGGATTATACTGTAAGAAGCATCTTGTGGTGAATCTAGTTGAAACTCTTGTTGAAGGAAGTCTGAAAATTGACTAAGATCTGTTTTATAGGAAAGTAGGGTATGTTTGCTATACCTTTTTTCAAATTCTATAAATTTTAAAAAATCAACAACCATACAAAATCATTGGGATTATTGCCCCAATGATTCAATATAGAAAATAGTTACGAAAAAAGAAACTATTCCTTTTCGCCTAGTTGTAATGTTTCTCTGTAAGCTGCGCGAATAACTGTAAATCTTCTTTTTACAGATTTTTTCTCGTATGCACTTCTTGCTCTTAGTTCTTTAAGAACACCTGTTTTCTCAAATTTCTTTTTGAATCTTTTTAAAGCTTTGTCAATAGATTCGTTTTCTTTAACACTTACGATGATCATAGTATAACCTTTTATTAGGGATGCAAAGATAGTAATTTGCCATAAATCAAAAAAATAACTGAGAGAATTTTTTATAGATTATAGTTTATTCATTTTCAGCGCATTAATGCTCTAATGTTCCCTCCCACACGTTATATTCCTTAGAAAAGAGAGATCGGACTGATTTTTTTTCTGAAAAAATACCATAAACAGCCGATCCACTTCCCGTCATAGAGGCATAAATTGCCCCAGCCAAGTAAAGTGTTTCTTTAATATCTTTTAGTAATGGATATTTTGGGAAAAGCGAGGTTTCAAAGTCATTTTTTAATAACTCCTTCCAGTCATGTATATCTCCTTGTATAATATCTTTTATAGTATGTAAAGGCTTTTTCGGAACCACTCCACTATAGGCTTCTTTAGTTGATATATTAAGTTGGGGGTAGACGATTGAAATAGAATGATTTTTTAAACGCAGATTGACTTGTTCAAACTCGTCTCCTTTTTTGTAGGCGATAACGGGTTGGTTGTTTACAAAAAATGCACAATCACTCCCAACTGGACGAATATAGTCTTCTATCTGTATGGAGGAAAGGTTTAGCTCAAAAAGCTCGTTGAGTGTTTTAATGGTAAACGCTGCATCCGAAGAACCTCCACCCATTCCTGCACCAATAGGAATGTTTTTTAATAAATGAATATTTACTGGAGGAAGGTCAAAGTCTTTTTTTAATACATTATAGGCTTTTAAGCACAGATTGGATTCAAGGTTGCCGGGTATTTCAATGCCAGAAGAATTAAAGGTTAATTTTTCAGAGGGGATTATTTCTAACGCATCACACCATTGAACAGGGTAGAAGCAAGATTCTATGTTATGGAAACCGTCAGGTCTTTTCTCAATAATATCTAATCCGAGGTTTATTTTAGCATTGGGGAATGAAACCATTCTGAAATTCTGTTAATTTTGGCGTAAAGTTAATTAAATTGAATCGGTGTATAAAAGATATTTCAAAAGAGCATTAGATATATTCGGAGCATTTTTATTATTGGTAATTATGTTTCCAATAATTTTAGTGGTTTGGGTGATTTTATTGATTTACAACAAAGGTGAAGTTTTTTTTAATCAGGTAAGACCTGGATTGAATGAAAAGCCTTTTTTAATGTATAAGTTCAAAACTATGAACGGCTCGAATTTGATTGATGAATCTAAAAGAATAACCAAAGTGGGCGATTTTTTAAGAAAAACCTCTTTAGATGAATTTCCGCAGTTGTTTAATGTATTAAAAGGGGAGATGAGTTTAATTGGGCCGCGTCCTTTGCTGATGGAATATTTGCCATTGTATTCTGATTATCAGCGCAAAAGACATATTGTATTGCCAGGTATAACGGGTTGGGCACAGGTTAAGGGTAGAAATTCATTAAGTTGGGATGAAAAATTTGAATTAGATGTGTACTATACTGATAACGTTTCTTTTTTGCTTGATATAAAGATTTTTTGGCTGTCTATTTTTAAAATTTTGCCCGGGAAAGGCGTTTATGCTGAAAATGGGCAGATAGTTGAAAAATTTGCTGGAAACATAGAATTATAGCGCATTTCTCTTAAATGATATATGGCATTTAGTGCGTTTTTTTTGAATAGACATTATTGTGCTATTTAAAATTGTATAAGTGCGTATTATTGGAATTTAAGCTCTTTTTTCAAGGTTTTTAATACGATATAAAAGGTACTTATATGTTATATCGTTTTAGTTACTTTTTGAGTGATTTTATAGCTTTTTACTATGAGATTTTTTTTCAATTCGTACATTCCTATTACAGGAGCACACAAAAGCCTTCTGGTCTATAAAAAGTAATGTTTAACTATAAATTATAACGATTATGAAAAAAGTAATACTTTCTTTAGCAGCCCTAGTTATTAGCGCTACTTGTTTATTAGCTCAAACAAATGCAGTTACATCTGGTAATCTTATCGAGCCAGGTTTGAATGGGTTTACATTTGAGTTTAATGGTACTTTGGTAGATAATTGCAGTAATAGCAATGGAATAAATAGCGTTACCCCAGCACCTACTAATCAAACTTGGACTACAGATGGCAGCGGCAAATTAGTTGTTACAGTGCCTACAATGACAGCTTATAATGGAGATGCTCAAACTGCAAAATTCTATACAGGGAATTGTGTTTCTGCTACTCTTGATCTTTCCGCTACAGCTGATCAGAAAATAGCAATAAACCTAAATTCTCCTATGGCGGGTCAATTAGTGGTTATATTTTACTCAGGTGCGTCTTCAAATTACGCAAATACTCCAAACGTGTTTGCTCTTGTCTCTGGTGCAAATACTTTGTCAGCTACGGTAGACCTTACTGGCATTACAAGTAGCTCAGTGTCAGGAATTGGTTTTGTATTTAGAGGTGCCACTGGCTGGGGTGATTATAATTTCTCAGGTACTGTTAACGTTGAAAACGTTAAAGTTGGAGCTGTTACTACTACAGGAACAAACGTAGCTGTGAATAACTCTTTATTATCTGTTTATCCAAATCCTGCGAAAGATCAAATCAACATCGATCTTTCTTCTATGAACACATCTGATGCTTCTGTGAAAATCATGAATGCTAACGGTACATTGGTTTACGAAGGTAGAACTACTCAAAATAACGAAACAATCAATACTTCTTCTTTCAACAGAGGAATGTACTTAGTTCAAGTTTCTTCTGGAAACAACGTTTCGAATAAGAAAATTGTAATTGAGTAATTTGATTAAAATATTAAATCCGGGGTTATTAATACCCCGGATTTTTTATCTATTTTCGTTTTCAACTAACTAAAGCACTATGTCAGTACTGAATAAGATTACCACCATAATATTTTCAGTTGCATTTTTTTTCTCTTGTTCTCCAGAACAGGTTGATCAAAGCAATAATACCCCCACCTCTTCAGCTAAAAAAGAATACGCTACTTTAAATTTAATGCCCGTTCCAGCTTCTCTAAAAAGAACTACAGGTAGTTTTAGACTTAAAAAAGAATTTACACTTAATATCACTAATACTCCTGATCGTCGTTTGTACAATGCGGCTAATAGTTTTTTAAGGAGGCTAGATGGTAGAACAGGATTATTTTTCCCTCAAGGAATAATTTCTAAAGAAATCTCTCAATCAGTAGAAAAACCAAGTTTCATTATTTCAGCTCAACGTACAGGGAAAATAGCTTTGTATGAAGATGAATCTTATTCTCTTACTGTAACAACGGATAAAATAACTCTTGATGCACAGACCGATATTGGTGCTTTGCGTGGATTAGAAACACTTTTGCAATTGTTAGAGTCAGACGAGGCAGGTTATTATTTCCCATGTGTGGAAATAAAAGATGAGCCACGTTTCCCATGGAGAGGTTTGATGATTGATGCTTCAAGACATTTTCAACCTATAGATGTTTTGAAAAGAAATATTGATGCAATGGCTGCTGTGAAAATGAATGTACTCCACTTTCATCTTTGCGACAATCAAGGATGGAGAGTGGAAAGTAATGCTTATCCTAAACTTCATCAACTTGCTTCCGATGGGCAATATTATACTCAGATACAAATTAAAGAAATAATTCAATACGCAGCCGATCGTGGTATTCGTGTAATGCCAGAGTTTGATGTGCCTGGTCATGCTACTGCAGTATTAGTAGCTTATCCTGAATTGGGAAGTGCGCCAGGACCCTATGAAATGGAGAGAAATGCGGGAATTTTTGATCCAGTGTTAGATCCTACAAATGAGCAAACGTATGTATTCTTAGATAAACTTTTCTCTGAAATGGCTGGTTTGTTTCCTGATCAGTATTTTCATATTGGTGGCGATGAAAACAACGGTGTACACTGGAAATCGAATCCAAAAATACAGGCTTTTATGTTGAAGAATAAGATGACCACTACCATGGATCTGCAAACTTATTTTAATAACAGAATTATTAAAACCATTAAAAAGCAAAATAAGACAATGATGGGTTGGGAAGAAATTCTAACAGATCAACTTTCTAAAGATGCTATTATTCATTCTTGGTTGGGGAAAGAATCTTTATACAAAGCAGCCTCTAAGGGTTATCAAACGTTGCTTTCTAATGGGTACTACATAGATCTTTTATTGCCTGCCTCAGAGCATTACAAAGCAGATCCATTGCCACCTGTAGAAGAATGGTCCGAAAAAGAAAAACAATATAAATTAACACCAGCGCAGATTAAACTTATACTTGGAGGAGAAGCTACGATGTGGGCAGAATTAGTTACACCTGCTACAATTGATTCAAGAATATGGCCACGTACGGCTGCAATAGCAGAAAGATTATGGTCGCCAGGTGCAGTGAAAGACGAAGAAGATATGTACAGAAGACTTGAAATAACTAGTTTTCGATTAGAAGAGTTAGGTCTTACGCATATTAAAAACAAAGATGTTATCCTTAGAAATTTATCTAAAGGAGGAGACATCACGGCCTTGAGAGTTTTATCGGATGTGCTAGAACCTTATAAAGTTTATACCCGTAATAATGGAGGATTGATGAATAAGTCGTATTCACCTTATACCATGATGGCTGATGCCGTTTCGGCTGATGCTAAGTCTGCAAGAATTTTCAGGGCACTTGTGCAACGTTATTCTAAAGATCCTACAACAGGCGACCTTGAAGAAATTAAAAAATGGCTTATCTTGTGGAGAGATAATCATGCTGAATTTTTGAAAGTAATGAAGGGGTCTCCTGTATTAAAACAATTGGAAAATATTTCAGAAAATTTATCATCGGTGTCATCGTTAGGATTGGATGCAGTTGCAAAATCTTCCTCTTCTGAAAATTGGTATAATGAAAAAACTGCCTTCTTAAATGCAGTAAAAGACAGTTCTGTTGCAAAGAAAATGAGCGATAAAACGTTTGAGGATGGAAGATGTGAACTAATGATTTTAGATGCCGTTCAGACGTTGGTTGATATAACAAATCGTGAGTTGGCAGCTAAAAGGATGGAAGCATTAAAAATTGAGGCGGAGAAGAAAAGAAAGGCTGCTGAGGAAGCAGGACATTAAGAGTAGCGTTAGAATAACAGTAGTTTTAAAAATAAAATAGAAAAGTTATGGCATCAATAGGCGGAGGAACATCAGAAGGTAACAATACAATCAATAATTCAAAAGGGTATCTTTTACCTTTAGTAATAATTGCGTCCTTGTTTTTTATTTTTGGATTCGTTACATGGGTAAACGGAACACTTATACCTTCCCTGAAAATTGCCTGCGAGTTGAACGAGTTTCAATCCTATTTAGTAGCGTTTGCGTTTTATATAGCATACTTTATAATGGCATTACCTTCTTCTTGGGTTATTGATAAAATTGGTTATAAACGAGGCATGTCCTTGGGATTGTTCATTATGGCAATTGGTGCAATTATTTTTGTACCAGCTGCGCAAAGTAGAACATACTCTATATTTTTAGTAGGTCTATTTTGTCAAGGGATTGGGTTAGCGCTGCTTCAAACCGCCTCTAATCCTTACGTTACTATATTAGGACCATTGGAAAGTGCGGCTAAAAGAATAAGTATCATGGGTATTTGTAATAAAGTGGCTGGTGCTTTGGGTTCGATTATTCTTGCGGAAATTCTCCTAAAAGGATCAGATGAACTAAATGCAAAACTGCCTACCTTAAGCCCTGAAGCTAAAATGATCTTGCTAGATGAAATGGCTTCAAGAGTTATAACTCCTTATATTTTTATTAGTATTGCTTTTTTAGTGGTGGCTGTATTGTTGAATTTTTCACCATTGCCAGAAATTGATACAAATAAGTCAAGTGAAGAGAAAGTAGAAGGAGAAACCGATAGAAGCATATTTAGTTATACTTATTTGTTTTTAGGTGCTTTAGCATTGTTCTTATATGTAGGTGTGGAAGTTATCGCAGGAGACTCAATTATTAACTACGGAATTAACTTCTGGGGCATTGGTGTTGAAAAGGCGAAATTCTTTACTTCATTTACTTTAGCCACAATGTTAGTAGGGTATTTAATTGGAGTTATAGCAATACCAAAGTATTTGTCGCAAGAAAATGCACTCAAAATATGTTCTGTTTTAGGAGTTTTATTAGTATTCGGAATTGTATTCTCAAGTGGTTTTACTTCAGTGTTGTTTGTAGCCGCAATGGGTTTTGCAAACTCACTAGTTTGGCCAGCTATTTGGCCTCTTGCACTTAAAGATTTAGGAAAACATACTAAAAAGGGGTCTGCTATTCTTGTTATGGCCATCGCAGGTGGTGCTATTTTGCCGCTTTTTTACGGATTATTAGCTAATAAAGAAATTTTAGGTTCCCAACAAGCTTATTGGATTATGTTACCTTGTTATTTATTCATATTGTTTTTTGCTATGAAAGGGCATAAAATAGGTGTTCAAAAAAAAACTAGTAACGATAATAAATCAGTAGGAAACACTTTAAATCACCCTATTACACCATCAAAAAATGGTAAAGTACTAGAGTCGGTTTTGAAATAGCCACTTATAAATGAAAATTTTGAAAGAGACGCACCAACTAGCGTCTCTTTTTTTTTGTTATTTTTTTAATTCTTTAATAATTACCATTTTTTAAAACCTTCTAAGTTTTGCCTTTCCTACCATAAACAATTTACTATCTTTGTAGCCCCTTTCAGGGTAATGATTAATGTTAAACTTGCTCAAATATTTAAGAGATCGATTTTCTTCAAAAAAAACAGAAGAAGCAAAGCCAACGACCAAAGAACTTAAGGGGTATACTCCTGAAGAAATGTTTGGTAAAGAAGAAGTTGTTCATAATATCATTGAAGATTTTGATAAAGCCTCAAAATACTTGGCTGTCCGTATCTATAACCAAGATTTTATGGGTTCTTTTAAACAAGAAGAACTCGTGCATAGAAAAGATTTAGAAGGAACGGTAACTGTTCTGGTTCTGGATCTTCCTGATTCTGTAGAAAGTATTTTAAATTCCAATATTGAAAAATGGAACAAAGTGCCCGAAGAACTTTTTTTGCTTGCCTTTGAAAATCTGAAAGAAAAATTCAAAAGAGAAGCAGAACGCATGGATAATAATTTCATGAAGTTATCTGGCGAAGATATTTTCATAACATCCGATGCCTTGTTTTTTGAAAGAAATACAGAATGCATTGGTAAATTCGGATCTATATTTTGTTTGCCAAATAGAGATTTGCTCGTTTCTGTTCCTATTAATAATGATTTGGATGTAGAAGTTGGATTGCAATTCATGATTCCATTTGCAGAAAATACTTTTGATGAATCAGAGGATATGGCTATTACTAGGCATATTTTCTGGCATTTTGAAGGTAGAAATGAACTAATATACACGTACTACGGTTTGAATAGATTAAAATATGTTTTACCATCTGATTTAGCAGATATGGTTTATTAAAAGTGTAAAAGCTTTTTTTTAATCAAGTTAGTTTTAAATTTGTTTTTATACTAAAATTGAAAAATAGAAAAATACATATCGGATTCACTGTTTTTTTATTAGCAATAATGCTAGTAGGCAGAGTAGGTATACATATTTTTCACCACCACAATCCATTAAGTATAGCTGAATCATCAGTATCAAAAAATGTTGGTTTAGCATCGTTAATAGTATCTGAACAAGCCAGCGATGCAGACTGTACACTTTGTAAGCTAGATAGCTTTCAGGCTTTATTTATTGATGCAGTACTTCCATTTGCATTTTTATTGATTTTCTGGAAACCGATCTATCAATTACTGTTTTCAACTCTTGTATATTTTTCAATTTTCACAAAAAGCAGAGGCCCTCCTTTTGCATTATCTATTGCATAATTGAAGCAAGCTTAAATATTCTATGCTTCTAATAGTTCAATAATCTTATGTTTTATTGTCCTGATTCCATTGGTCAGGATTAAATACTATATCACTTGTATAAAAAGGCAAATTTATATTTCCTTGTCGGAATATTGATGCCAACGATACTTTTTGGTCAGATCGATAGTGTAGAGCTGAAACAAATAGACGTAGTGGGAAAGAAGAATGAAGTAGTTCCTACTCAATCGTTGGTAGAATTATCAGGCAAAGATCTGGATCGAAGTCGAGGACTTTCGCTTGGGGAAACCTTGCAGAAAATTCCTGGAGTAACAGTACTTCAGACTGGTCCATCTATTTTCAAGCCTGTAGTACAAGGGATGTATGGACAAAGGGTTTTGATTATGAATAACGGCGTTCGTCAGGAAAGCCAGCAGTGGGGCTCCGAGCATGCTCCAGAAGTAGATCCATTTATAGCAGGCAAATTAACTGTCGTCAAAGGAGCTTCCTCTGTACGGTATGGATCAGATGCAATAGGAGGTGTGATTCTAGTAGACCCAAGACCGCTTAGGAAAGAAGGAGGTATTGGAGGTGAATTAAATCTGGGAGCATTTTCAAATAGTAGGGCAGGAGTGGGATCTGCAATAATAGATTACAGTCCTGTTAAATTACCAGGCTTGTCCGCACGTTTACAAGGAACTATTCGGAGAGGAGGGAATTCTAAAACGCCAGAATATTATTTAAAGAATACGGGTTTTGAAGAATATAATTTCTCTTACGGATTGGGATACCTTAAACGTAAAGCAGGAATAGAAATTTTCTATAGTCAGTTTAATACAAAACTTGGAATTTTTTCTGCGGCTCATATTGGTAATCTTACAGATTTGAAACTAGCCATATCAAGCCCTACTCCGTTAGAAACATCAGGATTTAGTTATGCTATTGGAAGACCTTATCAAAAGGTTTCTCATGAATTATTTAAAGCCAATGCGTATTTAAAAACTTCGGGAGGTAGTAAAGTTTCTATGTTATACGCACTTCAATACAACGACCGACAAGAATACGATAAACATAAGCCCTTAAACGATTCGTTGGCAGCGTTAAATAATCCTGAATTGGAGTTGCACATAACCACCCAAACTGCTGGCGTTTTATATGAGCATCGTGCCATAAATAATTTTACTGGAAGTATTGGAGTGACGGGTATTAATCAAGCTAATATTTTTAAAGGAAGATATTTTATTCCCAACTTTAAAAGTTATGCTGCTGGAATATTTATTATAGAACAATGGCAGAAAAATAAATGGATGGCAGAAGTTGGCATTCGTTATGATTACAAATGGCTACAGGCGTTCTACTATAAAAATAATAGTTACGAAGCTCCTCAATATGTTTTTAAGAATATTTCTGGTTCAATCGGAGTAGCGTATCAAATAAGTGAATTGATAAAAATTAAGGCAAATGCTGGAACAGCTTTTCGTCCACCACATGTGAGTGAATTGTTTAGCAATGGCCTTCATCATGGCGCTGCGTCAGTTGAGATCGGAGATGAAAATTTAAAGCCCGAACAGGCTTATAATTTTTCATTGTCACCGATAGTGCAGTCCAAAAGGTTTTCTGGCGGGGCTAATATTTATTACACCTATATTGATAAGTATATCTATTTAGCCCCTGTGTTTCCCGCTACCCTTACTATTCGTGGAGCCTTTCCTACATTTAACTACAAGCAGGTGAATGCAAGTTTTACAGGTGTAGATTTTTGGTTGAGCGATTCATTGACTAAACATTTTTCGATTACGTCAAAAGCTTCGGTAGTGTATGCATATAACACCACTACGTCCGAACGCTTAATTTTAACCCCACCTACAAGAGTTGAAAATGGTGTGACGTATAATTTTAGTTTAGGAAAAAGGATTATTTATCCTTATTTCAGTCTGTCAAATGTACTTGTTTTAAGGAAAGAGAATCTTCCGGATAGTAGTGACTATGCTGCAGCCCCTGCTGGTTATACTTTGTTTAATGTGCAAACAGGGTTTTATTTTAAAATAGGAAAACAATCAATGGAGTTGAATTTTTCCTGCACTAATTTAATGAATCAAAAATACCGTGACTACCTAGATCGATTTCGCTATTACGCAGACGCTGTAGGTAGAAATTTTATAGTAAGAATTAAAATGACATTTTAAATAAAATTTTATGAAAAAGATAATTAAAAATTTAGTATTAGTAGTTGTAGTAACAGCTGTGCTATTTTCATGCAAAAAGAAGGATGATCCAAAGCCAGAGAAACCACAAGACCCTAACGAAGGCGAGCTTGTCACAACTGTAAAGTTGATTCTGACAGAACAAGTATCAGGAGATGTTTTAGTTTTTAAATTTGTAGATACTGATGGTCCTGGAGGCAATTCTCCTGTTAAAGACAATATTGTATTGGATGCAAATAAAACGTACAGCGGAAGAATAGTTTTGTTGGATGAAACAAAGTCTCCGGTCGATTCAATTTCTAACGAAGTATACAAAGAACGAGACGAGCACCAGTTTTTCTTTACAGTAACTTCAGCAAATCTTGTTGTATCCTATACGGATTATGATACTCATGGTGTTCCCGTTGGATTGCTTCCTAATCTTGTAACTGGCAATGCTAGTACTGGTACGTTGAAGTTGGTGTTAAAACATCAGCCCTCTATCAAACCTACATCTGGCATGGGAGATAGTACAAAAGGAGAAACGGATGTTGAGGTTACGTTTAATGTGACATTAAATTAATTTGCTATATTACAAGTAAGAGAGGTTAAGTATGGTTGGCGATACACCAACCATACTTTGTTTCATAAAACGAATAATGATGGCCACCTTTAAAAATCCAAACGATCCCGAAAATTTTATCCTTATAGCTAAGATTCATGAATGGGTAAAAGAAAAAATGAAGTTGGAAAATAATTCTATAGTTCAAGTTATAGAAATTGATTGTTCTGACCCTGGTTGTATGGATAAGGCTACAAAAATTTTAATTACAAGCGAAGGAAAGCCTCTAGTACAGTACAGTATTCACAAGCCATTAGTCTATGTCCGAAAACCTGACATAGAGCTGTTGACGAAAGATTTATAAACTCAGTCGAAAATGTTATCTTTACACACCTTTGAACTAAGGTTTTAAAAAGTTTAAATTAAAACGAATTATAATAATATGATATTATCAGGATTAGAAATTAAAAATAAGTTAGGGAAAGAATTATTTATTGAACCGTATAATGAAAAACAATTAAACCCCAACAGTTATAATCTTCGACTTGATAAAAATCTTTTAGTGTACGAAGAAACTACACTGGATATGAAGAAGGAAAATAAAGCCAAACCTTTAATAATTCCCGAAGAAGGCTTGTTGCTTGAGACAGGTAAATTATATCTAGGCAGAACAATTGAGTATACGGAAACAAAAAATTATGTACCCATGTTAGAAGGTCGTTCTTCTATTGGAAGGTTAGGCTTATTCGTTCATATCACTGCTGGTTTTGGAGATGTGGGCTTTGCAGGGTTTTGGACATTAGAAATGTTTTGTGTACAGCCTATTCGTATTTATGCGGGAGTGGAAATTTGTCAGGTATATTATCATAGTTTAGAGGGAGCTTTCGAAGAATACAAAAGTGGAAAATACCAAAACAATAAAGGCATTCAGCCTAGTTTGTTGTTTAAAGATTTTGAAAAATAAGACGATATACTTGGAGAACAAAATGCGTTTTTACTAAAACTTTAAAAAATGCTTGATCAAGATAAATCTATAATAGATACTAGAATTCCAGTAACGATCCTAACCGGTTTTTTGGGTGCTGGGAAGACTACCTTGCTTAACCATCTTATTAAAGAATACCCTGAAAAGAAATTTGCGGTAATTGAAAATGAGTTTGGTGAAATTAATATTGATAAAGAATTAATAATAAGTGCCGATAATAATATCTTCGAACTTTCCAACGGATGTATTTGCTGTGTATTGAATGACGACCTTGTGAATCTTTTATATGAGCTTCTAGAGTCTAAAAAAATATTTAATCACCTAATTATTGAAACCACAGGATTGGCAGATCCTGGGGCCGTAGCATTGAATTTTATTTCTGATTTTGGTATTCAACAAAAATATAGATTGGATGGAGTTGTAGCGCTTGCCGATGCGATAAATCTTAAAAAACAATTAGAAGAAACAGAAGAAGCCGCCAAGCAACTAGCGGTAGCAGATTATATTGTGTTAAATAAAATTGCATCTGTAGACACACAAGGTCTTGAAGAGGTAATCGCTATAATAAAAAAAATAAACTATGCAGCAGTGATAACTACTTGTGATTTTGCTGCTCCTAAAGGTGTTGATATACTAAATCTAAAAGCGTTTTCGGCAAAATTTGTACTCGCTACAAATTTTGAAAATTATGAACCTGTTTCTATAATGAAAAATGGGTTAGAAAAGGAACATAAACATTCTGATATTACCAGTGTAAGCGTAGTGATGAAAGGAAAATTACACCCTATTATTTTTGACAATTGGATTACACTTATGTTGTTTTCTTCTTCCATCTATAGAATAAAAGGTATTTTAAATATGGATACGTTTGACAAGAAATTTATTTTTCAGGCAGTAGGCAATCAGTTCGTAGGAGAGCTAGGGCCAGACTGGCTCGAGGAAGATCGGATAAATAAGATGGTTTTTATTGGGAAAAAGTTAGATAAAAAAATGATTGAAGAGGGTTTTGCAAAATGTATTCTTTAAAATTAGTATAATAGTGTACTAAAAAATTGGAAAGTAACTTATGGTGAAAAATAAGAGGAGTAATATTTTAGGAGCATTCAATACTTTTGCAGAATTTTTAAAAGAGCAATCCATAAGCGGCTTCCTTCTGCTAGCGGCCACGTTTATTGCAATTGTAGTAGCTAATAGTTCATGGGGGGATTCTTTTATTCATTTATGGGAAACACCCTTGAGTATATCAATAGGGACAGTATTGAACTTGAATTTTACACTCGAACAATTTATTAACGATGGATTGATGACCATATTTTTTACGGTCGTAGGATTAGAAATAAAAAGAGAAATTATTGAAGGTGAATTATCTTCTCGTGAAAAGGCGATTCTGCCAATAGTAGGTGCTTTGGGAGGGATGCTTGTGCCAGCATTAATATTTGTTTTTTTCAATCTTGGAAAATCTGAATTATCAGGTTGGGCGATTCCTACTGCAACTGACATTGCGTTTTCGCTTACCATTATCTCTTTACTTGGGAAAAGAGTACCCTTAAGTTTAAAAGTTTTTTTAACAGCACTCGCCATTGTAGATGACTTAGGTGCAATCTTGGTCATTGCATTGTTCTATGCACATAACACACAGCTTTTATATTTATTTTATTCTTTGTTAGTGGTATTAGTGCTGGTAATAATGAATAGGCGTGATGTGCGAAATATTTATTTGTATATGTTTGTAGGCGCTTTTTTATGGGTGTTTCTACATCAGGCAGGAATACATGCTACTATTGCAGGCGTTATTTTAGCTATGACAGTACCTTTTCGTTTTAAAAATTATGAACAGCAATTTGATATACGAATCAAAGAAGTGCTTAATTTTTCTAAGATAATAGATTCTCCAGAAGCAAAGAAAGACCTTGCTGCTAGAGATCAGATTATAGAAGAAATGCAAAAAGTAAGCACAGAGATGGAGGCACCATTAAATAATATGCTCTATATGTTGGCAGGATTTTCAAGTTTTGTGGTCATGCCTTTGTTTGCATTGTCTAATGCAGGAATAAAAATTGAGTTTAGTTCGATGGCCAATTTAGGTTCTACAATGAGCTTAGGAATAATGTTTGGTCTAATGCTAGGCAAGCCAATTGGAATAACTTTATTGACGTTTATTACTACAAAATTAAAAATAACAGCTATACCTGTAGGCGTAAAATGGAAGGATATTTTCTGTGTGAATATTTTGGCAGGGATAGGGTTTACGATGTCTATTTTCGTTACTAAGTTAGCCTATACAGATAAAAATTTTATTGAAACTGCAAAATTGGCAATTATTATAGCGTCTTTGTTGTCAGGCCTTATAGGATATATTGTTTTGTATTATTTAAATATAAGTAATAGGAAAGTAGAAGGGCTTTAAAAATAATAACGAGTATACTAATCGATTTTTTAGTAGTGTTGATTTTAGTATTGGAAAAAAATAGTGTTGCTACCTTAGCCTCGCCAATAGTAAATTTATTAGTACAGAATTAAGAGCGTGTGAAAATATAGGCATAAAAAAACTGATCGTGAAAACGATCAGTTTTTTTATTAAGTATCAAAAATATTATTGTTTAACTACTGAATCAGCTAGTACCACTACCTTATTGTTTAGTACTTCTACTAGTCCGCCTTCAATCATTATTTTTTCTTCGTCTTTTGCTGTTTTGCGAATAGTTACAAAACCTTTCCCTAGGTTACTAATTAATGGAGCGTGTCTCTCAAGTACTTCGAAGGATCCTTCGCTGCCTGGAAGATTTACTGCGTAAACTTCGCCACTATATACTTTTACGTCCGGAGTTAATATTTCTAGTAACATAATTTATACTATTGAATTGAATGTTAAATCGGGATGAAGAATAATTTATTATTCTTCATCCCGATTTATAACTTATTTTTTAGCGTCAGCCATTAATTTGGCACCTTTTGCGATAGCATCGTCAATCGTACCTACAAGGTTGAATGCTGCCTCTGGAAGGTTATCGTGTTTTCCATCCATAATCTCGTTGAACGATTTGATCGTGTCTTTAATGCCAACTAAAGCACCTTTAAGACCTGTAAATTGTTCTGCCACGTGGAAAGGTTGAGAAAGGAAACGTTGAACACGTCTAGCACGGTGTACAACTAATTTGTCTTCGTCAGAAAGCTCATCCAATCCAAGGATAGCGATAATATCTTGAAGTTCTTTGTAACGTTGTAACGTTTCTTTTACTCTCTGAGCACAATTGTAATGTTCAGAACCTACAATGCTTTCGCTCAAAATTCTTGAGTTAGAATCCAATGGATCCACAGCAGGATAAATTCCTAGCTCAGAAATTTTACGGTTCAATACCGTTGTAGCATCCAAGTGAGAAAATGTAGTAGCCGGAGCAGGGTCAGTCAAGTCATCTGCAGGTACATATACTGCTTGTACAGATGTGATAGAACCACGTTTTGTAGAAGTGATACGCTCTTGCATAGCACCCATTTCCGTAGCCAATGTTGGTTGGTAACCTACCGCAGAAGGCATACGACCTAGAAGAGCCGATACTTCAGAACCTGCTTGTGTAAAACGGAATATATTGTCAATAAAGAATAGGATATCTTTTCCTTGTCCTGATCCATCACCATCACGGAAATATTCCGCAACTGTAAGTCCAGAAAGAGCCACACGAGCACGTGCTCCAGGAGGTTCGTTCATTTGACCGAAAACGAGAGTCGCTTGAGATTTTGCAAGTTCAACTTCATCAACCTTAGAAAGATCCCAATCACCTGCTTCCATAGAGTGTTTGAAAGCATCGCCGTATTTAATAACGCCTGATTCAATCATCTCTCTTAGTAAGTCATTTCCTTCACGTGTACGCTCGCCTACACCCGCGAATACCGAAAGGCCTTCGTATGCTTTTGCAATGTTATTGATCAATTCCATGATCAATACTGTTTTGCCCACACCAGCACCACCGAATAGACCAATTTTACCTCCCTTAACATAAGGAGCTAAAAGATCGATTACTTTGATACCTGTATATAATATTTCCGAAGAGGTAGAAAGATCTTCAAATCTTGGAGCCTGTCTGTGTATAGAAAGACCGTTCGTTTTGTCTAGCGTTCTGATACCGTCAATAGTATCACCTACAACGTTGAATAATCTACCTTTGATTTGCTCACCAATCGGCATTGTGATAGGAGATCCTAAGTCAAGAACTGCCATGCCTCTTGAAAGACCGTCAGTAGAATCCATAGAGATGGTTCTGATTCTGTTTTCTCCAAGGTGTTGTTGACACTCAAGAATTACTTTAGTTCCGTCAGCTTTACTTATTTCAAGCGCATCAAGAATTTTAGGTAGCTTCGAATTTTCGTCTTCAAAGCTTACGTCCACTACCGGTCCGATTACCTGGGTGATTTTACCAATATTTGCCATTTTTATATAGAAGAATGTAGTATTACAAATTTGCGACTGCAAAACTAAGTGATTATTTATTCAATGCAAAGGATGTGTTATTTTTTAATTATTATTGCAGTATAGTATTTGTAAGGTAATGTTAGATAGGTGTTTAATTAAGAATACTTCTTTGTGTTTTATATAGCGTAGTGCTGAG
>JANOTP010000165.1:0-1502 GCA_031416415.1 Cytophagales bacterium | reverse complement strand
CAAATAAAAATTTGATATGAATAATAATTATTTCAAAAAAAACTCCCCTTTATAAAAGGGGAGAATAAATAAAGAGAGATCCTTTATAATTGTTTACTTATATGTTCACGAATAGCCGTTATTAAAGAAATCGCAACTTCTTTGAGAACTGTTGCCAATTCTTCGCCAGTTACATTGCTTGGTGAAAGCTCTAGATACTTTTTTGACATTTTTTTTATCTTATATAATGCAGGGGCCCAACGCTCGCTGTTTTTATCATCGATAATGTTTTGTCCGGTTAATCTAAACAGGAGTGTCTCAACAAAAATCCGTAAAGGCATGTCTAATTTTGAGATTAACTCCTTCGTAGTCGGTGTAATTTTGTTTAAAACAGCCTTATCAACACACGCATACACGAGTGCACAATGTTGTTCTTCGGTTGCTTCAAGAAGTTTTTTTAATCCTTCCTCTCCTAGAAACTTTCTTGCTTTAGAAATACCTTTTTGGAGATTTTCAGCACCTTTTCCATCTTCGAATTCGTACAGGAATCCTCCTGCAAGAAGTTTTCCAATAGTCTGTGCTATTGGATTTGGGGCAATGTTTGTTGTTTCCATTGTTTAAAATTTTTGAATTTTTATGGAACATTCATGCAAACTCCGCATACAGTTTCACTATTGAAACAGGCTTAGTTTTAACAAGGATCCAAATAATATATTACATATAAATATTTAAAAGTCAAGTATTAATTTAAATATTGTTTAAAAAAAGACAAGATCACTAATTAAAAATAGTTTTTATTATTTATTAGACCCACTGCACAAAAACAACATGACCTCTAAAATCCTCTATAGGCTGATTGTATACATCAGATGAAGGTAGAATCAATTTAAAACTTCGTACTCTTATAAATCACTACAAGGCTTTTAGTGAGAAAATAGAGACATTCAGCATGTTTCTTCCAGAAAACAGAAAATCAAATGAAAGTTTTATGCAGTGGGTCTATTGAAATACCCTATAGATTTAATAATATGTGGGCAATGTGTCACACTCAGTGTAGTACACTAGAGGAAAAGCAGAACGCAGCGTATGTCGCACTTGAAACAAAAGGGTGGCTTTAGATTAGTGAAAAGTGAAAAGTGAAAAGTGAAAAGTATAAAGTTGAAAGAAAAATGCTTGCGTAACATAAAACTTTATTAAAGTGGTATACTTAACCAATGGAAACTGAAATATTGTACATAGTATATTTTGTAATTGGATTTATAGCTATAGCGATTTCACTTTACTTTTTTACTCGGAAAAAAGTCTCTGATCGAAAAACAGAATTAGATATTATAAATAATAGTCTCTATAAGAGATTTCATTACAATACAATCTTATTGTATATATTCGGAGTGTATCGATTAGTTGAATTTTTGTATTTTATAGTGAAGGGTGATGAAAGTGAACAGGAATTTTATACACATTTTGTTTTACAGGGTATACTCTCAATACCATTAATGATTATTGGATTCCTTGCAGTAATT
>JANOTP010000164.1:0-16791 GCA_031416415.1 Cytophagales bacterium | reverse complement strand
TAGCTGATCGTAGAGCTTTAGGTCTTTTCGCAACTCTTCCGAATTGATGTAGGAAGGAAACAATTGTGCATTGTTGCTAATCGCATTAAAAGCATCTTGCACAAATTGTTTGTTGACCACACTCATCTTCGGAAGCGAGCTGCGCTCATCTGATCTGAGGCTGATTAGAAAAGACATTGCATTGTTGATGGATACGAAAGCAGTTTTGATATCTGCTAAATTTTGTTCGTCCATAGTGAACGAAATCCTGTTGTTTGAAAGGGTTGCCATAATTTTTCACCCTTGTTGGTGCTTTTCACCAACAAGCGTTTCCAGTGGCTCCAACGATTGAATAACTGATTTTGCATTATAAATTTAAAATATTATTTTTACAAATACTTTTTTCGCCCTTGTTGGTGCTTTTCACCAACAAGCGTATCCTGTGACTCCAACGATTGAATAACTGATTTTGCATTTTAAATTTAAAATATTATTTTTACAAATACTTTTTAATCATTTTTTTTATGCAAACAGAACTTCAATACCCCCAATTTTTCACTGCTACTTGTCTGGAATGGCAGTGCTTATTAGAACAAAATAACTATAAAGATATTCTAATAAAAGATCTTCGTTGGCTTGTTGATCATGGCTGGATAAAACTTTACGCCTTTGCCTTAATGCCTAACCATCTTCATTATATTTGGGAAAACCATCCTTCAATTCTATATTCCAAGATGAAAGGTGGTCATATAAGGAATACTGCTCAAAAGATAAAGTATGACTAGTTCTTAACGATAATCAACAACTACTAGATAAATTTTATGTAGGAGCGAAAGATAGAATATATCAGTTCTGGGAAAGAAATCCTAAATCGATAGATCTTTATACGCCAAAAGTAATTTATCAAAAGCTAGATTATATCCATTTCAATCCTGTACAAGAAAAATGGAGTTTATGCAAAGAGCCCAAGGACTATTTTTATTCTTCTGCTGAATTTTACGAAACAGGATTTGATCGATTTGGTATGTTAACTCATATTGGAAATATAGGGATTTGGGACAGAGAACCTGAAAGTATTAAATCAAATTATTTCAATAGGGATTATAATTATTACTAAGTAATTCAATCATTATAGCCACAGGAAACCCTTGTTGGTGAAAAGCACCAACAAGGGCGAAAGGCGGTTTGGTGGCATATCCTAACCCTACTCAAAACGAGTTTGAGTTTGTAAACAATGGAGAGGTGTTAAAGATACAAATAGTAAATGAATTAGGTGAAACAGTATTCCAACGTGAAAATATTCAACCGCAACAAATCATCACGTTTGGGCAACAATATACCCCAGGTATCTATAGCCTGATGATAACGCATATCTATGGCCGTCTTAGTATGCAGCGATTAGTTAAAGTGAAATAAAAATAGGAGAGGCGGATTTTGGTAAAAGTTCGCTTCTTTTAATTTGATACGAAGCCAAAGTTTGTGTCTCCACAAACTTTTCTCTACGTATGCTTGAAATTAATTACAAATAATTTATCAAAAGGGATTTAACAAACGGCTTTGCTTCATAGTAGGAGGCAGGTTATGAGGTATAAAGCATACGCTTGAATTCAAAAAGGACACAAGCGTAAGCTTGCGCAAGCAGGGGTAAATTCGATTAGTATGTTAGTTTTAGCCACCTAGATAGTTTTTTATTTTCAGTATAAACATATAAACCATTTTTTGAATTAAAATACAAGCTAGTACCCCAAACAAACCCTTCTTTATTTTGATCGTATACTATTTTTGATTCAACATACCCTTTTTCATTAAAATTGCATTTCAGTATAACGGTTCCATCGAGGTTTCTATCTGATAAAGTTGGACTATAGGTTCTTAATTCTTTTTCTTTTCTAAATCTCGAATCTTGAAAGTATACGGACACGGTGTTGTTTGATAATACTGCGATGTAGGAAAACGCAAAGTCTGTATAAGGGATATAATCAAGGTAACTTTTAAAATATTTTTGATCTGTTGATCTTTTGTAATGTCCATAGGTTAGATGGTTTTTTCTAATCACATCAGACCAAAATATTGTTCCATTATTATCTAAATTAATAAAAACCATATCGGAATACTCTATTCCTGGGTTGTTATTTCCACCAACTGCCGCAGAAGTTGTATTCGTTACATTTCTATGAAATATTGCGCTATTGGTATACTCTAAAATCAATAATTTACTACCGTTATTAAAATCAAATACATGTTCTAAACTAAAATTTAATAGGTAGTTTTTGTTTTTATATAAACCATATACATTGTCAAAAATGTTCTTAGGAAGCACTGTGGTAATACTGCGGGTTATTGATAGCGGGTTTAATGAAAGTGACATGAAAAATACTCCAATGGTATTTTGTTCATCTACCATATTATAAGAGCCAATTAAATCGAGCATATCATTTTCTTTAGTCCAATTTATTTTCCAATTAAAAAAATAATTGTTCGTTGGAGATAGAGTGATTTTTTCTAGTTTTAATGATGAAGCATTTACTTTCCAAAGGTCTTTTTTCTTCAATAGCTTTTTATTTTCCTCTGTTTTTTTTAATTCATAATCTATTGTAATTAATAAATCGTTTGATTGACTTAAAAAGAAGTTGGTAGGCATAAATTTTAATCCATCATAATTAATTTCCCTATTTTTAATTGAATATATTTCATTTTCATTTCTAAAAACCCAATAGCTAAAAATGAAAGGCTGACTTAATGCCTTTTTATCTATAGAAATTCCAGGACCAGTTAAAATTTTAGTATCTCTACTGTCTATTATGGAAACTACAACTGCATAACTACTGCTGTCTGAGGAATACACTACATTTTTATCATAATTTTTGCCAAGTAAACTCCATTCATTTATGATGTTTGGGTTTATTCCCCCATCGTTTTCAAGCTTGAAAATCTTAAAGAATGTTTCCTTTTTTTCTTTATCCTCAAAAGAAGATAATAAATGGATGTTATTTTGATAGACTATTAAATAATCCATCTCATATATATTACCATTAACAATAGGGCACTCAATCTTTTTTTTACTTTGGCGAATCATTTTATTGTCATAATATTCAATATAATAGTTACTGTTCATTAAGGTTAATGCACTAGTTTCGCCAGAATTTAATACCCAATAACCTTCCTGTGAAACCATAATAACTTTACTTTTTGTAAGTTCATTTTTCTTTTCATTCTCAGACCCAAATTGAATGGATTGGCCTTTAATATAAAGAGATGAACATGTTAAAAATAGCAGGAATAAGTAGAGGTGTTTCATAATGAAAAGCTGAGTTTTTTGATAAGATAAATATACGTTTAATTGAATGTTGATACAAAAGGATTGATATTTATTAATGTTATCGTAAATAAATAATCATTAATATTTAAGTTTCTTTTCGTAATTGGTGCTTTTTACCATGTTAATCATTATTATATGCCTTTGTTCTTATGCCCAATCATCTTCACTATATTTGGGAAAACCATACTTCTTTACTCTATTCAAAAGTGAAAGGTGGACATCTCAAGAATACTGCTCAAAAGATAAAGTATGACTTAGTTCTTAACGATAATCAACAACTACTGGATAAGTTTTATGTAGGAGCAAAAGATAGAATATATCAGTTCTGGAAACGAAATCCTAAATCGATAGATCTTTATACACCAAAAGTAATTTATCAAAAGCTAGATTATATTCATGCCAATCCTGTACAAGAAAAATGGAGCTTATGCAAAGAACCAATGGACTATTTTTATTCTTCTGCTGAATTTTACGAAACAGGATTTGATCGATTTGGTATATTAACTCATATTGGAAATAGAGGGATTTGGGATAGAGAACCTGAAAGGGTAAAATCAAATTATTACATTAGGGGTTAAATATACTTATTATCATTGTTAAGTTATTCAAACATTGGAGCCACAGGCAACGCTTTTTGGTGAAAAGCACCAACAAGGGCGAAATTGTGTAAACAGTTAATAAGGTATTAGAGTAGCCTGACCGAGTGTAGCGTAGCGGAACGAGGTCAGGCTATTGACTTTCAAAATTATTAACGCCTTAGGTTGACGACTATGGTGAAAAGCACCAAGGGCGAGTGTGAACAAGAGTAGCCAGAAGGGGCCTCTCCTTATTTGAATAGCATTGGCTGGCACACCCGCCATGGAATAATACTTGACTAATTGAAAATTCGCTTGATTAACTGCAGTGCTTTTAGGCCGTCTTTTTCTTCGTTTCCTGAAATTAAATAATTTAAATATTTTTTTTCTTCTGAAGTAATCTCTGTTAATATTTCTAATGAGTTATCAATTTTTTTCAATCCCATATTCCATGAAGTAAATGATTTTTCTTTTATGGGTGAACACGTTAGCATTATGCAACGTTCGTGACGAGGATCTGTTTTTATCTTATCATAAGTCTCCATAATAATTTTATATTCTCCTTCAACTAACTGAAGGAATTTTTTTTCATTATAAAATAACACACCGGTAACCCCTAGACCTGGATTGTTTTTTTTACTAGAGTCAAGGATTTTCTCAATGTCTTTTTCTGTGCATGTGGACTTTCTATCGCTCACGTAAATTAATTGTACAAGCATATCTTTTTTATTATTTACTAAAAATAATAAAAAAATGGCATTAACTATATGTCAAAATGTAAATTTATATAACAGGTCATTTAGTTATTAGTAAAATAGTAGAGGGATTTCACGAGGTCTCCTCTTGTTCATTTAGTTATAGGTTTTCGCGGATATAATTTAATAACGGATGAAAATAATTTATAAGTGGAGATCCTTAAAATTATGCCATTGTTTATGTTCTCAAAACAATCTTATGCCGTTGTTTATGTCCCCACAAACAACTATTAAAAATGAGAATTGTTTGTGTCTCCATATATTCAACTATAGTGTTGCATAGTGAAAATTGTTTGTGGGGACACAAACAATGGCGAAGGAATAAAGTTTATTTTTTCAAGACTCACACTCCAACTCACACTGACAATAGTGTCTTAGTTTATGAACATAGAAAGGTAACAGATTTAGATTGCTATTAAATCCTTATTTGAACAGCATTGATGGGGACACACACAATGGTAAAATATAATAAGAGATATAACCAGACTCTCAACGAGCGTTAGTGGTAACTATGTAAAATATCAAATGAATAATGTAAAACTTTGATTTAAATACCCTATAGATTTGTATCATAATCAAACAAATTAAAAACTAAACTACTTACGAAAATGAAAAATTTAAAATACACACTTTTATGCGCAACTATTTTCTCTGCATCTGTTGCGATGACTTCATGTAGCAATGAACAAAAAAATGATAGTCCTACAGAGGTTGCAGAAGATATGAACGATGCAAAATTTAGCAATAAAAAAGAAGATGATGCTCAGTTCTTAGTAGATGCTGCAGTAATTAATCTTGACGAGATCCAACTAGGGAAACTAGCTCAAACAAATGGATCTATTGCTGATGTTAAAGAATTGGGAAAAATGATGGAGACAGAACATACTCAAGCATTAAATGAATTGAAGTCTTTAGCGGATAGAAAACAAATCACTGTGCCTACAACGCTTACAGATGATGAACAAACTACTTATAGAAAACTTTTAGATAAGACTGGCAATAAATTTGATAAAGAATATTGCGATAAAATGGTGGAAGGACACAAAGATGCAATAGGAAAGTTTGAGAAAGCTTCTAAAAATGCTTCTGATAGCGAAATAAGAGCATGGGCGGAAAAAATGCTCCCAGGTTTGAGAATGCATTTAGAACATTCAATTCTTTGTCAAGAAAAATGTGAAAAAATGTAATTAGATTTAATCTAATGAAAGAATAGAAAGACCGTTGTATGCATTTGCATACAACGGTCTTTCTATTCTTATACAAAATCTAAAGTAGTTAGATATACTTGGTTTTTAATCTATTTTTTAATTCAAAAAAGCTAACTTTGATAGATAATAAAAACTCATTATAATGAAAAGTATTACCGTTTTTTGTGGGTCAAGTTTAGGCAATTCTGTAAACTATAAAAATTTAGCATTTCTACTTGGTGAAACGTTGGCAATTCGAGGGATAACCCTTGTATATGGAGGTGCAAAAATCGGATTGATGGGAGCTGTTGCTGATGGTGTATTAAACAAAAAAGGCAGAGTAATAGGGGTTCTTCCACGATTTTTAGGGGCAAAAGAAATAGCTCATGATCAGCTCACCGAAATGATACTGGTAGAAACCATGCACGAGCGGAAAACTAAAATGAATGAACTTTGTGATGGAGTAATCGCTTTGCCCGGAGGTTTTGGAACATTGGAAGAATTATTCGAAATGCTTACTTGGTCACAACTGGGGTTGCATAAAAAACCTATTGGTATTTTAAACCTAGAGGGGTACTATGATCCTCTTATTGCAATGATACAAACTATGGTAGAAAAAGGTTTACTTAAAGAAAGTAATCAGAAATTAGTTCTTGTAAGCACTACGATAGAAGGTCTTCTAATGCAAATGGAAAATTATGTTCCACCCCTAATTGATCAGTGGATTCATGAAAAGGAGTTGTAGTTTATAGTATGTTATAAAACCAAGGAATTATGTAAGAAATTTATTTATTTATATATATAGGAAATTTTAAAATATGCTGAAATTCGTACTTGTTAGTGCATTAGTGTTTCTATATATGCAACAGTATTTAAAGATTATTGTTTAAAATAAAATTAAAGAAAATAATACATAATAAAATTAGTTTTAAATAATTAAACTTATGAAAGAATATAAATTATTAACCCCTATAGAATTAGGCTCAATACAATTAGCAAATCGCGTTGTAATGGCTCCCATGACTAGATGTAGAGCAATTGGTAATTTGCCAAATGAATTGATGGCAAAATATTATGGACAGCGCTCTTGTGCAGGATTAATTGTAACAGAAGGCACGTCACCTTCTCCCAATGGACTTGGTTATGCGCGTATACCAGGAATTTATTCTAAAGAACAAGTAGCAGGTTGGAAAAAAATAACGTCTTCGGTACATAAAGGAGGAGGCGAGATATTTGTCCAACTCATGCATACAGGAAGAATTAGCCATCCACTTAATATGCCCGAAGGTGCTCAGATCATAGCACCTTCAGCAGTAAAACCAGCAGGACAGATGTGGACAGACGAACAAAAGATGCAAGACTTTCCTATTCCGAAAGAAATGACCGCAGAGGATATTGTCATTACAAAATTAGAATACGTTGAAGCTGCAAAAAATGCAATAGAAGCTGGTTTTGATGGGGTAGAATTGCATGGTGCAAATGGTTATTTATTAGAACAATTCCTTTCTCCTATAAGTAATATCCGAACCGATAGTTATGGTGGAAGCATTGAAAATAGATGTAAATTTGTAATTGAAGTAGTTGCTTCAGTAGCAGAGGCTATTGGAAAAGGAAAAACAGGTATTCGTCTATCTCCCTACGGAACAGCTAGTGACATGGCTCCTTACCCAGAAATTGAAACTACCTATAAATACCTAGCAGAGCAATTCAATATTCTTGGTATAGCCTACATTCATCTTGTAGATCATTCTTCAATGGGTTCCCCTGTTGTGCCTCTGCAGATGAAAAAAATCATACGAGATAATTTCAAAAATAAAATTATTCTTTGTGGTGGATACGATAAAGAAAGAGCAGAATCAGACATCCAAAATGGGTTAGCTGATCTAATAGCTTTTGGTCGTCCTTTTATAAACAACCCTGACCTTGTGGCAAGGTTCAAAAATGAATGGCCTTTATCCCTAAATGTTAATATGGATGCATTTTATTCTGCAGATGAAAAAGGATATTCGGATTACGAGGAATATAATTTGGTCTATAATTTCACTTCTTAATTTAATTGTTTTGATACTTATTCAAGAATTACGTAACGTATTTCTTGAATAAGTATTTTTATAGTTCGTAAGCAACTTTTTTATTTGTAACATTTGTTACTTGTTGAGTCTCTTTTATAGATTCGTACCAATACGAATTGATTATTCAATTAACCCTTTATTTATTCTATATGAAAGATTATGCATTTGTATTTTTATTGATAGCGCTTATAGCAGGACTTAATGCCGCATGGGTAGCCTTTTGGGCCTTGATGGGTGCTTCTAGTACGGTAGGGGCTAAATTGTCTAAAAAAGTAGGCTTGGACAATGATTCTACAGATAAAAATATTGAATTAGGGAAAGTGTTTACTGGAGAACTAATTAAAAAGACAGTTATTCGGGCGGGCATTGCACTTGTAGCCTATATTATCTAT
Source organism: Cytophagales bacterium (assembly GCA_031416415.1). Taxonomy (GTDB): domain Bacteria; phylum Bacteroidota; class Bacteroidia; order Cytophagales; family Cytophagaceae; genus JANYCO01. The sequence continues at coordinate 8,512 of JANOTP010000164.1, read as the reverse complement.
CTAATTATTAACTAATTTTTATTGTTTAACTATTGATTGGTATCTATAGTTAAAAATATCAATTTATTAAGATAAGTATATTAATTCTTTCGATGGTGAGTTGTCTATCGAAATTCTAAAAAATAAGTTCTATTAATTATTTGTTGGAATTTATGCCAGCAGATAATTAATAGAAACTTTTAGTAATCGTTAAACATAATGTAGAGCTTAATTAATTAAAAGGTATTCCCTAATTTGAGTGCAAGTGTTTCTAAGTCATAGGATGATTTGCCATCATGTAAGTTTTTATTCATACAAGTTATTTTACTTTACTATTACATAATTTTTTTTAACAAAGTAGCTTTTCATTCTTGAGTTTCAATTATTTCAATACATCTTTTTTGTAGCTCATTTATTTGAAATTGATCTTAAAAGAAGCTTTTTATGATTTTATGCTTTTCTAAGGCTGAAAACCTTACGTAAGAAAGAGCCATGTAAGATAAAGAAAAGCCAACCCTATCCGTATAAATCCCTACATAAACACAAGACTATGAAAAAGAAACTAAGCATATTATTCATTTTACTGTCAATAGCAGTATACATACTTCCTACGAATGCCAAGTCGCAGAGTATCAATTATAAAGTGCACGCTATATTCATTTATAAATTTACACAATATATAGAGTGGCCTGCTGCCAATGGTAATTATGTAATTGGAGTAGTAGGTAATTCTCCTATCCTTGAAGAGCTTCAGGCGCTTGCAGGCACGAGAAAAAATTTAATTATAAAAAAACTTACTCCTACTTCAGATATGAGTGGTTGTCAATTGATCTTTGTTTCGGAAAACCACAGCTCTTCTCTTTCTTCTATTTCTGGAAAAGTAACAGGAAAGCCAGTATTAGTAATTAGTGAAACAGGTTCTGGAGCTAAAAAAGGTGCAGGAATTAATTTTGTAATGAAAGACGATAAAATGAAATTTGAATTAAATAAAGGTATGGTAGAGCGCCAAGGTCTGAAAGTATCAGGTGATCTAGTTACGCTTTCAATAATAGTTGGTTAAGTAAGTTTAAGGTGATTTATTAATAGCATCCTCTGATTAAGGATGCTATTTTTTTCCATTAATTGTTTTCCTTTTGAATCAATTTTAACCATCCTTTTGAAATTTTAAGTTACGTATATGCTATGTAAGATTTCAATACTACTGAGTTGATTTAAGTTTAGTTTCATTGTTTTTAATTGAAAGTACTGCTACAATAAATTAAATTACAGTATTTCAATACATCTTTTTTTTAGTAATTTTATTGAAAATCGCCTTTAATATGTATTTTTGTGTGGTATTGACTAGCTAAATAGGTAAAACCTTACGTAAGAAATCTCTATGTAAGATAAATAAATCCAACCGTATCCGTATAAATACATAAATGAATACTATTATGAAAAAGAAACTAAGGATAGTAATGATCCTGCTATCCGTTGCAGTATGTATGATTGCTACTAATGCAAAATCACAGGGCATAAATTATAAAGTACATGCTTTATTCATTTACAAATTTACGCAATATATAGAGTGGCCTACTACCAATGCGACCTACGTTATTGGGGTTGTAGGTAATTCTCCTATAATTGAAGAACTTCAAGCATTAGCCAATACTAGAAAGAATTTAACGATAAAAAAATTAACAGCTACTTCTGATTTAAGCGGTTGCCAATTAATTTTTGTTTCTGAAAACAGCAGTTCTTCGCTTGGTTCTATATCAGGTAAAGTAACAGGAAAACCTGTATTGGTTATAAGTGAAACGGGTTCTGGGGCTAAAAAAGGAGCAGGTATTAACTTTGTTATGAAGGACGATAAAATGAAATTTGAATTAAATAAAGGTACAGTAGAGCGGCAAGGCCTGAAAGTATCAGGTGATCTTGTTACGCTTTCAATAGTAGTAGGTTAAGGTTAAGTGGTAGGTTTATTGATAGCATTCACCAATTGGTGAATGCTATTTTTTTTTATAAAACTTTCAATTAGTTCTATTATTGGTAATTAATGTATATCGTTAGTATTATTTTTTCGCAACTAGTAATTCTTTTAATTATCTTGCTTAAAAGTAATTATAAAAATATGAAAGCAAATTTTTTTCTAGCACTACTTGGATCTATAATTAGCATTAATTTATATGCTCAAAACTGGGCACCAGTAGGATCAGGAGTTTTAAAAAGTGTGGGAGGAAAAGAAGAAACTTTCAAAAAAACAATTGAAGTAGATCACGATGGAAATGAATCGCATGGATATATAAATGCATTAACGGTTTACAAAGGAGAATTGTATGCAGGTGGTGTTTTTGGAAGTGCAGGAGGGAAGAACTTACGTAATATAGCCAGATGGAATGGTAATGATTGGTTGCCTGTTTTGTCAGGTATAAATGGATCGGTTGCTACTATGATGGTATACAACGATGAGCTATATGTAGGAGGAATCTTTGATACAGCGGGTGGTGTATCAGCTAAAAATATTGCTCGTTGGAATGGTACGAATTGGTCTTCAATAGGAACGGGAATTGATTCTGATGTAAATGCATTGTTAGTTTTTAGAGGAGAGCTTTATGTAGGAGGTGATTTTACCGAAGCTGGAGGTGTTGATGCTAAAGGTGTAGTAAAGTGGAACGGTAGTGCATGGGCTGCTTTGGGAATAGGTCCCCCCAACGATGTGTTTTCATTAGTAGATTATAATGGTGAAGTATATGCAGGTGGTGATTTAATCGTTAAGGATGGAGAAATAATGAACAATCTTTTCAAGTGGAATGGGAAAAAATGGATTGGTTTTGGAGCTTTTAACGGTGTTGTTCACGGAATGGCTGTAAACAAAGGTAAGCTTTATGCTGCCGGACATTTTGGAATCGTAAACGATGAAATAATATCATTTATAGCGGAAACTCAAGGGAAAGGTTGGGTGAGTGTTGGCTCAGGAATTGGTTCGCATACAGCTCAACATCATGTTTCTGCACTGTTGGTTTCTGATGAAAAACTCTATGCAGGTGGGAGATTTAAGGCGTTTCTTAACGGAAGAGAAACAAATGGAATAGCCCGATGGAATGGTACAAATTGGTCTGTGATGGCAGGTGGCGTAAGTGATGCGGTATATGCGATTACTATTTATAATGGCGAATTGTATGCAGGAGGAAGTTTCTCTACAGCAGGAGGTAAAATAGTAAATGGAATTGCCAAATGGAAAATTTCCGATACGGAATAAGACTGAATTAATTAAAACAACGATTTTATACGAATAGGAAAATAACTTGTATCTTTTTTGAATTTCTGCATTATGGTAAAAAAGATGTCTATGAAAAAGAGAGTTTTTCTTACAGTATGTTTCCTTTTTGTTTTGATAGGAATAAGTACTTCTTCTGGTAGAAAGTATGTTGGTTATGCTGCTTCTATTACAAAGAGGTCAGTTTTAGAACTCTTTAAAACTAAAGCGGATTCGCTTCGTGCTGAAAAACTCCAAGAAAATTATCAAAGTTTAAGAGATTCTATTGAATTAAAGCGTAGAACATTTGCTAAGAAATACAATTCTAAAACTACAGATCAAGCTAAGAAGGCCGTATTAAAAGAAGCTAGCAGTTTTCTTAGAACTATACTTACCGAAAATATTTATCCTACATGGTATGGTACCGTCTGGGATTATAATGGAATTACGGAAACACCAGGTAAAGGAATGATTGCATGTGGGTATTTTGTTTCTACCACCTTGCGTCATACAGGTGTAAATATTAATCGTTATAAATTAGCTCAAAAATATTCTCACGCCATTGTCAAATCAGTATGTACAGATGTTAAAGTATATTCTAATTTTGATAGTATGATGACTTATTTAAAAAATCATTCCGATGATGTTTATGTAGTTGGGCTAGACAATCATGTGGGCATAATTAGTAAGAAAGGAGAGAAGATTAATTTTATTCATTCCTCTTTTGTATATCCTTCGCACGTGTTGAGTGAAGAAGCTGTAACCTCTTCTGTACTTGGAGGGTCAGCGGTATATGTAATAGGAAATATGACTTCTAATCCCATGTTATTAAAGTCATGGTTGTTAGGTACCGCAGTGAAGGTATTGGACTAATTTAGTGTTTTATACTTCAAATGATTTAATCATATGTTCCGTAAAAAGGGCCTCTGTAAAAATGCTATGATTTTTTTCTTTACCTTCCGCTGAGAAGATTACAGTGATTTCTTCTCCATTACGTTCCTGCTTTACTCTGCTACTTTCAAGATTATATTTGATAAAGAGACTTTCTATATGTGTAATGTGAATAGTAGTGTTCTCAAATTTTATTTTATAATTTTTTTCCTGATTTACAGTGTCTATTACTTTTTGAAACCAACTAAAACTAAGTAAAATGATCATTACAATTATAGTAACTATGATTGCAAGATGGTATTGTCCGCAGCCTACCGCCATTCCTAATGCAGCAGAGATCCAAATAGTAGTTGCAGTGGTGAGTCCTCTAATACTTATTTTATCTCGATAAATTGCCCCTGCTCCAAGGAAACCAATTCCAGTAACAATATTTGCGGCTATTCTTCCTTGGTTGTTACCGTCTCCTAGTTGTATTGAAAGGATGGTAAATAAACAAGAACCTACCGTTACCAAAATAACGGTTCTAAAGCCTGCTGCCTTACTTTTATATTCACGTTCCGCTCCAATTATGGCACCTATTATGAGTGCTATAATAAGTTTTAAAACGTCTGTGGTGAAAATGCTATCCATCATATATCTTATTTTTTATTAATACGTAAATAAGCAAATCCTTGATGAAAAAGAAAAGATATTATTATTTATAATTAACTGTTTTTATTGATTAAGATGGTTTAACGTTTAAGAGGTGGTTTATATTTCCTTATTTTAATATTTCTAGTAGCGCTATTAGGAGGAATATTATTATTCAAAAGACTGAATAGTTTAACTAGTAGATAGTGGAGAATAATTGTAAAGCTTATCATAATATTCTTTTACCATTCTGTCTGAATCAAAAGCTGGGATTACGTCCCTCATACTAGACTTTATTATTTCTCTCCATTTGTCTTTGTTAGTATAATAAATGGGAATGATTTCACTCTCTAGTATATTCATCATATTTATATGATCTTCAGTATCCTGTTTGGCATAAGAAGCAGTGGGATCAACAGGAATAATAAATGAATTTTTATCATGTTTTGCAAATTCTGGAACCCAGCCATCTGGAATAGAGAAATTAACAGCTCCATTCATCGCGGCTGTCATTCCGCTAGTTCCGGACGCTTCTCTTGTATATCTCGGAGTATTCAACCACACATCAGCTCCTTTTTTTAAAATAGAAGAAAGTTTCATTTCGTAGCCAACAAGAACAGCACATCTAGTTAGATTATTTGTTCTTTCTATAAGTTTGTTGAAAAAGTCAATAGCAATATAATCTTCAGGATACGTTTTCCCTGCCCATATAATTTGTATAGGATTTCCTGACCTTGTTACGAGTTTTATAAATTTGTCAAAATCTTTTAATATTAAATCCGCTCTCTTGTAAGAGGTGACTCTTCTTGCCCACACAATAGTAAGAATAGTTGGATCGAATATTTTACCTGTCTGATCTGCTACTACTTTGAGCATTTCGTTTTTCAACTGTTGTTTTCTATTCGTTAATCCTTCATTGTCATTGCTGTTTAAATAATTTTCAAGTTCAATGTCCATCCAGTATTTTTTATTTTGTGCATTCGTAATAGATACAATTATACAGATTCCGTCATTCCCATTCCACATAGCATTAGAGACTGTTCCATGTAGTTGAGAAACGCCATTTGCAATTTTTGACATTCTCAACGCAGTGAGGGTAAAGTTTAAGGTATCTTCTTTTATATGAGCAATACTTTTCACTTCTTCCAAAGGAATAGTAGAGAAAAAACTCATTTCGTCCAGTAGCTTGATATTAATTTCATCATTGCCTGCTTTCTCTGGAGTATGTGTTGTAAATACTACTCTTTCCTTTACTTTGTTTATGTCCTTAAATTTTGAATATAGATAAAATAATAATGGAAGTCCATGACCTTCGTTCATGTGGTAAATCTCTGGTTCTTGCTTCAGAATTTCTAATAATTTTGCTCCACCAATACCTAGTAGCATGAACTGCGCTATTTTAGTGGCAAGATTGCTGTCGTATAATCGAAAACTTATAGATCTGCTTAAAGAATCATTTTCGGGAATATCGGTGGTGAGTAAATACAATGGAGCTGTTTCGAAAACTTCAGAAGGAAGTAAATAAGCTTTTACATATACTGGAGAGCCATGTATGGTAATCGTGAAAATAATTCCCGTATCTTTTAGAAATGAATACCGCTTCTTTACAAATTTCACCTCCATGTATCCTTCTGTATTCCTTACCTGTTCATGATATCCATTAGTATAAAGAATACCAATACCAATCATGTTTTTCTTGAGTGCATAAGCACTTCTTATATGTGAACCTGCTAGGAAACCTAATCCTCCAGAATAAATTTTCAAAGGTTGATCTATGCCATATTCCATAGAAAAATAGGCTACTTTTTTATTTATATCATTCATAGGATAGATTAAATAGTTACTGTTACTTTTTTTTAACTTTTTAAATCATTGACTTTTTTGAAACCAATTAGTTAAAATTTTTGATAATTCATATAAAACAAGATAGATTAAGGATCCTATCAGAGGGTACTGCCATTCGGACAGAGAGAGAGGACCAGTATGGAGGTAAAGATTGAAGAAAGGTAGATAGACAATAAGCAACATAAGGATGCTTGATAATAACATTCCTAGAAACAAATATTTATTACTGAATAAGTATTTACAAAAAACAAAGCTTTGTGTTCTCATGCATATAATGTTAATGAATTGTGTGAGGATGATCGTAATAAAAGTAGCAGTTACAGCTTTTTCATGCTGAATGATGCTTCCTTGATTGGCATTGAATATTAAAAAGAATGCTGCAATAGCAATACATCCTCTAGTTAAACCAGAACTAAGCACTGAAAAGAGAACCTTAGAATTGACCATCTGACCTTGTTGTCTGGGTTTACTGAGCATTAAATTTTTTTCAGCCGTGTCAAAACTCAGTGCAAGTAAAGGGAGCATTTCACCAATAAGGTCTATTAAAAGTATATGAATGGCTAGTATAATAATTGGGAGGTCAAAGAATACACCTATAAATCCAAACAACACACAGGTTAATTCTGCAAGGTTTGAAGTAAGCGTTGCTCGTACATTTTTTTGAATATTATTATATATAGTTCTCCCTTCTTGTATAGCGAAGACAATCGTTGAAAAATTATCATCAAGTAATACCATACTCGACGCTTCCTGTGCTATCTTAGAGCCTTTCAATCCCATAGCAACTCCTATATCTGCTTTTTTTAAACTTAACGTGTCATTTACTCCATCGCCAGTCACCGCTACAATATCTCCCCTTTCCTTTAGAAGCGTTACAATTTTTAATTTTTCTTCTGGGGATACTCGCGAAAAAATAAGTGTTCGTTGAGTAAGCTTTGTTATTAACTCTTCATTGGAAAGCTTTTTAAGTTCTTTATCGTTTATAATTAAAGGAAGGCTGCCATCTGCATTTTTCATTCCAATTTGATCTGCAATTGCCGCTGCCGTGATTTCATTGTCACCAGTTATTATCATCAAGCGTAGGTGTGCTTTAAATGCTATTGCAATTGCTTCTTTAACACCTTCATTCGGAGGGTCCATCATGCTGACGAAGCCTGAAAAAATTAGTTCTGTTTCTGTCTCCTCTTGAGTATAAGTTGTTTTTTCTTCATTAATTTTTTTATATGCTGTGGCAATTATTCGCAAACCTTTCGCAGCATACGTTCTAGAAATCTCTAGAAGAGTATTCTTCTCATGTTCATCAAGAGGTTTAATTGTACCTTCTACAGAAATGAAAGTAGATACTTGCAACACAGACTCTATAGATCCTTTCACATAGGAAATATATTTTCCATTATGCTCTCTAATTATAGATATACGTTTTCTTATTGAATCAAATGGTAATAGTTGTATTATTTTATATTCTTTTTCTATCTGTTCTAGTTTATACCCAGCTTTCATCGCTAAGGTAGCGAATGCAGATTCAGTAGGATCTCCAATAGAATACCAAGTTTTATGAAAATTGTCGGGTGGATTTATTTTTGCAGTCGAAGCGAGATAACCTGATAGAAAGTATTGTTTTTTTTCTTTTAAATTTTCCTTATAAATAGGTATAGCTTCAGTATTTAAAATTTCTCCTTTTGGCTCAAATCCTAAACCCGTTATGGTATACTCATGACCATCAAAACGACAAAAATTTATCGTCATTTCATTTTTAGTTATCGTTCCTGTTTTGTCGGAAGCAATTACCGTAGCTGCTCCCAAGGTCTCTACAGAAGATAATTTTTTTACAATAGCATTTCGTTTGGCAAGCCTTTGAACTCCTAAAGCAAGGGCTATCGATATCTGTGCTGGCAGACCAGAAGGGACCATTGCAGCTGCTATACTTATAGC